>JBFWOK010000124.1:0-21997 GCA_050250555.1 Limisphaerales bacterium
TTGACGAAGCGTTCCTTGCCTTCCTCGATCAGGTCGTAGCCGGGTCCCTGCCAGAAGCCCCACGGATAGCCGGTGGCGATTTCCCAGCCGAAAGCGACCCCCCAGAACATGGGAAGCACGCGGATTTTCAGTTCCGCGGCGAGATCGAACAGCTTGAGCAGGTAATTCTCCGCCCATTTTTCGATCTTTTCGGGGGAGAGGCGTTGGACGTCGGGGGGGATGAAGGCGTGGCCGGACTTGGTGCCGGTCCAGGCGCTGGTGTGGACCCAGAACGGGCAGTGGGCGGAGATGCCGTCGAGGGACATGCCCCGCGAATCGAAGGCGTCGCGAATGGCTTTGGCGCTCTGGAAGAGCTTGCCGCCCTGGAGCATGTAATTGCTCGGCTGGGCGCCGGCGGCTCCCGCTCGCTTCGCGTAATCGAGGAAATCGGGGAGGCTTTTGGCGCCGTGTTGGGCGCCCTCGATCGAGGCGTGGTAGCAGGGATTGGCCATGGGTCGTCCTGGTTGAAGTGATGCGTTCGCTTTCGGAGCCCCTCCCATAAAGGAGCCCGTCCCGGGGGTGCAACGATGAAGTGATGCTTTGTGCGTGGGCCGCGCACGCGGCTAAGCGGCGAGAGAGTGGGGTTGGTTGGTGTTCTCCACGGTCTCGCGGAGTCGTTCGAGGGCGACCCCCCAGAACGCCTTCAATCGCTGGACTTCATCGGGACTTCCCAGCTTCGTGTGCTGCACCTGGACGAGGGTTTTCGTTTCGGTCCGCGGCCAGAAGAAAACTTCCACATGGCTGTGGCCGTCCTTCCAAGTGATTCGCAGGGTCTTGTAGGGGACGACCTTGCGGAGATTCCAGCCGGTGGAATCGAGCCACGTGGACCGGATCTCGTCGTTGGTCCAGGCGGCGAAGAGCCGCATGATGCCGGCCTGGATGGTCTTCCCGGCGTTGGCGGCGAATCCGTCGTCCTTTTGGTGTTTCTCCCGGAGTCCCCGCGCCTGTTCGTAGGCGACCGTGATCATTTGCTGCCACCAATCGCTTGGTTCGCGGCGGGCGACGACGGCGACGATCTGCGGGTGGGTTTTTTCACGGGCGCCTTCGGAGTCGAGGTAGGAGTACCAGTCGCCCCATCCGAGGCCGGTGGCTTTGCGCACCGCGGCGTCGGTGATGCCGGCGCCCGCGATGCGGTTGGGTTCCAGGGAGGTTGTCGTGGGAGGGGCGCCTGGCGTGCGTGGGAGCTTCGTTGACTTCGATCGACCGTCTTTTTTCATAACTTCTCCATGTCGGGGAAAATCCAATCAGGGTGCGGAACCGACGAATTTGCCGGGGTTGAGGATGCCGCGGGGATCCAGGGCGGTCTTGATGCGCGCGTGGAGTTGGCGGACTTCCGGGGGAATGGCCTGGGGCCACCAGCGCTTCTTGGCTAGACCCACGCCGTGTTCGCCCGTGATGACGCCGTCCAGCGCCAGAACGCCTTCGAACAGCTCGTCGAGGGCGGCATCGCGCCGCGCGGCGATGCCGGGCGCGGATTCGTCGACCATGATGTTGACGTGGATGTTGCCGTCGCCCGCGTGGCCGAAGCAGGCGACCGGCAGTTTGTGGCGCTTCTGGATCCGCGCGCCGAGGCGGAACAGGGCTTCGAGCCGACCCCGGGGCACGACGACGTCCTCGTTCATTTTCGTCAGGCCGGTGTCGCGCAGCGCGTAAGAGAATTCGCGCCGGAGCTTCCAGAGATTCTCCGTCGCTTCCGCACCGAGCGCCTGCTGGACGAACCTCGGCTTCGACGCGTCGAGGATCCGGCTCAAGGCTTTGAGTTCGCCCCGGACCGAGGCTTCGTGTCCGTCGAGTTCGGTGATCACGACGGCGCCGCATCCCGCGAGCCGGTCGTCCCCGGTCCGCTTGCGCGCCGCCGCCAGGGTGAAACGGTCGGCGATCTCGAGCGCGCACGGCAGGAATCCCGCCGCGAAAATCTCACGGAGCATTCGCGCCGCGTCGCGCATGGAGCCCAGTCCGACGGCGACGGCGGCCCGCCACGGGGGGCGGGGAAGAAGTTTGAGCGTGGCCTCGGTGACGACCCCAAGCAGGCCTTCGCTGCCGACGAAGAGGCGGGCCAGCTCGAAGCCGGTCTTGTTCTTGTGGGTCCGGCTGCCGAGCCGGGTGACGGTGCCGTCGGGAAGCACCACCTCGAGGCCCAGCACATAATCCCGGGTGACCCCGTATTTCAGGCACCGGGGGCCTCCGGCGTTGGTCGCGATATTGCCGCCGAGGCTGCAATCCGCCCGGCTCGCGGGGTCCGGTGGATAAAAAAGTCCCAACCGGTCGGCCGCCTCCTGGAGGTCCAGGGTCCGGACGCCGGGTTCCACGATCGCGACGAAGTCGGCCCGGCTGATTTCCTTGATGCGCTTGAGGTGGTCGAGGGCGAGAACCAAGCCGCCGCGATTCGGGACGCAGCCGCCCACATAGCCGTGGCCCGCTCCCCGAGGGGTCACGGGAATTCCGTGGCGGGTGGCGAAGCGCAGGATTTTCGAAACCTCGGCCGTGTTCCGCGGGAATGCGACCGCCTCGGGCACCTGCGCGGCAAACCACTTGTCGCCGGCGTGCGCCTTCCTCGTGGCCTCGTCGCGGCGAAGCCCGCCCGCAGCCAGTTCAGTCGACAGCCGGTCGAAGAGGCGTTCGCGCGCGCCCTTCATCCCTCGGCCTTCTCGCCCGCCGCCAAAATCGCCCGTGCTTCCTCGGCCTGACTCGCCGGAACCTTGATCTGAATGCCACCCCCGGGAAGGGTGAACCCTTCGATGCTCATGGGATCAATCTCGGGATCAACCTCCGGGTTGAGGCCGGCTGCGGCGAGGCGGGATCGAATCAGCTGAGCTTCCGCCGCATTGACTGTTACAAACACACTCTCTAATTCCACGCCGTCAGGGTGGGGCAGGCGCCCGCCGAAATCAATCAGCATTCATGGGAACATGGCGCGACCGTGAAAAAGCAACGCTTATGTTTCCCATGGGTCGCAGGGGTCCGAACGGATGCCTCATTCCCCCGCCCCTCACCCCGTCGCGCCGGCAGCCGCGCCGCGAGCCAGGGCCGTTTCGCGTTCGAGCAGGGTGGGATGCGAATAGTAGAAGCCGCTGTACGCGGGATGGGGGGTGAGGTTTGAGAGGTTCTTCTCCGAGAGCTTGCGCAGGGCGCGGATGAGGGGTTGTTCGGACCCCATGGCTTCGGCCGCGAACGCATCGGCCTGGTACTCGAACTTTCGCGAGAGAAGGTGGCTCAGGGGCGTGAACCAGAATGTGGCGACATCGGCCAGCAGGGCGAACAGGAGCAACGCCACGGGCACCGAGGGCGTCTCGAAGCCGAACGCCTGGAAAAACCACGGCTGCCGGGCGAGCCAGCCAATGGCCGCGAATCCCAACAGGGTCATCACCGCGGAACCCGCGAACATCTTGGGGATGTGGCGGAGACGGAAATGCCCGATCTCGTGGGCCAGAACGGCTTCAAGCTCCTCATCGCCCAATTGGGAAATCAGGGTGTCGAAGAGGACGATTTTCCGGAACCGCCCCATGCCGGTGAAGAACGCGTTCGAATGACGGGATCGTTTGCTTCCATCCATCACCTCGATTCCGCGCGCCTGGAACCGGGTCCTCTGGGCGAGCCCGATCAGGCGGTCCTTCAGGGCCCCATCCGGAAGAGGCGTGAATTTGTTGAATCGCGGAAGGATGAGGACCGGGGCGAGGAGGAGCATGAGGATCTGGAACCCGAAAAAAGTGGCCCAGGCCCAAAGCCACCACGAATCGCCCGTCCACTTCACCCACTGGAGGAGCAAGGCGAGCAGGGGGATTCCCAGCAGGGCGGCCAGCACGAGCGACTTCAAGCGGTCGAGGCACCAGGTGGAGGGCGTCGTGGTGTTGAACCCGAAGCGCTCCTCGAGTCGGAACTGGGACCATGCATCGAGCGGAAGGCTGGGCAGGGCGAGGAGAACTCCGACGAGGAACAGACCGGCGGCGGAGGCCCACGAACCCGTGCCGCCGACCTGAATCCATCGGGACCAGATCGCGGGAAGGATGCCGGAGTACAGGATGACGATCGTGAGCAGGGTTCCCCACGCGAGTTCGATCTTGCCGAAGCGGATCTTGGCCAGCGTGTAGTCCACGGTCTTCCGGTAGGTCTCTGGATCGACGGTGTCCTTGAACGCGGGAGGCACGGCGTCGGCGTGGGCTTCGACGTGCCGCTGATTGAGCCATTCGAGCCAGGCTTGGGTCAGCGTCCGCAGGCCGATCAGGACGAGGATCAGGAGGGCGAACCAGTGCATGCGTGTGGAGGTCGAGGTCGAAGTCGAGGTCGAGGTCGGAATCGTTGGAGGTGGATGATGGGCGGCGGGCGGGTGGGGGTGGATCACCTCGGCAGGAACAGGAGACGAAGGCCGACCAGCACGAGGAATCCGCCGAAGAGACGTTGGAGTTCGGGGGATCCCAACCGGGTCGTGAGCCAGGGTCCGATGAGTCCGCCGAGAATGGCCGTCGGGGCGAGCGTCGCGGCGAGGGTCCAGTCGACCTGGCGCAACTGATGGTGCTTCAGGACACCGGTGATGGCGGTCGGGATGATGACGGCGAGCGACGTGCCGACGGCGATCTTCATGTCCGATTTCAGGAGGAAGGTCATCCCGGGAACCATGATGATGCCGCCCCCAACGCCGAAGAGGCCGCTGGCCACGCCACCCACCATGCCGATCAACGCCGCGTACAGGTACCGCATCCGCGGTTTATCCGGTCCCGCGCCGGGCCCGTGCAACCGCATTTCCACGGCGGATGCGCGGGGTTGACGGTCGCTTCCGCGTGGCGCCACGCTGCGAACGCCCGTGCCGGACGTTCCCCATCCGCATCTCGACCACTTTCTGGCCCCGGCCGCTTTCCCGGAGGAACGGGTTTGGGGTCAGGTCCTGCTCCGCCGTCGGAAGGGGCCGGGTGCGGACGGAGGCTTCGAGGTGTGCCACGTCGCCGATCGATCCGTGCCCTTCTCCCAGCTGCGAGCCATCCCAGTCCGTGGACTGCGGGAAGTGGCGGAATCGACGGCGGAAGGGTTGTACCGGCCTTTGAAGGGGGCGCCCAATCTGTCCTCGGGCTGGGGATGCGTGGCGCGGAGCGACGCCGAACTCTCGGAAGCGATCCAGATCCTCTACCCGGGTTCGATCGCGGATGCATGGGCTTGGGAGGCCGGCGCTCCGGGGGTGTCCGCGGATTTCGCCGCTGTCGCCGAACGGCAGCTGGGGCGGATGAAGATATTGAGCCGGCTGCGGGGGGAGGGGCTGGCGGCGGCGGTGACATCCGGGTGCGGGGTGGGTTCCTGTGTTCGGCGGCGCTGCTGGACGGCAGCCGGGATCGGTCCGGAAGCCGCGGACTTGAAAAGCGCGATCCCCTGTCTCGAACCCTGCCCGTTTTTTCTGGGCTTCGCCCGGGCTTGCGCGGAGATCGAAGAAGAGTCCACTGTGCCGGTCGAATTCGCGCCTGACGACCTCGCAACCCTCGCGGCGGCACTCCGGCACGCACTCGAACACCCGCCCAGGGGTCTGCGCGAAGGCGACTTGGCCTCGCCCCTCCACCGCTGGCGGGTTTCGCGTGTGCTGGCCCGCCACGCGGCACTGAAGTCGGCCGTCGCAACGCCATCCCCAATTTCCGATGAATAATCACGCGTCCCTCCGATCCGCGGCCGATCTCCGTCTCCGTGCCCGCCACCATCCGTCGTCCGCTCACCCACAGCAGCAGCAAGACCGGCGGCAAAACCGGGCCGCGCGATCCGCGATCGCTGTTCTGGCGGGCCTCGGGCTTTGGCTCGCCGGTTGCGGCGATTCGGGAAAGGAGAACGCCGGGGCATCCGGCGGCCAGCCCTCGACGGCGGTCACGGCACCCAGCGAATCGGGCGCGGGTCAGAAGCCGTTCGTGATGCCGGATTCGGCCGCGCCGATGACCCCTCCCGGGCCGTCCACACCGGCCGATGAGGCGTGGGCCGCCTTGGAGAAGGCGTTTGGCACACCACCCCAGCCGCCCGAATCGTGGGGAACCCGGCAGCCTTCGAAGGAGGAGATCGCCGAGTTTCAGAAGAGTCGAGGCGCCGCGGCCGAGAAGGTCGCCGATCTGGCGAAGGCGTTTTACACGCAGTTCGGGACGGATCCGCGCGCCGGCGATGCGCGGATGCAGGAATTCCAGCTGCTCGATGCCGCGGTGAAGATGGGGCACACCAACGCCCTCGCGAAGCTGGCGCAGGCCGAAAAGGACCGGTTGTCCGATCCGAGCCTTCCCGAGGACGAACGGCTCGGCCTGCGGATGATGTCCGCGCAGCGGTCGGCGGAGATGCTGGTGGCGACCGAGGGCGAGGAAAAGGCGAAGGCCGCGATGGCCGAGTCCGTGCGTGGGGTGATCAAGGATTTTCCGGGCCGCGAGGAGCCCTACCAGGTGCTGCTGAGCCTCGTCTCCGACGGACCCGTCGAGGCCGCCCGCGCGACGGCGCAGTCCATGGTCAGCACCAATGTTCCCGAATCGGTCCGTGAAGCGGCGCAGGGGCTGCTCGATCGGTTGGATCGGGTGGGCAAGCCGGTGGACGTCCAATTCGCGAGCATCGACGGCCGGCAGGTCGATCTCACCGCGATGAAGGGAAAGGTGGTTCTGGTGGATTTCTGGGCGACCTGGTGCCAGCCGTGCATCGTGGAGCTTCCGAACGTCAAGGCCGCCTACGAAAAGCTGCATCCGAAGGGATTCGAAATCGTGGGGATCAGTTTCGACCAGAACAAGGCGACCCTCGAATCGTTTGTCGCGCGCGAGAGGATGACCTGGCCCCAGTATTTCGACGGCAAGGGCTGGGAGAACGAACTGGGACAGCGATTCGGCATCTCGTCGATTCCGTCGATGTGGCTGATCGACAAGAAGGGCAACCTGCGCGACCTCTCCGCGCGCGACGATCTCGAGGGCAAGGTCGAGAAGTTGCTGGCGGAACCCGACGTCGCCCCGGCGAACTGAACAACTGAGGGGACCATCCAATCCGCGGGCCGGGAGACCTCGGCCCGGTCGAGGACGTGGGACTTCTGTTCGTCGCTCTGATTCTGGCGGTGCTTGGCGAGGGCGAGCACGAGGCGGCCCCCCATGAAAAGACCGGCGGCGAGGAGGAGGGCCCCCGAGACATGGGCGGTGCGGAGGAGGACCTTCGGTGAAAATCGGCCGTGTCCGAGGGAGACGGCGTAACCGAGTTTGGTGAACCAGGTCAGCGCGCCCATCCCGATTCCGGAGACGACGGCGATTTTGGCGGGCCAGGTTTGTTCGACCCATTCGTGGGCGACGCACGCCGCGGCGAAGGCAATCCAGAAGAGCAGGGTGGCGGGATTGCCGAGGACCCGGACGAAGCCCGTCATGAACGCGGTGTGCGGATGGAGCCGCTGTTCGACCACTTCGACGGTGTGGGACATGGCCGGCATCTCGCGGGTCCTGAGGTACCGGATGCCGATCGCCGACACGACGACGAAGCTGACCAGTTCCATGATCGCGCGGATCATGGGGGAGGCGAACAACTGGGCGAATCCGGCAAAGGCGATGCCGGAGTAGACCATCTCCATGAGGACCGCGCCGAGCCCGATGAAGAACGTGTAACGGAATCCGCGGCGGGCGCCCTCGTTGATGACGGAGACGTTGACCGGACCGACGGGGATGCAGGCGAGATAACCCGCCGCGAATCCCGCCAACCAGGGGACCAGCGTCGCGGCGAACTCCCTCATGACGCGGCGGGCCCACGGTCGCCGCCGGTGGCCGGGAGATTCGGTTCCACGGATCCCGTCCTGGTGGGGTCCGGATGGTGGTCCTCCTCGTCGTCGTCGTCCTCGTGTTCGTATTCCAGTTCCTTGCGCACGCGGCGGGAAATGTGGGGCCGGATAAAGCCGTAGAGCAAATAGGCGGTGAAGATCAGGGGCAGGACCACGGGGAGGACCCGTTTCCAGAGGATGAGGAAGACGCCGACGAGGCCGATGATGATGACCGTCTTGATGAAGGGCGTCTGGGTCCGCCAGTTGATGTTCTTGAATGTCGGGTAGCGCACCTGGCTGACCATCATGAAGGACAGAAGGACGAGGATCACGGGCAGGAGAAAGCGCCACCAACCCTGGGTGAAGGCCTTCTCCTCGAGCCAAAGGATGAACAGCGTGAGAGACGCGACCATGGCCGCCGCCGCCGGGATGGGGAATCCGATGAATTCCTTGGATCCGCCCGACGGCGCGTAGGTGGCGAGCACATTGAAGCGGGCCAGACGAAACGCGCCGCAGAGCAGATAGATCGACGCGACGAACCAGCCGATCTCGGGATGGTTCACGAACACGTCGGCCAGCACGATTCGATGGACGAGAAACGCGGGTGCGACTCCGAAGGACACGACGTCGGCGAGCGAATCGAACTCCTGGCCGAACGGGCTCTCGAACCCCCCCATGCGGGCCACCCGCCCGTCGAGGAGGTCGAAGACGCACGCGAGCAGGATGAAGAAGAGGGCCTGCCGGATGACCCCCTCCCACCCCGGCGCGCTCAGGTCGGCTTCGACGATTCGGGTGAGGGCGAGGAAGCCGCAGAACAGATTGCCAGCGGTCAGAAGGTTCGGCAGCAGGTAGATCTTGAGCCTGCTGTCCTCCTCCGATGGGCGGTTGGTGGGTGCGTCGGACGCCATGGGGCTCTTGCGATGACTGCCGCGGCAAGCTAGCGCGGCGGACCGCAAAGGTCTTGCGCGAAATCGTCGGCCGTTTTTTCGGTTTGTGATGTCGGGAGTCCGGTTCCCACCATGCCCCGGACGCCGCACCACACCGTGAAGAACATCGTCTATTTCGATCTCGAAACGCAGAGGTCCGCCGAGGAGGTGGGAGGATGGCACCGCATTCGCGACATGCGGATGAGCCTCGGCGTCACGTTCAGCACCGCGCGGAATGGCTACCGCATCTATCCCGAGTCCGAGGTCGACCAGTTGATCGAGGAATTGCGCCGGGCGGATCTCGTCGTGGGCTTCAACCAGCAGCGCTTCGACTACGAGGTCCTCCACGGGTACACCGTCCTCGACATGAGCCAGATCCCCACGCTCGATCTGCTCGTCGACCTCCAGAAGATCCTCAACCACCGCCTGACGCTCGACGCCGTGGCCTCCGCGACCCTCGGCACCGAAAAGACCGCCGATGGCCTGCAGGCGCTGAAGTGGTTCAAGGAAGGGCGGATGCTCGAAATCGCCGAGTACTGCTGCTACGACGTCAAGATCACCAAGATGGTCCACGAGTTCGGCCGGGACCGCCGCCAGGTGTTTTACACGTCCCGCACGGGACAGGTCCTGAGCGTGCCGGTTGCCTGGTGACGGACTCCAACCGCGAAGAACCGCCTGCAATTCGGAAATGGCCGCCGGCAGGACAGGCGTTGCAACAAAGCTCTGGCCCGTCCCGAGGTTCCGACTACGATCCTCCCAACACAATCGGTCCATCACGACCCGAGCCATCCCCCATGAACGCTTCCCCATCCCGCCGAACCTTCCTCCAAACCGCCGCCGCCGGTCTCGCCCTGGGAGCCAGCCACCGCCTGATGGCCGCGGGCGAGAAATCCACGATGGCTTTCGTCGGTTGCGCCCACATCCACACCCCCGGGTTCGTCAACCTTCTCAAGGGCCGGTCCGATGTGACCGTGAAATACGTCTGGGACCATCAGAAGGCGCGCTCGGAGAAACGGGCCGAGGAGTTGGGCGCGCAGGTTGTTTCGGATCTTGAGGTCATCTGGAGGGATCCGCAGGTCGAAGCGGTTGTCATCTGTTCCGAAACCGACCGCCATCCCGCCCTGGTCCGGGCCGCGGCCCGCGCCGGAAAACACATGTTCGTCGAGAAACCGCTCGGGATCACCGCCACCGAGAGCCTCGCGATGGCCCGGGAGATCGAGTCCGCGAAACTCCATTTCACAACGGGCTATTTCATGCGGACCGACCCGAAGCACCTCTTCCTGCGCGAACAGGTGGAGAAGGGGGCGTTCGGCACGATCACCCGCGCTTCCGCCTGGAATTGTCACAGCGGCTCCCTGGGCGGGTGGTTCGACGAAAAACCCAACGATCCCGCGAATTCCTGGCGCTGGATGGCCGATGTCGAACAGGCCGGCGTCGGCGGATTCGGGGACCTCGGCACCCACTCGCTGGACATCCTGATGTGGATCCTGGGCGGAATCGATTCCGTGTCCGCGGACATCCGGGTCGTCACCCAACGGTACGGACCCAAGACCGATGAGGCGGGGCAGGCGATGCTCAAGTTCAGCAACGGTGCGATGGGTTCGCTCACCGCCGGGTGGCTCGACGTGGCCAATCCCGTCACGTTCATGATCAGTGGCACCAAGGGTTTCGCGTCGATCGTCGACGGCAAACTCACGTTCAAGAGCGACCTCGTCCCCGGCGCGAAGGGCAACGCTCCCTGGACCGACCTGCCCGACGCTCCCCAGGCCCCCCTCCATCAGTTTGTGAACGCGGTGCGCGGCATGCCCGGTCAGCCCCTCGTGACCCCCTCCGAAGCCGCGGCCCGGGTCACGGCCATGGAAGCGATGTACAAATCCGCCAAGTCCGGCAAGTGGACGAAGGTCGGTTGAGGGACGCGGGCAATCGACGGAATGCGAGGTCTCTCACGGAGACGCCAAGGCACGGAGATGGTTCGGATGCAGCCAAGCGACGCGCTCAGCGTGATGCGGAGGGTGAGGTTGGAGGAGTGGCGAGAATAAAATGGAAGTGTTTGAGAAGTTGATTCGCGGCACCACCCGGATGTTTCTCCCGTTCTCGCCGCTCAGGGCTCCGTGTCTCCGCGCCTCCGTGAGAGCGGTGCTTTTCAACTCACGGCGGGTTCTTGCCTCAGCCACGCCAGCAGGGCGGCTGTGAGTTCGGCGGCGCCCACGCACGGATGAATCCGGTCCGGCGGTTCGCACAGCGCGAAGCCCTCGCCCCACGCCCCGCCGTTCAGCACGCAGGCGTCCGTCGCCGCCTCCTTCAATTGACGCCAGGCGGCGGCCAGGGCCTGCTCTTGTCCGCCGTCGAGTTCGTACTTCCAACCCACGATTCGCGCGAACGGGAACCATTCCCTCAGCCTCGGCAGGACCTTGGTCGCCGGATCCAGTTCCACCGTGAGCCTTCCTGAGCGGGTGGGAAGCTTGCGGGCCGAAAGCTCCGTTCCATCGTCGGCCCGGACCTTCGCGGCCTTGAAATCACACAAGGCCGCGGCGTGGAAAACAGCGTCGACCCGCGAATTCTCGGGCCAACCGGCCAAGCATTCCGCGAGGTCGTCATTGGTCCCGAAGGGCACCACATCCACCTCGGCTTTGGGCAACGGAGCGGTCGCCATGTCGCCTCGGAAAAGGGTGACCCGATGGCCGGCCTCGGCGAAGGCGTCGGCGAGGACCGCCCCAAGCCGGCCGGTGGAGGCGTTGGTCAGCCGACGCATCCCGTCGAGCGGCTCCCACGCGGGACCGCAGGTGATCAGCAGATCCATCGGTTTCCCTGGGTTGGCCTTGGTGTCTCCCGCGCGCCCGCTGGTTCTCCGTCGGTCAGGCTCGCGAACTCCGAAGCGCTTCCACCGTCGCCTCCAGGGAGGCCGCGTCGGCGACGTTCAGCATCTGGGCTTCCGGGGCGATGCGCTTCATGAAGCCGGAAAGCGCCTTGCCCGGACCGAGTTCGATGAATCGATTGAAGCCTTCGGCGACCAGAAATCGGATGGACGCCTCCCAACGCACCGGCGCGCACACTTGTTGGACGAGGAGCGCCTGGAGGGCGGGCGGACCGTCGTGCGGGCGGGCTGTCACGTTCGCGACAACCGGGATCGCCGGTGCCTGGATCGCGACTCCGGCGAGTTCCGCCGCCAGTCTGGGCTGCGCGCCGGCCATGAGCCGCGAGTGGTAGGCGCCGGCGACCGTCAATGGAAGCGCCCGCTTGGCGCCAAACCCCTTCGCGAGTTCGCAGGCTTTCGCGATTCGGTCGAGTTCCCCCGAGATCACGAGTTGCCCCGGACAATTGAGGTTCGCGAGCTCGACGCCAGCCTCGTCGCAGGCCCGGCGCGTGGGTTCCTCGTCGAGTCCAATGATCGCCGCCATGCCACCCCGCGTCGCCTCGCAGGCTTCCTGCATGAAACGTCCGCGCGAACGGGTGATCCGAAGCCCGTCCTCGAACGAAAGCGCGCCAGCCGCCGCCAAGGCGGTGAATTCGCCGAGCGAAAGGCCCGCCGTGGCCTCGAAGCGAAGGTCCGGAACCCGCGCGCGGAGGAGTTCGAGCGCCACCCAACTCACCAGGTAGATCGCCGGTTGGGCGTACTCGGTCTTGGTCAGTTCGGCTTCAGGGCCCTCGAAGGCGATGCGCGACAGGTCGCAACCGAGGATTTGGTCGGCGCGGTCGAAGAGAGCCTTCGCGGTCGGATGTTGGGCGGCAAGATCCCGTCCCATCCCGACCACTTGCGCTCCCTGCCCCGCGAAAAGAAGTGCGGTTCTGGTCATGGCCATCGAAGGAGGGAAGTGAAGCGGGAATCCAACACGGGAACCATGGAAAAGACGTGTTCCCGCGCCACCTCATCGAGATCGGAGTACGCCCATCAAACCGTCGTCACACGAGAAGACGTGGGACTGACCCCTTGCCACCGTTAAGGGCGGGGAGTTACATCCGCGCCATGCCCTCAACGAAAGCATTCGTTTCCTGGCGACGGCGGTGGATTTCGCGTTCGCTGGTCGCCTTCGCCCTGGCCGCCGCGTGCTTCCACGGACTCGACGGCTTCCAACCTGCGGCGCTGGCGCAGGAGAAGCCCGGCTACACGCGCACCGAGGATCTGATCTACGGACGGAAGTTCGGCACGGCACTGACCCTCGACGTCTTCGAGCCGCGCGAGAAGAACGGGTACGGCGTGATCCTGATTGTCAGCGGCGGGTTCTTCTCGTCCAAGCAGGCGATCAATCCCGCGTTCGCCCAGCCCTTTCTGGCTCGCGGCTACACGGTCTTCGCGGTGGTTCACGGTTCCCAGCCCCGCTTCATCATTCCCGAGATCACGCAGGATCTGCACCGGGCAGTCCGCTGGATCCGGCACGAGTCGGCCCGGTGGGGAGTGAAACCCGAGGCGCTCGGCGCTTTCGGCGCGAGCGCGGGCGGCCACCTTTCCTTGACGCTGGCCACGCAGGGAGGGCCCGGTTCCCCCGAAGCCAAGGACCCCGTGGACCGCGAGAGCAGCGCCGTGAAGGCCATTGCCTGTTTCTTCCCTCCCGTCGACTTCGCGAACTGGGGTGCGCCCGGCGAGGACGCCTGCGGCGTCGGTCGCCTCGCCGGGTTCAAACCGGCGTTCGGTCCACGCTCCGACACCGCCGAGAGCCGGGCCGAATACAGCCGCGAGATTTCACCCTGGTACTTCATCACGGCCAGGACGGCGCCGTCGCTGATCATACACGGGGATGCCGACGCGCTGGTGCCGCTGTACCAGGCCCAGTTGTTCGAGAAGAAGGCGAAGGAGGTCGGCGCCACGTGCAAGGTGATCGTCAACCCCGGCGGCGAACACGGCTGGCCCGGGATCGACAAGGACCTGGTCACTTTCGCCGACTGGTTCGACGAACTCCTGCGCGGAGTGAAGAAGTAGGCAGCCTGCGTGGGGCATGGTCGACATCGCCATCCTGGGGTCGGGTTTCGGCGGGTCCCTGCTGGCCTGCATCGCCCGCCGGCTCGGCAGGTCGGTGGTCCTGATCGAAAGAGGTCGCCATCCCCGCTTCGCGATCGGTGAATCGTCGACGCCACTCGCGGACCTTCTGTGGCTCGAATTGACGCGGCGACATGGTCTCGACGCCCTGATCCCTTTCGCCAAGTGGGGCACCTGGCGGAAGGCCCATCCGGAGGTCGCCTGCGGACTGAAGCGGGGCTTCGCGTTCTACCATCATCGGTTTGGCCGAGCCTTCGAGGCGCGGTCCGATCGTTCCGATCAGTTGCTCGTCGCGGCCAGTCCGAGGGACGAGATCGCCGACACCCACTGGTACCGCCCGGATTTCGATCATTTCCTGGTGCGCGAGGCGGTGCGCGAGGGCGTTGAATACGTCGACGACTGCGAGGTGACGACCGTGGAGATCGGCGCCGGCAACTCGCGGATCGTGGGGAGAAGGCGCGGGGCGGACCTCATGATTCCGGCCCGATTCGTCGTGGATGCCGGAAATCGCGGAGGTCCCCTGGTGCGATCGCTGGGGCTCGTCGAGGAGGCGCTTCCCAACCAGCCGCGCACCGAGGCGTTGTACGCCCATTTCCGCGGGGTCGGTCGCCTGGACGGACTTCCCCTGCATGAGGGCCTCGAATCCGCGCCGTTCCCGGTCGATGACGCCGCGGTGCATCACGTGTTCGAGGGCGGGTGGATCTGGGTGCTGCGCTTTATCAACGGCGTCACGAGTGCCGGGGTGGCCGCGGTGGAACCGGTGGCGCGCCGGTTCCGGTTCGAGGAGGGCGCCCCGGCCTGGAATCGACTGCTCGACGAACTGCCGACCGTCCGACGGCAGTTCGTGGGTTCCGAGCCGTCGACGCCGTTCGTGCACGCGCGGCAAGTCGGATTCCGGACGGGACCGGCGGCGGGGCCGGGCTGGGCGCTGCTCCCGTCGGCGGCGGGTTTCGTGGATCCGATGCTGTCTTCGGGTTTCACCCTGACCCTGCTCGGGATCGAGCGCCTGGCACGCGCGATCGGGAAGGCGTGGGACGACCGGGCGCGATTCGAGGCGGCGCTGGAGGATCATGCGAAAGCGACGGCATCCGAGTTGCTGGCCCTGGAGCAGTTCGTGTCCGCGCTCTACGCGCGGCTTGGCGCGGGCGATTTCGACGGGTTCACCGAGGTCGCCCGGCTCTATTTTTGCGTGGTGATCTATTCGGAGACGGCCCGTCGGCTGGGGCGGGCGGGCGAGGAGGGGGGATTCCTGGCGAAGGACCACGGGGAGCTGGGGACGCTGGCGGCGGGGATCTGCGCCGGGGCACGGGCCGGAATGGCGGCCGGCGAACTGCGACAGCGCGTGGATTCGGTTCTGTCGCGCTTCGACCTGGGCGGTCTGGAGGATTCGGGTCGGCGCCCTTGGTACCCGGTTCGGGCGGAGGACCTGGTCGCGGCCCGGGGGAGGATCCGGGCGACGGATGAGGAATGGGAGGCGTTGGTCCGGAATCTGGCAGATCCCTTGCGGGCTGCCGGGACGGGGATCATGCTGCCTCCATGAAGACGTGGGTGTGGCTGGTGGCGATGGTCGTCCTCCCGGGCTGGCTGCCGGGCGGGGGAACAGTGCTCGCGAACGACGCGGAACTGATGGCGCCGCCTCGCACGGTGTATGTGCTGGGGATCCGGGACGACATCATGCCGCCGCTGACTTACGTCGTGCGACGCGGCGTGAAGGAGGCGATGGAGGCGAAGGCCGACCTGCTGGTGTTGGACATGGACACCAACGGCGGTCGGGTGGATGTGACCGAGGAGATCATCGAGATCATCGGGAAGTTCCCCGGGGATACGTTGACCTACGTGAATCGCAAGGCGTTCTCGGCGGGGGCCTTCATCGCGGTGGGGACGCGGAAGATCTACATGGCGGAGGAGGCGGTGATCGGGGCGGCGGCTCCGATCATGCTGGTTCCCGGAGGCGGGCCGGTCGAATTGCCGGAGACGGTGGAGGCGAAGATGACCTCGGGCATCAAGGCGCTGATTCGAACGAAGGCGGAGCGCAACGGGCACAACATCGATGTCATGGAGGCGATGATCGATCGCAACAAGGAGCTCGTGATCGACGGCAACATCATCAACCCGAAAGGCCAGATCCTGACGCTGACCAGCCTGGAAGCCGCGCGTGAATACGGAACCCCGCCGAAGCCCCTGTTGTCGGCCGGCACTTACCCCTCCCTCGATGCCCTGCTGGAGGCGCTCGGTTATGGCGGAGCGCAAAGGGTGGTGATCGAGCGGACCGGAGTGGAGCAGATCGGTTTCTGGCTCAACGCGATCAGTCCCGTGTTGCTCGCCTTGGGGTTGATCGGGATCTACATGGAATTCAAGACCCCGGGTTTCGGGGTGCCGGGATCGATCGCGGTCGCGGCGTTGCTCCTCTACTTCGCCGGCGGCTACATCGCGGGCCTGTCGGGGATCGAGTGGGTCGCCGTGTTCGTGCTGGGACTGATCCTGATCGCGCTGGAGCTGTTCCTGTTTCCCGGCACCCTGGCGATGGGTCTCACCGGGGCGTTCCTGGTGCTGGTTTCCATCTTCATGGCGGCGACCGACCTGTATCCCGGCGGGCCGATGATGCCTTCGTTGCCGGCCTTGGAACTGCCGGTGCGCAATCTCTCCCTCGCGATTCTCTTGTCCGCCGCGGGTATCCTGTCGCTCGGCTGGATCCTCCCGAAGACCCCGGCCTATCACGTGCTCGTCTCGCAGGCGGCGAGCGGCATGGTCTCCGATGCCCTGCAAATCCGGGAACGTTCGGGACAGATCGGTCTCGAGGGTGTCGCGATTTCCGTGCTGCGGCCGGGAGGCAAGGCGCAGTTCGGGAACGAAATCCTGGACGTGATCGCCGAGGGCGAAATGGTCGACCGCGGAACACGGGTCACGATCGTGGGTCACAGTGGACGCGACGCGGTGGTCCGATCGATGGGTGCCTGATCGATCCCTCAGGCGTACCGACCGAGAATCGGCTTCAGGTCCCGGAGCGTCTTCGCGGGCCAGAGCTTGCGATCCGTCAGGATCGCGGTTTCGAGCGCGCGGTGCGCCGGCCAATTGGGTTCGGCGGGAATGTGCGGGACGACGTCCGCGACGAGCCGCTTGGCCGCGTCGGCGTTGGCGTGGAGGTTCGCGACGATCATCTCGACGGTGACGTGGTCGTGATCCTCGTTCCAGCAGTCGTAGTCGGTGACCATCGCCGCCGAGGCGTAGGCGATCTCCGCTTCGCGGGCGCACTTGGCTTCACCGAGGTTGGTCATCCCGATCACGTCGTGGCCGGCCGCGCGGTTGGCGAGGGACTCGGCCAGCGTGCTGAAGGCGGGGCCTTCCATGCAGACGTAGGTTCCCCCGTCGTGGGCGCGAAGCCGCAGGCGTTTCGCGGAGGCCACGAGCAGTTGCCGCAGTTCTTCGGCGATCGGATGGCCGAAGCCGACGTGGGCCACGATCCCACGGCCGAAGAATGTATGGGCCGCGGACTGCTTGGTGCGGTCGAGGAACTGATCGATGAAGACGATGTCGCGTGGGCGGTACTTCTTTTGAAGCGACCCGACGGCGCTGACGCTGAGGATCCAGGCGACGCCGAGGTTCTTCATCGCCCAGATGTTGGCGCGGTGCGGGAGTTCGGACGGCAGGAGGCGGTGCCCGCGTCCGTGTCGGGGCAGAAACACGACTTCACGGCCGGCGAGGCGACCGGTGAGCAGCTGATCGGAGGGTGGGCCGAACGGCGTGCTGACCCGGACCCAACGGGTGTGGGTGAGTCCGTCGATGTGGTAGAGACCGGAGCCCCCGATGATCCCGATGCGATGAGGTTGCCGCGCCATGCCGGGTGGGTTTAGCGCGGCGGGTCGAAGGAGGCGATTCGGAACTCGCCGTCGCGAATCGGAGGTTCCCGGGATTTCCGTGGTTCAATCCGCGGATTCTGGATTGAATCCCGGGGCACCCTTCGGAGTGACGGCCCGCGCGGCGGCACCGCGGTACGGTACGGCGTCCCGACGAGCGGGTTGCTGACATCGATGACCTCGCATCATTTGGCGATCGACCTCGGCGCGGAAAGCGGGCGGATCATGCTGGGCACGTTGAACGACGGCCTCCTGGCACTGAAGGAGGTGCACCGGTTTCCGACCGGCGCGGTTCGCGTCGGCGACTCCCTGCATTGGGACATGCGGCGGATCCTGGGCGAGGTGCGCCACGGACTGGCGATCGCGGGTCGATTGGGTCTGCCGATACGGAGTGTCAGCACCGATTCCTGGGGGGTGGATTACCTGCTCTTCGATTCGGACGGCGCGCTGATGGAGCCGGCGTTTCACTACCGCGATCCGCGAACGGCGAGGGGCGTCGAGGCCGCGCATCGGCGGGTGCCTTGGGCGGAGATCTTCGCCGAGAGCGGGATTCAGTTCATGCCGCTGAACACCCTGTATCAGCTGGCGGCGGAGGATCCGGAGCGGTTGAGGGCGGCTTCCCGTCTGCTGATGGTGGGCGACGGTTTCAACCATTTCCTTTCGGGATGCGCGAAGGCCGAGGTGACGCTGGCGAGCACCAGCATGCTCTACAACCCGACGACGGGCCGCTGGTCCGAGGAACTGCTTGGGCGCTTGGGGATTCCCGGGGGGTTGTTCCCGGAAATCGTTCCCGCCGGAACGCGGCTGGGTCCGTTGAGGGCTGAGTTGGTGGCGGAGACTGGGTTGAACGGCGTGGAGGTGGTGGCGGGGTGTTCCCATGACACCGCGGCGGCTGTGGCGGGCGTCCCGGCGGCGAGTGAAGGCTGGGCTTACCTGAGTTCGGGGACGTGGTCGCTGATGGGAGTCGAGCGGCCCGGACCGATCCTGAGCGACAAGGCGCGCGAGCTGAACTTCACCAACGAGATCGGTCTTGGAAATACGGTCCGGCTCTTGAAAAACATCAGCGGTCTCTGGCTGGTCCAGGAGTGCCGGCGGGCTTGGGCGTCCGCGGGCCAGGAGAGCGACTACGGAGTCCTCGCAGGGCTTGCGGAGGCGGCGCCGGCGTTCGTTTCGCTGATCCAACCGGCGGATTCGTGCTTCCTGGCGCCGGACGGAATGCCCGAACGGATTGCCCGGTATTGCGTGGAACACGGGCAGCCCGAACCGGCCGGCGTCGGCGCGATGCTGCGGTGCATCTTCGAGAGCCTGGCGCTGCTTTACCGCCGGACCCGGGAGCAGTTGGAGACGATCACAGGGTCGAGGATCGAGCGACTGCACATCGTCGGGGGTGGGAGCCAGAACGCGCTGCTCAACCAGTTCGCGGCGGATGCGCTGCAGGTTCCCGTTCTGGCTGGGCCTGTGGAAGCCACCGCGGCCGGGAATCTGCTGACCCAGGCTTTCGCCCTGGGATTGCTTCCGTCGATCGGCGCCATGCGGGATGTCGTGAGGCAGTCGTTCGAGGTGCGGCGGTTCGATCCCGGTCCGGCGGCCGCCTGGGACGCGGCCTACGCGCGTTTCAACGCGCTGGGCTGACGGTCACCGCGTTGCGTAAGGGAAGGGGAAAGACGGACGCCGGAGGTCGCGGGATGGGATCGCCGGCCTTCCCCTCCTCCGTTCGGATGGAAGCTACGAGAGGATTCCACGGATCACTTCGCCGTGGACGTCGGTCAGCCGGAAATCGCGGCCGTCGTAACGGTAGGTCAGGCGTTCGTGGTCCAGACCGAGCAAGTGGAGAATGGTCGCATGGAGGTCGTGCATGTGGACCTTGCCCGCCACCGCGAGATGTCCGAAATCGTCCGTGACGCCGTGCACGTGCCCCGGCTTCACACCCGCGCCCGCGAGCCAGACCGTGAAGGCGCCGGGATTATGATCGCGGCCGGTCCCGTTTTTCTCGGCGTAGGGCGTCCTTCCGAATTCGCCTCCCCACCAGACCAGGGTGTCATCGAGCAGCCCTCGCTGATGCAGGTCCTGCAGCAGACCCGCGATGGGCTTGTCGACGGCCCGCGCATGGATGGCGTGTTTCGGAAGGTCGGAGTGCTGGTCCCAGCGCGGGTTGGCGGTGTTGTCGCCGTACGTGACCTGCACGAAGCGGACACCCGCCTCGCAGAGACGTCGAGCCATCAGGCATTGCCGGCCAAAATCGTCCGTCGCGGCTTCGCCCACCCCGTACATCGCCAGGGTCGCGGCGGATTCCCCGCCGGTGTCCAGGACTTCGGGCGCGTTCCGCTGCATGCGCCAGGCAAGTTCATGCGACTGAAGAATGCTCTCGAAACGATCATCGTCCGGGCGGCGGAGGGCCTGCGCGTGGTTCAACTCCTGGAGGAGCTCGAATTGACGCCGTTGATCGGCCGGCGAACTCCGTGGGTTGCCGAGATTGCGGATGGCGAGTTGGGAGGCCGGTTGTCCGGCCATTCCGATGGGCAGGCCCTGGTGTTGGGCGGGAAGGAAGGCGTTGCCGAAATTCCGCACGCCGCCATTCCCCATGGAGGGAGCGACGGTCACGAAGGCGGGCAGGTTGTGGCTCTCGGATCCCAGTCCGTAGCTCAGCCAGGCCCCCATGCTGGGGCGGATCATCTGGGTGGCACCACAGTGGAGAAACAACGTCGCCGGGCCGTGGGCGACGCCTTCGGTCTGCATCGAACGGATGACGCAAAGGCGATCCGAGTGCTGCGCCACGTGGGGAAAAAGTTCACTGACCCAATGCCCACACTGACCGTGCCGCGCGAAGTTCCACGGGGACTTGAGCACTCGCTGATCGGTCCCGAGTTCACCCGTGTTCGCGACGGTCCGAGGGTCGTCGAACGGCATCCGGGTGCCGTCGTGCTTCGCCAGGGCCGGCTTCGGGTCGAACGTGTCGACCTGCGACGGTCCGCCCTGCATGAACAGGAAAATGACCCGTTTGGCGCGCGCGGGGAAATGGGGCAGGCCATCGGGAATCCGCTCGGGGCGGGGAAGGGAAGATGTCGTGGACGCGACGGCCCGCGCTCCGGCTCCGGCGAAGGCCAGCCACCCGAATCCGCACGCCGCCGACTGGAGCGCGGCTCGGCGCGAAACGGGCGTTGAATGGATAGGGACTGGCGGGTTCACGGCGGTCAGTTCAGGAGCCGAAAATCGGCGGAAGCGTAGAGCGCGTGTAGGATCTCGGTCCAGGCTCGTCTGGGTTCGAGTTGGCCGGCCAGATGACGTTCGAGCGTCGCGGCTTCGCGGGGTGAGGGCAGGCGCCCGAGGGTCCACCGGTAGACCAGCGCGATGGCGTCGGTACTCGGTTCGGGTGAACCGAAAGTCGCGGATGCCGGCGGGGTTGCTTCCGTCATCGCGAGAAGCCGTTGGCCCGCCGCTTCAGCCTGCTCCGCGACGAACGGGTCGTTGAGCAGGTAAAGGGCCTGGGTCGGAACGGTGCTTTTGGAGCGCTCCCCGGTGACCATCGAGGTTGGCGGAAAATCGAATACGTTGAAGACCTCGGGGAGCGCATTCCGAAATACCGGGAGATAGACGCTGCGGACGGGCTCGATCGCGACGAAGTCGTAGTCCGCCGCGCGAGTTATTGGGAAGCCCGGTCCCGCCGGCGGGTCGAGCCTCAATTGGCCGCTGATGGCCAGCATGGCGTCGCGAAGCTGCTCCGCGGTCAGGCGCTTCCGCTGGGCGTGGGAGTAGAACCGGTTCTCGGGGTCCACGTCCCTCGCAAGATTCGAGGCTTCCGTTTGAAGCCGATAGGTCCGCGAAACGACGAGTTCTCGGACCAGCGATTTGAGGGACCACGGGCGGATCGCGGAGATGGTGCTGGCCTCAACTTGCCGCGATTCGGGGATCGAGGTCGGCGGAGGGACCGTGGAGGGACCGCGTGCGAACGCGGAAGCGAGCCAGTCGAGGAGGTCCGGATGCGACGGCGGCATCCCGGTCGTGCCGAAGTTGTCGGGGGTCGGAACCAGCCCGCGTCCCATCAGCCAGAGCCACACCCGGTTGACGAAGACCCGGCTGGTCAGCGGGTTGTCGGGGCTCGCGATCCAGGCGGCCAGTTCGCGACGACCACTTTCGGTCGGACCGGGAAGTTCGGGGTCGTCCGGGGTGGCCACTTCCAGAAAACCCCGCGGCACGATGTCTCCCAAGCGGTGAACCGAACCGCCCCGGTGCACGGCGATATCGACGACGTTGGTCGCTTCCCTCGGCGCCATGACCATCGGGCGCGCGGGAACCGAAGCGACGAGGTCCTTCAGGCGGGCTTCCAGGCCCTTCACTTCGTTGGTCGCCGACTTCCGGGCCGCCTTGATCTCTTCCCGGAGCGAGGCGATGGCGGCTTCGCGCCGCTGGTGGAAGGCTTCGTCGTCCGGTTCGAGGGGCAAAGGACGTTCGACCCACGCCGAAACGTTGTCGTGCTTGATCGGGA
>JBFWOK010000125.1:0-21888 GCA_050250555.1 Limisphaerales bacterium
GAGCTGGCGGCGTCGGTGCCCCAGGCGCGGTACGTGGCGATCAGCGCGACCCACACCCACAACAGCCCCGACACGATGGGAATCTGGAGCCACCGGCCCCTGCGGTCCCGGTTCAATACGGACTATGTGGCGTGGGTGATGCGACAGGCCCAGGAGGCGGTGAAGGAAGCGGTCGACAACCTGCGGCCGGCGGACGCCACGGTCGTGAGCGCCGACCTGCCGCCCCAGGGATTCGTCCGTGATTCGCGCATGCCCCACGTGCACGACCGGACCCTCTGCGCCGCCCGCTTCGCGCGGGCGGGCACGGACGAGACGATCGCCACCCTGATTTCGTGGGGGAACCACCCGGAAGCCATGGGTGGGAACAATCCGCTGATCAGCTCGGACTTCCCGCATTTCGCCCGATTGGCGATGGAGCAGGGACTCGACGGGGAGAATGGCCTGCGGGGTTTCGGGGGCACCTGTGTGTTTATACAGGGGCCCGTCGGTGGGCTGATGACGCCTTTGGGACTGGAAGTTCCGGACCGCAACGGCCGGGATCTGCACAAGGAAAACGGAACCGGCAAGACCCGGGCCCTGGGTGAGAACCTTGCCCTGCGGGCCGCGGCGCTGCTTCGCGGGCCTGGAGTCCGAGCGATGGCCGATCACCGGGTGTCGGTCGTGACCCGGTCGGTCTTCGTTCCGATCGAAGGGACCTTCAAGTATCCGATCCTTCTTGGGCTGATTCATCCCGGATGGTTCGACGGCGCCGCGCGCACCGAGGTGGGCGTGCTCCGCGTGGGCGATCTCGAGATGCTCCTCGTGCCCGGGGAGATCTATCCGGAGATCGTGGACGGCGGCGTCGAGGCGCCCGAGGGCGGCGATTTTCCGGGGACGCCGGTGGAGGTGCCTCCGCTGCGGGAAAAGATGGGGGGATCGGTGAAGGTGGTCGCCAACCTCGCCAACGACGAAATCGGCTACATGGTGCCGAAGACCCAGTGGGACACGCGGGCGCCGTTCACCTACGGGCGGAAGGACGCGCCCTACGGCGAGGTCAATTCCGGTGGGCCGCAGGTGGCGCCGATGATTCATCGGGAATCCTTGCGCGTGCTGGAGCGGCTCCAGGAACTCTGGAATTCTCCCTGAACCCGGCGATGGCGTCGGCGCGACAGCTCCGGGGGGAACGACGGCATGCCGTGGCTGTGGCCGTGTCGATCGTCGTGGCGATGCTTTTTCCCAGGGCCGGCTTCGCCGCGGAGGGTCCGTACACGCCAACGTCGGATGACGAAGTGCTCGAGCGGCTTCCCGTCGGGCTGCGAAGCGCCGACCTGCGCCGCGAACGGGCGGCCTTGGCGGACGACCCGGAGAACCTCCGGGATTCCGTGTCGCTGGCGCGGAGTTATCTCGAAACCGCGCGGACCGAGGGCGACGGCCGTTTTCTCGGTTATACCCAGTCCATTCTCGCTCCCTGGTGGCATCAGATTTCGCCCCCCGACGACGTCCGCCTCGCCCGGTCCGCGGTCTTCGGAATGACTCTCGAATTGGATCGCGCGCTCGCGGAATTGGACGCGGTGCTTTCGGGGAATCCCGATCACCCGGGGGCCCTCGCGGCGCGGATGGAGATCTGCCTGGCGCGCGGCGACCTCGCCGGGGCTAGGGCCGCCCTCGACGCGGGGCGGCCTGGATTGAGCCCGAGGGAGGCGACCCTCGCGAGTGCCAGGTGCGATCGCTGGACCGGGCGTCTGGCGGCCACGGTGGCTTCTTTGGAATCGCTCCTCGTCGACGGCGCCGACGGTGCCGGCGGCGGAGGATCGGTCGCGGAGCGGTACGCGGCGTTGGCGCTGCTGGCCGAGTTGCTGATGCAACAGGGCCGATGGGACGACGCGGGAGCGCGGTTCGCGGAGATGCGCCGATTGGGGAAGCGGGATGTCCGGGTCCTGGCGCTCGAGGCGGATCTCGGCCTGCGCCAGGGGCGGTTCGAGGAGGTGATGGAACGGTTGAAGGGTGAGACCGGTCACGACGGACTCGCGGTTCTGTTGCTGGAGGCCTGGAACCGGCGGGCGACCACCGACCCGGGGGAATTGGAACGGCGAACCCTGCTTCAGCGGCAGGTGGAGAAGCATTTCGACGACCGGCGCGCGCGCGGGGACGCGTCGGTGCTTCCGGACTCGCTACGGTACTGGCTTCGTGTCCGGCCCGATCGTGGGAAGGCGGCGGAGCGGGCCGAAGCACTCTGGGCGATTCGTCGCACCCTGGACGACGTCTGGCTCATCCTGGAGGCGGCCCGTTACGCGGGCGCCGATGGGTTGTTGGGGCGGGTGACCGAGTGGTTGGAACGTACGGATGTGAAGGACGCGCGGTTGGATGGACTGATTCCGGGGCGGGAGGCATCCCGATGAAAGGGCTGCGCGGTGGCCTCGGGTTCTGGTGGGTCGTCCTGGGCCTCCTGGCGCTGGCGCCGAAGGCGGCGGCGCACAAGTCGAGCGACAGCTACCTCCGGGTGACCGTCGGCGACGCCCGCTTGACGGGGCTCTGGCACCTGGCGCTCCACGACCTCGAGTTCGCGGTCGGCCTGGACGCCAACGGGAACGGCGAGATCACCTGGGGCGAACTCAAGGCGCGGAAGGACGCGGTGATGGACTACGCCAAGGCGCGCCTGGACCTGGACTGGGACGGGCGGCGACTTCGGCCGTCCTTTGATTCGGCGGTGCAGGTCGAGCAGTTGGCGAACGGCGGCTATGTGGTGCTGCGGTGGGAGGTCTCCGGCGAGGGCGGGAGGTCGGGGAGCGTGCTTCGGGTTGGGAACCGCGTCTTCTTCGACAGCAATCCGCTGCATCGAGGGCTGATCGTCGTGGAACAGGGGGAGACGGTCCACCAGGGGATCTTCAATCCCCGGGAAACCCAGCTTCAGTTCGATCTGACCGGGCCGGAGCCCGCGAATCCGCTGCCTGGGTTCTTCTGGGAAGGCGTTCACCACATCGGGCTGGGATATGACCATGTCCTGTTCCTGCTCGTTCTCCTCCTGCCGGCTGTTCTAAAGCGCGAGGCGGGGCGTTGGACGCCCGAAGAGAAGTTCTGGAAGGCCTTCTGGAACGTCGTGCGGATCGTGACCGCCTTCACGCTGGCGCACTCGGTCACCCTGAGCCTTTCCGCGTTGGGGTGGGTGAGCCTTCCGTCGCGTTGGGTCGAACCCGCGATCGCGTTTTCGATCGTGATCGCGTCGCTGAACAATCTGGCGCCGATCCTGCGGGAGCGGGCGTGGACCATGGCCTTCGGGTTCGGGCTGGTTCACGGATTCGGATTCGCGAGCGTGCTCGCGGACCTGGGGTTGCCGCGCGGGAACCTGGTCGAGGCGTTGGTGGGTTTCAATCTGGGTGTCGAGGCGGGACAGCTTGCGATCGTGCTTCTGGTGCTTCCCGTGTTTCACGCTATCCGCCGGCGCGCGTTCTACCGCGTTGGCTTCCTCGGTGGCGGATCCGTCGCCGCGGCGCTCCTCGCGGGTTGGTGGATGTGGGAACGGTTGGGCGGGACCTGGCCGGTGAAGCTTCCCTGGAGTTGACGCGTTGGAGCGGATGCGGGGAGGCGAGATCGATTCGCTTCCTGGGGTGACCGGATGCCGGACGGTCGCTACGGTTCGTCCGTGTCCGTGAAGTTCACGATCCTCGGCAGCGGCAGTGGGGGCAATTGCGCCTACCTGGAAACACCGGGCGCGCGCCTGCTCATCGACGCCGGGTTTAGCGGAAAACAGATCCGGGAACGGCTGGCGAGTATCGGGCGGAGCCCGGAAACCCTGACCGGAATCCTCGTGACCCACGAACACGGCGACCACATCCAGGGGCTCGGGGTGATCAGCCGGAAACTGGATGTGCCGGTGTACTGCAACCGCCTGACCCGGGAGGCGGCCGAGGCTTCGCTCGGATGCCGGTTGAAGTCCGTTCTTTTCCAGACCGGCGCGGTCTTCGAGATCGGTGACGTCACGATCGAGACGTTCTCGGTGCCGCACGACGCCCAGGATCCCGTGGGGTTTCTGTTCCGGACGGCCGGCGGCAACGTTGGTTTCCTCACGGACCTCGGGCATGCGACCAAGCTGGTCCTGGAACGGGTGCGCCCGGCGCATGCGCTGGTCCTGGAGGCGAACCATGACCTGAAACTCCTCCAGCAGGACATCAAACGTCCCTGGTCCACCAAACAACGGATCCTCAGCCGGCACGGCCACCTGTCGAACGACGCCGCGGCCGATGTCGCCGCGGAAGTGGTGTCCTCGACCCTGTCGCACATCTACCTCGGGCACCTGAGCCGGGACTGCAACCGCCCCGAGCTCGCGTACGACGCGGTTTGCGGCCGGTTGCGATCCCTGGGCGCGACCCACGTCCGGCTGGAGAACACGAGCCAGGAACATCCCTGCGCGACGCTGAACCTGGGATCGAACTTGCCAGCCGGATCGGCGGTGGGGGCGGAATCGGAAACGGGATCGGGCCAACTTGCCGTTGAAACCCGGGCTTCGGATTCCCTACCGTCCCCCCCATGAAGCCACTTTGCCGGGTCCTGGGATCTTGTGTCGTCGCTGCGTTGCTCGCGGGATGTGGCGATGGAGGCGGAAGCGGAAGTGGGAGCGGAGCCGGCGCGGGAGGTGCCGCGGCCCCTGGGACGGGTGACGCTGCCGCCAAGGGCGGGGCCGGCGCGGCGGGCCTCACGGTGGCGGTGATTCCCAAGGGGACCATTCACGAGTTCTGGCGATCGATCGAGGCGGGCGCCCGCCGCGCCGAGCAGGAACTCAACGCCGCGGGAACGAAGGTCGAGGTGTTCTGGAAGGGGCCGCTTCGGGAGGACGACCGGGACCAGCAGATCCAGGTCGTCGAGAATTTCACCAGCCGACGCGTGTCGGGGATCGTCCTGGCTCCCCTGGATTCCCAGGCGCTCGTGGCTCCGGTCGAGACCACCGTGGGGTCCGGGATTCCCGTGGTGATCATCGACTCGGATCTCAAGACCGAGAAGTACGCCAGCTTTGTCGCGACGGACAATCTCCGCGGGGGCCAACTCGGGGGCGAACACCTGGCGAAGCTCATCGGAGAAAAAGGGAACGTCATCCTCCTGAGATACGCCGTCGGGTCGGCCAGCACCGAGGCGCGCGAGGCCGGGTTCCTCGACGCGATCCAGAAGTTCCCAGGGATCAAGGTGATTTCGAGCGACCAGTACGCGGGCGCGACCCGTGAAACGTCCTACCAGGCGGCACAGAATCTTCTGAACCGGTTTGGCCGGGAGGTGAACGGCGTGTTCTGTCCCAACGAGTCGGTGACGGTCGGCATGGCGAAGGCCCTGCGGGACCTGGGTCTCGCCGGGGGCAAGGTGAAGATGATCGGGTTCGATACCGGCGCCCAGGCGGTGGCGGATCTGCGGGCCGGCGACATCCAGGGTCTTGTGGTCCAGAATCCGCTCAAGATGGGGTACGAAGGCGTCCTCACCCTGGTGAAGCATCTCAAGGGCGAACCCGTTCCCCGACGCATCGACACCGGCGTCACCCTGGTCACCCAGGCCAACATGAACGACGCGGACGTGAAGGATCTGCTCGAGCCGCCCCTCGACAAGTACCTCAAGTGAGGACGAACGACCGGCACGACTCGGCGGGTGCCGGCGTTGGAGCGGGCGCGGGCTCCGTCGGATCCCGCGCCTCACGTCCGTCGGATGCGGACCCGAAGTTTTCCACCTGCCTCGTCTGCGGCCATCGCGGGGCCACGCCGGTGGTTCGGGCTCCCGACTTCGAATACCGCTGCCGCGCCGGGGAATGGACGCTTGTCGCGTGTGATGCCTGCGGGCACGTGTCCATCCATCCGATTCCCGCCGTGTCCGAGGTCGCGGCCCTCTATCCGGCCTGGTACTACACGGTCAATCCGCGATCGCCCATCTACATGGAGGGGCCGGTCGTGGAGGCCAAGATGGTCAAGGACGCCGAGCGCCTCCGGCGGGACCTGGGTTCGCGCGAAGTCCGTTCCATCGTGGACATCGGGGGCGGCAACCTCACCCGTCTGATCAAGCTGCGCGAAGTGTTTTCACGTGGCCGGAAGGAGGTCGTCGAAGGGATCTGCCTGGACTTCCAGTTCGACGCCGCGGTTCTGAAGCAGGCGGAAGCCGCCGGCTTGCGTTGTGTGACGGGCAATGTGGAGACCGATGTTTCCGCGCTGAGGGACGGCGGGCACGACGTCATCATCATGCGCCAGTTGATCGAGCACCTGCGGGATCCACGCGCCGCGCTCCGCCTCGTCGCCGCCAAACTGGCGCCGGGAGGTGTCCTGGTCATCGACACACCGAATCTTGGAGGTTGGGACTACCGGCTCTTCCGTGGGCGTTTCTGGGGCGGGTACCACATTCCGCGCCACTTCCACCTGTTCACCCTCGAATCGCTGGCGCGGGTGCTTCGCGAGAGCGGCTACGAGATCGAACGACAGGGCTGCACGCCGTCGATCGCCTTTTGGATCATCAGCTTTCGCAATGCGCTGGGGCTGGATTCCATCGAACGGGGCCGGTCGTTCTGGGAATTCCTGAATCTCAAGAGCCTCCCGGTGGTGGGCGTGTTCTACCTGCTCGACTGGGTGTGGTCGAAGCTGGGGGGACGGACCTCGAACCAGTACGTGTTCGCCCGCGCCACAGGTCGGATAACGGAAGAAGCGCGCCCTACCCATGACCCATGAACCGTCCCCCTATGGAGTGCGGCGCTCGGCGCCGCTTTGGATCGACGCAGAGCGCCCGGGCATTCCGAGCCCTTCCAAAGCGGTGCGGAGCACGGCACTCCAAAAGGCCCGGTTCATGGCCCAAACTCGCGATTCGCGAATCGTGGAAACTCTTCGTGATCTTCGCGCCTTCGTGGTGACTTGCTTGCGCGACGATTCGGGGCCTCACAGCCCGGTGGGGAGGTCGAGGAACTGCCAGGGGATGCGGAAGCGCTTCGAGAGCATTTCGGCGAGCGCCCGGACTCCGAACGTCTCGGTGGCGTAATGGCCGGCGTAGAGGACGTTGATCCCCAATTCGTCGGCGAGGGCCGCGGTCCAATGGGGGCCCTCGCCGGTGATGAACGTGTCGACGCCAGCCCGCGCCGCGTCGCGGATCTCCGCGCCGGCGCCGCCGGTGACGACGCCAATGTGGCGGCAGACTTCCGGGCCGCCGGGTAGAAGAACGGGCGACGCGCCGGTGGCCTGGGCGAGGCGTTCGAGAAGCCGGGAACGTGCGGTGGGGAGTGTCGTGCGGAAACCGATGGTCTGACCCTTGGCTTCGAAGAAGGGTCGAAGCCGCGTGCCGCCGAGCCGGCGCAGGAGGATGGCGCTGTTTCCGAGGACGGGATGGGCGTCGAGCGGCAGATGGGAGCTGTAGACGGCGATGTCGTGGTCGAGCAACAGCCGGATCAGGTCGTATCTCGGACCTGTCCACGGATGGGTGGGGCTCCAGAAAAGTCCGTGATGGACGATAAGCAACTGGGCGCCGGCCTCGGCGGCGAGGCGGACGGTGGCGAGGCGGGCATCGACCGTCGCCGCGATTCGGGCAACCCGGCCTGAGTTTTGGACCTGGAGACCATTGACGGCGCCGTCCCAGTCCTTGAACTCGGTGACCTTGAGGACGCGGTCGCAGGCCTCGACCACTTGATGAAGCGGAACGTCGCGCATGACACCGGAAGCGAAGCGGAAACCTCAATCCGACGAAATCAGGGAAACCGGCGAACCAGGGGAAAATTTCCGGCAGATTTCACCCGGCGTGCATTGCATTCAAAGCGCGGCCGGATATAGTCGCCGGCGTTTTGCACCCGCACCCGCAGAAGTCTCTTCTTCAATGAGTGAATCTTCGTCTGGTGCTCCAGCGTGGAGCGTCGGGGAGGCCCGTTCCCTGTACAACATCGACCGCTGGGGGGCGGGTTACTTCGACATCAACGACGAGGGGCACGTGGTGGCCCGGCCGTTGCACGACAAGGGGGCGTCGGTCGATATCACCGACATCCTGGGGGAGGCCAAAGGGCGTGGACTGAAGTTCCCGTTGCTGATCCGGTTCCAGGACATCCTCCGGCACCGGGTGCAGGCGATCAGCGAATCCTTCCGGACGGCGATCCAGGAATTCGGTTACCAGGGGCGTTACCGGGGCGTGTTCCCGATCAAGGTGAACCAGTTGCGGGAGGTGGTGGAGGAGATCCTGGAGGCGGGGAAAGCGTACGATTTCGGGCTCGAAGTCGGCAGCAAGCCCGAGATGTTCGCGGCGCTGGCCCTTCAGGATCAGGTGGGCGGACTGATCATCTGCAACGGGTACAAGGATTCGGCGTTCATCCGCATGGCGCTTCTCGGCATCAAGCTGGGCAAGCAGGTGATCATGGTGGTCGAGAAGCTGGAGGAACTGCGCCAGATCATCGCGATCTCCCGGCAGATGAATGTCGAACCGCTGGTCGGCATCCGGGTCCGGTTGCTCGCGAAGGGCGCGGGCAAATGGGCCGAAAGCGGCGGTGAGAACGCCAAATTCGGCCTCAGCACGGTCGAAATCCTCGCGGCGTGCGAGATTCTTCGCTCCGAAGGGCTCGGGCACTGCTTCAAGCTCCTTCACTTCCACATCGGTTCGCAGGTCCCCGACATCCTCACCGTCAAGAAGGCGGTCCAGGAAGCCTCCCGCTACTACGCGAAGCTCCGGAAACTCGGGTTCGACATCGCGTACCTCGACGTCGGTGGCGGCCTCGGCGTGGACTACGATGGCAGCCACTCCGCGTTCGACAGTTCCACCAACTATTCCCTCCAGGAGTACGCGAACGACATCGTCTACTACGTGGCGGACGTCTGCAACGCCGAGAAGGTCCCCCATCCCGACATCGTCAGCGAAAGTGGTCGCGCGATCGTCGCCCATCACAGCGTCCTCATCGTCGAGGTGTTCGGGTCCATCCACAAAACCGGCCTCACCGAGAAACTCAGTTTCGGCGACAACGAGCACGCTCTCGTCCGCGAACTGCTCGACATCAAAAAGAACCTTCAACGTCTCAACAAGCTGGAGGCGTTCCACGACGCCGCCGAACGCCGAGAGGACGCCCACAACATGTTCGTCCTCGGCCTGATGGAGCTCCAGGACAAGGCGAAAATCGAGGGACTCTACTGGCAGATCAGCCAGGCGGTTGTGGCCAGCTTCCGCGGCCAGGCCTATATCCCCGAGGAGATCCGCAAGCTCGAGGACAGCCTCGGCGACCAGTACCTCTGCAATTTTTCGGTGTTCCAGTCCCTCCTCGACCACTGGGCCCTCGGTCAGTTGTTCCCCATCATGCCCATCGACCGGCTCGAGGAACGTCCCGATCGGGAGACGACCCTGGTCGACATCACCTGCGATTCCGACGGTCAGATCAACAAGTTCATCGACCTCCGCGACGTCCGCGACACGCTGCCCGTTCATTCCCTCCGCCAGAATGGGCACGGGCCGGAACCGTACTACCTCGGGTTCTTCCTGATGGGCGCCTACCAGGACATCATGGGGGATCTCCACAACCTGTTCGGTCGCGTGAACGAGCTCCACGTGTTCCTCGAGCCCGACGAGCCGGCCGGTTACTACGTCGAGGACGTGATCGAGGGGTCCACCATTTCCCAGACGCTGACTTCCGTGCAGTACGACGAGCACGAGCTGAAACGGCAGATGAAGTCGCAGATGGATGCCGCGATCAAGTCCGACCGACTCAAGCCGAGCGAGGCGATGCGCCTCCTCGACGACTACGAGCGGGGTCTGAAGGACTACACCTATCTCGGATCCTGACTTGATCGCGCCCGATCCCAGGGAATCCGCCACGCGGCGCGTGCCACCGATCGGGATCATGGGTGGAGTCGGGGAAGTGGGCGACGATCCCCGGTTGGGCCTCGCCGGCGTCTTGCGCGGCCTTTCCGCGTTGTTCTGGAGTCTGCCCCTGGCCCTGATGGCTTTCTCCCGGCACTTCCTGGCCATCATCCCCACGCTCTACGATCTCGTGCTGCCCACCGCGGCGACCGGGCTCGCCCTCTATGGCCTGATCCGGATGGGTTCGTACCAGCGTTCCGAACGCATCTGGCAAACCTCCCTGCACCGTTCCCGGCTGGTCGGCCTGCTCGTCGTCGGCCTGTCGCCGTTCCTCTTCCTCTGGGGCCGCATGCCGTCCGAGGACTTCTTCGCGCGCGCCGTGGCCCTCCTCCTGGCCCTGGCCCTTGTCTTTCTCGTGACGCTTCTCGACACCCTCGAGCGGCTCGCCGCCATGATGCCGGACGATACGGTCCGGGGAGACGCCCGGATGTTCCGCGGATTGACCGCGTACGTTGTCGCCGTGCTGGCCGGGGTTTCGGTGACGCTTTACTGGCGAATGTTGCCGGTGCGCCTTTCCGAGTTCCTCGAAATCCCGCGACAACCCCTCGGCCTGGGGCGGCAGGCGATCCTTCTGCTGTTGGTACTCGTCCCCGTCGCCATGGCCATGGCCGTGACGTGGAAACTGAAGGAAGTCGTCTTCGCCGCTATGATCGGCGCCGGTCGATTCGGCGCCGCCGGAACAGCCCCCACCGTCGGGACGGCGTCTTCCAGGGATGGGGCCAATTCGCCGGGGCGCGCGGCGCGGGTCGGGTGAGGATGGAGCCCGCCTAGTGGGTCTGGCAGCCGTAGCGGATGAAGAGACCCGTGAAGGCGGCCAAACCCAGCACGAGGAACCAGAGGCCGTGACCGTGGGCCGCCGCCCAAATACCGAGACTGATCACCAGGGAGATCACAAAGATCACGAACATGGCCGCGATGAATTTCATCGCGGCGACTGTACCAGCCCTCGGATGGGGCTCAAGCGGCGAGGTGGGCCGCGTCAGACCGGCATTTCGAGCCCCACCTTCGGCGCGACCTGGGCGACGTCCTTGTCGCCCCGCCCCGACAGGTTGACGATGACCAGTGAATCCGGGGACATCGTGGGCGCCCGCTGGATCGCCTCGGCGACGGCGTGGGAGGATTCCAGCGCCGGAATGATCCCCTCGAGTCGCGCGAGGCGCATGAACGCTTCGAGCGCCGCCTCGTCGGTCGCGTAGGCGTACTCCACCCGTCCCTGGTCGTGGAGCCAGGCGTGCTCGGGGCCGACGGCGGCGTAATCGAGGCCGGCGCTGACGCTGTGCGTGAGTTGGATCTGCCCGTGTTCGTCCTGGAGGATGTAGGAACGCGTTCCCTGGAGCACGCCCAGCGAACCTCCGTGGAACCGGGCGGCATGCTGCTCGGGAAGAATTCCGAGCCCGCCCGCTTCGACGCCGCACATGCGGACCCCGGGGTCGTTGAGGAACGGATAGAAAAGGCCGATGGCGTTGGAACCGCCGCCCACGCAGGCGATGAGGAGGTCCGGAAGGCGACCCTCCTTCTCCAGGATCTGTCGCCGGGCCTCGTCGCCGATGACCCGGTGGAAGTTCCGGACCATCACCGGATACGGGTGGGCGCCATAGGCGGTTCCGAGGATGTAGTGCGTGTGGCGGACATGGGTGACCCAATCCCGCATCGCCTCGTTCACCGCTTCCTTGAGCGTCTTCTGTCCGGCGTGCACGGGCACGACCTCCGCCCCGAGCATCTTCATCCGGTACACATTGAGCGCCTGGCGTTCGCAGTCGACGGACCCCATGTAGATGACGCATTTCAGGCCGAACATGGCGGCGACGGTCGCCGTGGCCACACCGTGCTGGCCGGCGCCCGTTTCCGCGATGACACGGGTCTTGCCCATGCGTTTGGCAATGAGCGCCTGGCCCAGGGCGTTGTTGATCTTGTGCGCGCCCGTGTGGAGGAGGTCCTCGCGCTTGAGGTAGATCCTGGCGCCGCCGAGGTCGCGGGTGAGGCGCTCGGCGAAATACAGCGGCGTGGGGCGGCCGACGAATTCCGCGAGGTAGTAGGACAGTTCGCGCTGAAACTCGGGGTCCTGCTGCGCCTTGAAATACTCGGCCTCCAACTCCATCAGCGGATGCATCAGGGTCTCCGGAACGTAGCGGCCGCCGTAAGGACCGAAATGGCCTCGCGCATCGGGCAGCGTGGCCGTCGCGAACTGGGTCACGGAACTCATGTGCCAAAGAGCATAGCGCCCGCGTCGGAGCCGGGAAGCGGGAACGCGAGGGCGAGGGCGAGGGCGAGGGGGGCGCGGATGCCAACCCTCACTCCTCGATCGAGGAGCGTTCGGACAGCCAGACCATGTCCCGGTTGCCCGGGGAAGGGACGACGAGTTGAAGGAGCTTGTTCTGCCAGGGCGGACGCGTGCGTGGATCGACCCATTTGTGAATCTCGACATGGCCGTCGGCGAAACTGAGGCCTCCCGATCCGTTGTGGGTGCTGGCGGGGTAGTCGATGATGTGGATCCGCGCGGGTGGAAGCCCGTCGTTCATGGCGACGGCGAGATCGCCGAAATTGAGGCTGTCGGGGTGCTCGTCGATGAACACGAACGCGCGCGAGTGACCCAGGGGCTGGATGTCCGAGAGCTTCTTGAAGACCCGGTAGGTTTTCTTGGTGAGATAGTTCAGCCAGTCGTTGCGCGAGTTCATCGCCTGGCTGAGGGAAAGGCTTCGGACCCGGGAATGCCTTCGGCCGGCGATCGTGACATAGCTGCGGTCGGCGGGGCATTTGTAGATGCCCGGGGACTGCGTGTACGGCGCGAGCTTGGCATAATTGGGGTCGGTGAGGCCGTGGATGTTGGTGTTATGGCGGTTGGCGCCGTTGTAATCGAGAACGCCGCGAACCCATCCGGAGCCGTCCGGGGTGAGATCGTTCCAGACGAGGTTGTCGTTGTTGTCATCGGCGTACATCAGCCAGCCGAGGGTGAGTTGCTTCTGGTTGCTCATGCAGAGCACGCCGTGGGCCTTCATTTTGGCCTTGGCGAGGGCCGGGAGCAGCATGCTCGCCAGGATCGCAATGATGGCGATGACCACCAGCAACTCGATCAGGGTGAAGCCGTGCCGGGAAGGTGTCGTGGTGGGTGGGCGGGCGGAGGGATGCATGGCGGGGAGTAGGATGGGTTTCTACTCCGCCCCAACTGTGCCTTCAATCACCCAGTGTCCGACGGAGGCGGGAATGTTGTTTTTGGCCCTGAATCCCAGGATCCGGTCCCCCCGATTCAAGACCCCGGCTTGACCTCCCTGGAGCGTTCGGCAAGCCTCTTCGGTCGTCCCGCCAGCACAAGCCCTCCGGTCGTGTTGGGTTTCGAGCCTCAAAGACTCAAGACCCCTCGATTTCGGACGGTGGGTTGGGGGCGCGCAGTGTCCAATTCGTCACAACCCTGGACTGCACTGTATTCGCACTCATCTGATCGATGCCAATCACCCCGGTCGGGCGGGGAACCCCTGGAATCCACTTTCATGAATCCACTTCACCAGCGCCGCCGATCCGGGTTCACCCTGATCGAACTTCTCGTCGTCATCGCCATCATTGCGATCCTGGCGAGCATGCTGCTCCCAGCCCTTGGCAAGGCCAAGGCCAAGGCCCATCAGATCAAGTGCATCAACAACGCCAAGACCATCACGCTGGCCACGTTCATGTACCTGTCGGACTTCGACAAACCCGTTCCCTACAACGGCGTGGCCACCGCCACCATGGACAACGCGCTTTGGGTCAATGTGCTCGCGACCAACTACGGCGCGATCAACGAGGCGCGGATATGTCCTTCGGCGCCGCCGGCCGCGAGCAAACGCAAACGCCGGCACGGCAACAGCGGTTCGCTGGATCAGACCTGGCTCTGGACGAGTTCCAAGGGCATCGACTACGAGGGAAGCTACGTGTTCAACGGCTGGTTCTACGGGGACGATGACCCGTATTTCAGCACGCCCGCCCAGAAGCCCAAGAAGTTCAAGAGCGACGTCGATTGCCCGACACCGTCGACCACGCCGGTCATCTCCGACGGCAACTGGATCGACACGTGGCCACAGCCCACCGATCCGCCGGCGAGGAACCTCTACACGGGCGACGACTTTGCCGGCGCGATGGTGCGTCTGACGCTTCCTCGCCATGGCGGGGCCACGTGGCCCAAGAACGGGATCTTCAATCCGAAGAACGACCTTCCGGGCGCCAGCAACCACGGGTTCGTCGATGGCCACGCCGAGTTGGTCAAGCTCGAGAGGTTGTGGAAGCTGGACTGGCACAAGGGCTGGGTTCCGCCCGCGAAGCGTCCGGGCAAGTAGGTCGGGAGCGTTGTGGGCGTTGGCTAGAGCTAGAGACCGGCCGGTCCTACGGACTTTGATTCAGGGACGCGGTCCGGCAGGATTGGCGGGGTCCCGCGAGGGATCCGTTAGCCCTAGGCCGCCGGCCGCATGATGTCCGCCGAACCAAGATCGCCCCAACCACGACTGTTCTGCCTCGGACTGAGCCACCGGACCGCTTCCTTGGAGGTGCGGGAGCGGTTCGCCCTTGGATTCGAGGACGCCAACGCGGTTCTGGCGGAACTTCGGGCCACCGGTGACGTCGTCGAGGCGGTCTGGCTCGTGACCTGCAACCGGGTCGAACTGTATGCCGTCGTCCTGGAAGACGGAACCTCGTTGGAGGAAGGCGCGGGCGCGGCGGGTGTCGAGAAATTGTGGGATCCGCACGAAAGGCGGATGCGTGGGCACCGGGCGCGCCGAGGATTCGGTCGATTGCTCGCCCATTTTTTCGGTCGTCCCGGCATGTCCGACGGCGCGCTCGTCAAGGCTCTTTACTTCGCGGAGTCGCGAGGCGTCTTGAACCATTTGTTCCGGGTGGCGGCCGGTCTGGATTCCATGGTTCCGGGGGAGACGGAGATCCTTGGGCAGCTCAAGGAGGCGTACGAGCTTTCGCGCCGGGACGGGCACACGGGGAAGGTTCTGAACACCCTGTTTCAGGCGGCGTTTCGTGCCGCCAAACAGGCCCGATCGGAGACGGGCATTCAGCGTGGCGCGGTGTCGGTGGCTTCGCTGGCGGCGGAACTGGCCCAGGAAATCTTCGGGGATCTGACCGGATGCCGGGTCCTGGTGCTGGGTGCCGGCGACACGGGGGAGAAGGTGACCCGGGCGCTGCTCGATCGCGGTGTGGGCGACGTGCGGATCGCGAGCCGTTCGGAGGAACGGCGCCAAGCCCTGGCAGTTGCGTTGGGTCAGCGGGCGCGTGTCGCCGCGGTGTCGGATTGGCAGGAAATCCTCGACACGGTGGACGTGGTCGTGGGCAGCACGTCAGCCCCCGGCTTTGTGCTGAGCTCCGAGCCGATGGGTCCCGTGATGAGCGCGCGAAAGGGGCGTCCTCTCCTGTTGCTCGACCTCGCGGTCCCACGGGATTTTGAACCGGGGTTGGCCGCGATCCCGGGGATCCGGTTGCACAACATCGACGACCTGCGTTCGCTCGCCGAGCGCCACTTGGAGCGGAGGCACGGGGAGGTTGGTCGATGCGAGGCGCTGCTCCGGATCCATGCCGACGAGATTTCGGAGCGGTTGGAAAGGGACCTGCGCGGGCTGGCCTCGGTCATCCCCCTGAAAACGGGTCACGAGCGCCCGTGCTGACCGAAGGCGGGGGTGAAGGCCAAGGCTCGGGCCGGCGATTTTGGTGAGCCGCTGCTGGCATCGGGACGGTCCGGGGCCTGGCGATTCGGATTTCCAGAACGGACGGCCTGTTCAGGAATACGGTCCGGTGGCTCAGGCTTCGGCGGACGCGGCTTTGCGAACCGCCCGGCGCAGGGCCTGAACCAGTCCGTCCGTGGTGTGCGGCGACGATTCGATCGACGGCTCCAGGTTGAGCGACCGGATCGCCTTGCTGGTTTCAGGTCCGATGGAGGCGAGGCGGATACCTGGGTGGCGGGCGAGAAGCGCGGGGAGATCGAATCGGGCGTGGAAATTCTCGACGGTGGAACCGCTGGTGAAGGTGATCCAGTCGGCGCCCTCGGTGATCAGGCGTTCGGCGACTCCGCCGAGGTCGTCCGTTTCGGGAACCGTCCGATAGAAGCCGACGTCGTCGACGATCGATCCATGCTGTTCGAGTTCATCGTACAGATCCCTGTTCGCCGTTTCGGCGCGGGCCAGAAGAATTCTCAAATTCTCCAGGCTTTCCACCTTGGCGATCGCCTGCGCGACCGCCTTGCCCACGAAACGGTCCGGGACGGCGTCCACGCGCACCCGGTACTCCCGGATGCGGGCGGCGGTGGTTGGGCCCACGGCGGCGACGCGGGCATTGCCGAGCGCGCGGATGTCCTCGAAGGCGGCCGTCAGGGCGTCGAAAAAGGCGGTCACACCATTGGGACTGGTGAAGACGATCCAGTCGTACTCTCCGATTCCGGCGAGCGCTTCGACGAGGGGCTGGCGCGCCTCGGGAGGCTGGATGCGAATGGTGGGAACCTCGAGCACATCGGCGCCGAGCTCCGTCAGGGCACGGGCCAGTTCGCCGACCTGTTCCCGGCTCCGCGTGACGACGATGCGCGAACCGAAGAGCGATCTCTGTTCGAACCAGTTCAGGCGGGAACGGAGGCGGACCACGTCGCCGATGACGGCGACCACCGGCGGCGTCAGGCCGGCGGTCTCGGCGCGTTGCGCGATGTCGGACAGGGTCCCTTCGATCGTCTGCTGGGAACCGGTGGTTCCCCAGCGGATCAGGGCCGCCGGCGTGGAGGGCGCCATACCGCCTTCGATCAGGGACCGGGTCGACTCGGCGAGCTGTCCGAGCCCCATGAGAATGACCTTGGTGCCATGGGTGCCGGCCACTTGCCGCCAGTCGATGGACGCCTGGAGCCGGGTCGGATCCTCGTGGCCGGTCAGGACGGTGAACGCGGAGGCGTGATCGCGGTGGGTGAGGGGAATTCCCGCGGTTGAGGGAACGGCGGAAAAGGAAGAGACTCCGGGAACCACTTCGAAGGGGACGCCGGCTTCCGCAAGTTTCTCCGCTTCCTCCCCGCCGCGCCCGAAGACGTAGGGATCACCCCCCTTGAGGCGGACGATGGACTTGCCCGCCAGGGCTCGGTCGCGAAGGATCTGGTGAATCTCGTCCTGCGTGAGTGTGTGCTCCCGACGGCGTTTGCCGGCGTCGATGATCTCGGTACCGGGACGCGTCAGGCGGAGGAGGACGGGATTGATCAGGGCGTCATGGACGACGACCTCCGCGCGCCGGAGGAGTTCCGCTCCGCGGAGCGTGAGGAGACCGGGATCGCCGGGCCCGGCCCCGACGAGGTACACGTGACCCGGTTTCGGTTTCGACATGCGCGAAGACTAGGGGGGAGGCGGGGTCGTGGGGAAGGGTGCAAGGGGGGGGCCAAAACCCCGCGTAAGAAACCACGAAGAGCACGGAGGGAGAGGCGGAAGCGAGTCCCTGATCGGGATTGACCTGTAGCGGATTGCCGAGGCCGGAACGAATCATGCTTCCTTCGTGTCCTTCGTGCCTTCGTGGTGGGATCGCTTTCTCCCAAGCGCCCCTGTCCGGAGATCAGGGGGGGGGCGGGTTCGTTCATCCGGCGAGCGTGCGACCGTCGAGTCCGAGGAAGACGGCGCGGGTCGGTTTCGAGCCGAGATGGAGAATTCCGACACTGGCGGGACGTCCGTGCCGGGGATCCCCGGCCGAACCGGGGTTGATGAAGTGGACATTGTCGACGACCCCGCTGAAAGCGCGGTGGCTGTGCCCGAAGACGACGATGTGGGCCTGGGAACGGACGAGGCGTTGGCGAAACGCGGGCGAGAGGGCGTGGGGATTGACGATGTGCTCGACCAGAATTCGCGTTCCGGCGAATTCCCGAACCTCGGTTTCGCGCCATCCCGGGTGGGAATCATTGTTCCCGGCGACGACGGTGACTGGCGCGATGAGTTCGAGCTCCGAGATGAGCGTGGGATGCCCGACGTCACCCGCGTGGAGAATGTGGTGAACTCCGTCGAAAAGGCCGGCGACGCGGGCATCGAGGTGATCGTGGGTGTCGGCGATGAGCCCGATTCTCATGGGAAGCGTGGGGCATGCCGTACGCGGCGAAGTCGCGCAAGTTCAAAGCCATGCGCGTTGATGTTGGTCGGTGGTCGGTCGGGCGGGTGCGTGAACGGGTTTCTTGCTTTCGGAGTCGACGGACGAACCGGCGGCCGGGTTTGATCCGGCGCGATGTCTCCCGAATGGGTTGTCTGGCGCAAGCGGCTGCGTCCCTGGCTGATCCTGGGGCGGGTCTCCAATCTGCCCACCGTCTGGTCGAATTGCCTGGCCGCCTGGCTCCTCGGCGGAGGGGGATCCCCGGGACGCCTCATGTTGGCGTTGCTGGGAGGAAGCCTCATCTACGTCGCGGGAATGTTCCTGAACGACGCCTGCGATGTTGAGTTCGACCGGGTCCACCGCGGGGAACGCCCGATACCGTCGGGGGAGGTGACGGTCCCCCAGGTCTGGGTGGCGGGCCTGGGGCTGCTGCTGGCGGGCTGGATCTGTCTGGTGCTGTTGGGAACGGCGGGGATGATCCTGGGGGTTCTCCTCCTGATGGCGGTGATGGCGTACGACTTCGTCCACAAGTCGGTGTCGTTCTCCCCGGTCCTGATGGCGGCGTGTCGGTTTTTTCTGTTTCTTGCGGCCGGTTCGGCCGCGGCGGAGGGCATCGTGGGGCGGACGGTGTGGAGTGGGCTGGTCCTGGCGTTGTACATCGTGGGATTGAGCTACGTGGCGCGGTGCGAATCCGCGGGCGGCCTGAAAGCCGCATGGCCTTTCCTGTTGTTGGGCGCGCCGATCGCGCTCGCCGGGTTCGTGAACGCCCCGTCGTCCTGGAGGAACGGGACCGTCCTGATGCCGGTTGTGCTCTTGGTGATCTGGACCCTCCGCTGCCAGACCCTGATTTTCCGAGCCAGCCGTGGGGCGCCGTCGGCGGGGGGAGGCGAGGGCGTTCGGGCAGGGGTGTCCGGCCTGCTCGCCGGGATTGTCTGGGTCGATGTGGTGGCCGTGATGCCAGCGGCGTGGCCCATGGGGGGCGTCTTTCTCGGCCTGTTCGTTCTGTCCCTTGTCCTCCAACGCGTGGTGCCCGCCACGTAGGCGCGCCGATTCGATCCCCAACGAAAATCGGCTTGGCCCCGGGCTCATCTGTTTCGGTAGGCTCGCGCCACGATGTCCGAAGGGAACACACCCCGGCTCAACCGCCTTCCGTTCTGGTTCGCGGACGGCACGCTGCTGGTGACGGCCGCTTTCCTGGCGCTGAATTCAAAGGCGGCCTTGGGTGCCTGGGAAATGCTGGCGATCGTCGTCTGCGTCGGATTGGGAGGTTGGCTGGCGGTTCTTCCGGTCCTGAAGGAATACGAAGTCACCGTGGAGGCCGCTGAAACCGATCAACTCGCGGCCACCATGGAGAAGCTGACGGATCTGGATGTGCTCGCGGACCGGATCGCCGCGGCCACGAGCCAGTGGCAGGGCGTTCAGGATCGCGCGGCGCAGACGGCTGAATCGGCGCGGGGCGTGGTGGATCGGTTGGCCCGCGAAGCGGAGGCGTTCGCGACCGCGGTTTCCCGATCCGCCGATGCCGAGAAGCAGACGCTGAAGCTCGAGGTGGACAAACTCAGAAGGGCGGAAGGCGAATGGCTTCAGGCCGTCGGACGGGTGATGGACCACGTTTTCGCTCTGCACTTGGCGGCGGTGAAGTCCGCGCAACCCGCCGTTGCGGAACAGATCGACCGATTCCACGCCGCCTGCCGGGACGCCCTGCGCCGGGTCGGTTTCATTCCGGTTGTCGCCGCGCCCGACGAACTCTTCGATCCGCGAAAGCATCAGGTCGCCGATGGACCTCGCCCCGCCGAGGGCGCTCGAATCGATGAGACCGTGGCGGCGGGTTACCTCTACCAGGGGCAGGTGTTGCGGCCCGTGATTGTCAGGGTCGCCGCGGCCGCCCCCAGGGGCACCCCTGCGGTTGGATCCGGGGGACCGATTTCCCATCCGGACGAGGGCCCGGCGGATGGGGACGCGCCGGATGATGCGGGCGCCGCGGATCGGGGTGGAAACGCGAGCTAGCTGAGCCGCCGATGACACAAGGGAAATCCAGCTTCCAAGGCGGCCAACGTCGGTGATTCCAGATTCCCATGGCGAAGATCATTGCCGAAATGACGGTCGAAAAGGTCACGTCCGAAACCGCGGATGTGAAGACGCTCAGGTTGCGTTGGCCGGACGGGTACGACGTGGACGTGAAGACCGGACAGTTCATCACGGTCTTCTGGCCGGACTCGCCCGGTTACAAGCGCGCCTACTCCCTGTCGTCGTGCGCCCTCGACCGCGGCTTCTATGAGGTGACCGTGAAGCGGGAGGGGAAGATGGGAACCCGCATCGTGGACTGGGTGAAGGAGGGCGATCGGCTTGGCGTGCTTCCGCCGGCCGGGCGCTTCCTGCCCGTCCTGGAACCCGACCGCCATCTGGTCTGCATCGCGGGAGGCTCGGGTGTGACTCCGTTCCGTGGGTTTGTCCGCGACGCCACGCTCAGAAATCTGACGACCCGAATCACGGTCCTCTACAGCGTTCGACGCCCCCCCGACATCATCTTCCGTCAGGAATTCGAGGAGTTGGCGCGGCGGAATCCCAGTTTCACCTTCCACGTCACGTGCACCCGGCTGACACCGGAGGACGATTGGTCGGGGCACCACGGCCGGATCACGGGGCATTGGGTGCGTGAACACCTCGGTGATCCCGCCAAAACGGTTTTTTACGCCTGTGGGCCCAATCCCCTGGTGGGCTTCGCCGAACACCTCGTTCTCGAAGACCTCGGCATTCCGAAGGAGCAGCTCAAGACCGAGAAGTGGGGCTAGAAGAATCGGACGAACGACTTTTTCCTGAGCCGATCGAGCCACTCCTTGTGGAGCCGGTTCTTTTCGGTGGTCACCAGGGTCTTCTCGATTTCCTCCCGGACTTCCTCGATCGGCTTGACGTGCGCCGTCTTGGCATCCTCGACGAGCATGATGTAGACCCCTTCCGGCTTCTCGATCAGGTCGCTGCGTTTCCCCGGCGGCAGGTTGAAGGCGAGTTCGGCGAGGTCCTCGCGGAGGACTTTCCGGTCCACCCATCCCCAGGAACCGCCTTCCCGGGCCTGGGACCCGTCGGAATACACCGCGGCCATCTCGGCGAAGTCCGCGCCGTCATCCAGTTTCGCCAGGATCTCCCTCCCCAAACGAAGTCCATCCACGGAGTTTCGCGACTTTTCGATGACGATCATGCGGAGTTTGACCTGATCGTTGATCTTGAACTTGTCCTGGTGCTCCCGGAAGTACCGCTCGATCCGGCCCGGTGAAATGAGGATGTCGCGCGGAACGTGCCGGTTGCGCATGACGAGCTCGATGAATTGTTCCCGGATATCCCTGCGGAAGGTCTCGAAGGTCACGCCCTGCTCCTGAAGCGATCGCGTCAGCGTCGCTCGATCCCCGTACCTCCCCTTGATTTCCTCCTCCACCCGATCCGCGATGATCGCCTCGGGGATGTTGATCTTGAGATCGTCGAACTCCTGGAGAATGAGGCGACGCTCCACGAGGCGTTCGACCGCCTCCCTTTGAATGTCGAGCACCCGCTGCCGAAGAACCTCGGGCTGAGAGGCATACTGGGCGCGAAACAGCTCGACGGGCCGGGCGGTCAGGCGTTGCACCTGCTCAAAGGTGATCAGGGAATCCCCGACGAGCGCGGCGATGCCGTTGACGGTGTCGGCGGCCCGCGACGCGAGGATCCAAGGCAGACAGGCAAGGAGGACGACTGACTTCGGTATCCGGTTCATCACGCGACGGGGCATGTTTTTGGTCGGAACGGTTGCGGTCAAGCGTCGTGAGACCGCAATTCAACGCGAAGGTTCTTCGACACCGATCCCAACGTCAACCGGGGTTCCTGGAGTTTCCATTCGGTCAGGGCCCGCGGTTGTGTTCCGATCGTAAGCGGTAAGCGGGGTGCATCTATTCGTTGAACGAATGGGCTGGCAGGATTGGAGGATTTCTGCGGAGCGGGCCCGGTGGGATGGGCGCTCGTGGTCGGCGAGAAGGCGACCGGGCGCTCAGG
>JBFWOK010000126.1:0-21791 GCA_050250555.1 Limisphaerales bacterium
CGCTGGGCGCCGCCGTGATGGGCTTCACGGACACCGACGGCCGGGGCCTGGAGGGCCTGGAAGCGTTTCTGAATGATTCGTTGAAGGGTGTCGACGGCTACATCGAGACGGAGCGGACCCGGCGCGGGGGCGAACTGAGGCAGTTCCGGGAAGTCGTCGTTCCGCCCCAGCATGGAAGGGACGTGTACCTGACCCTGGACGCGCGGCTTCAATTGATCGTCGAGGAGGAACTCGCGGCCACCGTGAAGGAATTCCAGGCCCGTGGGGCGTGCGCCGTGGCCGTGCAACCGCGGACCGGACGGGTCCTGGCGATGGCGAGTCTGCCGACGTTCGATCCGAATCAACCGCCGCTGGGATTGCACGACGGACCGCGGCGGCGGAATCGCGCGATCGCGTACACGTTCGAACCGGGATCGACCTTCAAGATCGTGGCGGCGACCGCCGTCTTGAACGAGGGGATCCTGAACCTGAGCGACCTGGTCGATTGCGGGGAAAAGGGGATTTGGCGGCAGCGGTTCGGCCGCGAGAACGTGGTTCTCCGGGATTCCCACGCGATGAAGGAGCGCTACGCGCCGGTCGAAAGGGTGATCGCCGAATCGTCGAACATCGGGACTTTTCAGATGGCGATGAAGATGGGGCGCGAACGCTACGGCGACTACCTGTATCGCTTTGGGTTCGACCAGCGCACCGGGATCCGACTTCCGGTGGAGGAGAAGGGGCAGCTCCGTCCCCTGGAAGACTGGACGATGACGGATTTCTCCCGAATCGCGATGGGGTACACCGTGTCCATCACGCCGCTCCAACTCGCGATGGCGATGGGCGCCCTTGGGAATGACGGCCTCCTGATGCGCCCCCAGATCATCGATCGGATCGTCGCATCCGACGGAACGGTCCTGGCCCAGCCCGCCCCTGAGGTCGTGCGCAGCGTCTGCCGTCCCGAGGTCGCGGCGCTGGTCCGGCGCGCCCTGCGACAGGTCGTCGAGGACGGGACCGGATCGCTCGTGAAAATGGACCGGTACTCGGTCGCCGGCAAAACCGGCACCGCCAAAATCGCTCCGTACCGTGAAGACCGGTATTTCTCGAGTTTTGTGGGCTTTTTTCCGAGCGAGGCTCCCGAACTGTGCCTCGCGATCGTCGTCGAGGACCCGAATCCCCGTATCGCCTACTATGGCGGGCGGGTCGCGGGACCCGCATTCCGACGCATCGCCGAACGCGCGGCCGACTACCTCGGCATCCAGCCGGACCTGCCCAAAACCGGGGGGGAGGACAAGACCGAGGAACGCCGAAACCACCTGATCCTGGCGGGACGCAGACCGTGATCGCGACTTCGAATCCCCAACCACCAACGCGGGCGATGGAACCGCGCGCCCTGGGCTATTTCGCGGAGGCCTGCGGTGGCGAAGTGCGATACGCGGATCCCGGGGTCGCGGTGACCCGAGTCTGCACCGATTCGAGGGAACTCCTTCCGGGCGACCTCTTCGTGGCGTTGTCCGGCGAGCGGTTCGATGGGCACGGGTTCGTGAGCGAGGCCGTTCATCGGGGGGCCGTGGCGGCGGTGGTGGCGGAACGCGAGGCGGCGCGCTTTCGCGGGCTGCCCCTGCTGGTCGTGCCGGAACCCCGGCGTGCGCTGGGCCGCATGGCGGCGAGGTACCGGACCGACTTCCGTATTCCCGTGATCGCCGTGGCCGGTTCGAACGGAAAGACGAGCACGAAGGAACTGCTGGGCGCCCTGCTTGGCGGGTGTTTCGCGACCCACCGCAGCCGGGACAGCTTCAATAACGACGTCGGCGTGCCGGTCACTCTGCTGGGGCTGGAATCGAGGCACCTGGCGGCCGTCGTCGAGGTCGGAACGAATCATCCCGGGGAACTGGCGCCGCTCGTCCGGTTGGCCAGTCCCAGGATCGGCGTGCTGACCCACATCGGGGAGGAGCATCTCGAGTTCTTTGGAAGCCTGCGCGGCGTGGTCGAGGAGGAGGGATGGGTCGCGGATCTGCTGCCTCCGGACGGACTTCTCGTCCTGCCGGGCGACCAGCCCTGGACCGCCGCCATTGTGGCGCGAACGCGCGCCCGGGTGATTCGGACGGGTGAGGGCGCGGGTTGCGACTGGCGGGTGACGCGGGTCGTTGCCGACGCCGACGGGACCACGTTCGACGTCCACGGTCCCCGCGGGGATTTGAGTGGCGAGTACCGCATCAATTGGATTGGGCGCCATCAGGTTTCCAACGCCGTGCTGGCGTTGGCGGTCGCGGCGGAGTTCGGGTTGGGCCGGGACGAACTCCGCCGCGGATTGCTTCAGGCGACGCCGGCGAAATGGCGTATGAACCGTTGGGATTTCGAGGGCGTGCAGGTGATCGAGGATTGCTACAATTCCAATCCCGACTCGATGTTGGCGGCGCTCGAATCGCTTCGGGCGTTTCCCTGTTCGGGCCGTCGGATCGTCGTCATGGGGGCCATGGCGGAGCTGGGCGGGCACACCGTCCGGGCGCACGAGCGCGTGGGACGCCGCGCCGCCGAACTGGGGATTGACCGCCTGATCGGGGTGGGTGAGGACGCGACCATCTCGGTCGAGGTGGCGGTCGAGGCGGGACTCGCCCAGGCGGCGGCGGTGGACGCCGTGGAGACGGCGGCGGCCTCCCTGAGGGCGTATCTGCGGCCCGGGGATTGCCTCCTGATCAAGGGTTCGCGTTCGGCGCGGCTCGAGCGGTTGGGCGTCCTGCTTCGGGAACAGGCGAGCCTCCAATACGCCGCGTGAATCATGCTTCACTATCTCAGCGTCTGGTTGCGCGACTGGGCCGAAGGCACGGAGTGGGCGGCCTGGTTCGGACCCCTCCGGGTCTTCGACTACGTCACCTTCCGGAGTGGCGGCGCGGTCCTGACGTCCCTGGTCCTTTCGCTGGTCCTGGGTCCCCGATTCTACCGCGAATTGCGGCGGCTGAATTTCGGGCAGACCTACGACGATCCGGGGGTGCGCCACGGGGCGGCGTCGGATCCCACGAGGAAGAAGGGGGTCCCGACCATGGGCGGCCTTTTGATCGTCCTGGTCCTGGACATCACGGCGGTGCTTTGGGCGCGCTGGAACATGCAGCTCCAGCTGACCCTGCTCTCGGTGCTGGTCCTGGCCGGCCTCGGGTTCTACGACGACTACGCCAAGATCACGCATCAATCGCGCGAGGCGGGTGCCAGCGAGCGCCTGAAGCTGGTGGTTCAGTTCCTCCTCGCGGGTTTCATTGGCGGGTACCTGTGGTGGAACGATTCGACGCGGAACCTGGTTTCCGACGTGATGGTGCCGTTCGTGAAGGAGCCGGTCTGGGTGGGCGTCGCGTGGCTCGGCATCGGCGTGACGGTTCTGGTGATCGTCGGCTTCTCCAATGCGGTGAATCTCACGGACGGACTCGACGGGCTCGCCATCGGCTGCACCGTGATCGTGTCGGCGGTCCTCCTGGTCTTCTGCTACCTGGCGAGCAACCGGGTGTTCGCGACGCAGCTGCTCCTGCCCTATGTCGATGGCGCGGGGGAACTCGTCGTGTTCACGGCGGCGCTCATCGGGGCGGGATTGGGGTTCCTCTGGTTCAACTGCCATCCGGCGGAGGTGTTCATGGGCGACACCGGAGCGCTGGCCCTGGGAGGGGCGCTCGGCATCGTGGCCGTCCTGGTTCATCAACCCCTGATCCTTCTGATCGCCGGCGGGGTGTTCGTCGCCGAGGCGGCCTCGGTCGTCCTCCAGCGGGGCTGGTTCAAATTCACGCGAAGCCGGCTGGGAACGGGACGGCGGATCTTTCTGATGGCGCCGCTGCACTATCATTTCATGAAAAAGGGATGGTACGAATCCAAGGTCACCGTACGGTTCTATATTCTGTCCATCCTGTGCGCCCTGGTGGCGCTCAGCTCGATCAAGCTCCGATGAAACGAGGATCCGGGGATGAGGCTGACACGATAAATCAATGATTCCGCTTTCCGTCAAACGAGCCTTGGTGGTGGGTCGGGCCGGCAGTGGCGCCGCCGCCGCCGCGCTGCTGGGACGCCGGGGCGTGTGGGTCACCCACGTGGACGCGGGCCCGGCCGCGGGAGAACCGCCGCCGGGGCGGGATCCGGTCGAACTCGTCGTCGTGAGCGCCGGCGCCGGAAGTCTCGCCGAGGCCGGGGTCGAGCCTTGGGTGTCGCGAGGCGTCCAGGTGATCGGGGAACGTGAACTCGCCTTTCAACAAAGCTACTGCCTGCACGTGGCGGTGACGGGAGCTACGGGAAAACGGACGACCGCGGAACTGATCGCCCACGTCCTTCGGTCCGCCGGCCGGCAGGTCGAGGTCGCCGCCGGAACCGATCGGCCGGCGTGCGCCATCGCGGAACGGACGCGCGATCTCGATTTTCTGGTGCATGCCGTCGCGCCCGAGGAATTGGAGTCGTTCCGGTTCTTTCGGCCGGTGGTCGGGGTTCTGCTCAATGCCCCGGAACGGGACGAGTCGGAGGCCGGCGAAGCGGGGATCCGCCGCTACGCCCGCCTGTTCGCGACTCAGCAGCCGTTCGACTGGGCGGTGGTCGAATCGCGGGCCCTGGCGCGGCTGGAATTGGCGGGCCTGGGTTTGCCGGGCAAGACGATCACGTTCAGCGCCGGCAGCCGACGGGCCGACCTGGGATTCGACCGGGGATTGCTGGTGAGCCGGATCGAGGGATGGGCCGGACCGCTGTGGGACATGGCCCGGGGACACCTGCGGGGCCCTCATCTGGCCGAGGACGCGATGGTGGCGCTGGCCGTGGGTCGGGTTCTGCGGCTGGGGCTTGACGACATGACCTCGGCGCTCGCCGGGTTCCGCGCGCCTGCCGGCCGGTTCGAATCCCTGGGAGAGGTCGACGGCGTGGAATTCGTCCACGACGGATGCGCCCGGCACATGGAGGCTCTGGATCGTGCCCTGGTGGCGCTCGCGCCGTCGCCTCCCGAGAATCCCTTCATCTGGCTGATCGCGGGCGGCGCTTCGGCGGGAAGGCAGTTCTACGATCTGGGTCCGGTCCTTTCTCCCCGGGTGAAGCATGCGTTTGTCCTGGACGAGACCGCCGCGGCGATGCAATCGGCCTGGCAGCTATTTACGCCTTGCACCCCGGTCACCTCGTTGTTAGATGCGACGCAGAGAGCGGTGGAGCAGGCGACGCCTGGGGACGTCATCCTGTATTCACCCGGGTGCCCGAGTCGTGGAACGTTTCCTGAGTCAGGAGCCGGGACCGATGTGTTCCGAGATGTGTTCCGGGCCCGGCTTCAAAAAGCGGGTGAATCCGGAGGCTCCCGCGTGCCGAGGGACCGCGCCCCAGGAAGCGGGCCTTCTTCCAATCCGGGTGCTGCCCCAAGCGCCGCGCCCGCCGGCTCCGCCGCAAGCGCCCCGAGCGCCGCGACAACGACCCCTCCCGCTCCTCCCGCCGCGTTTCAGGGTTCCGCGCTCAGGCGGTCTCCCTCCACGGGGACCGGAGGCGTCCCCATTCCGAGCGAATCCCCAACAAGTCACCGATCATGAGCACACTCAGTCCTCTTCAACCCCAGAACGGTCTCGACGGCGCGTCGACCCCGAAGTCGCGGATGCGCGTCACGGTCCTGACGATCCTCGCCCTTCACGTTGTCTTCATTGGCGGCCTGCTGATGCAGGGCTGCGACAAGAAGCAGGGCGCGGGAGCCAACCCGACTGGAACCACGGCGAATTCGCTGCCGTCGTTGGGAGACACGAACTACTTCTCCAATTTTCCGGGAGATCCGCCCGGCACATCGGCCGTCGAGGGAAGCACACCCGGGAACACGACCGGCGGAGCGTTGCAGGGTGGCGGCGGTTCCGCGATCCCGCCCGTCGATTCGGGACGGTCCGGCCAGCCGGTCGGAGGCGTGTACACCGGGATTGGTGGGGCGACCGAGACGCCCGATCCTGGCTTGGGACTCGGAACCCCGGTGGACGGATCCAGGGGGAACGTGGGCACGCTCCCGGTGGCGATGTCGCCGACCGCGCCGGAAACCGGATCGCAGGGCATGACCGAACACGTGATCAAGTCGGGAGACACCATCGGCGGGTTGGCGAAGGTGTATGGGGTTCCCGTCCAGGCGGTTCTGGATGCCAATCCGAATTCCCGTCCGCGAAGCCTCAAGATTGGCGACCGGCTCCTGATCCCGCCGCCAACGCCGGCGACCCAGGCCTCCACGGCGGCCCCGGGCACCGTCGAGGGGGACGTGTACGTGGTCAAAGCGGGGGACAATCTCACTCGGATCGCCCGGAAATTCGGGGTCACCGTGAAGGCGTTGCGGGCCACCAACCAGATGCGAAGCGACCGTCTCGTGCCCAAACAGCGCCTGATCATCCCACAGAAGGCTCCGGCGAACTAGTTCGACTTGATCGGGAAAGTGGCGCCCCGAACCCAAGGAGCGCGCGACGCAACCATGCGACTGGCCGTAGGCACCATCACCATCGTGGTCGGGCTCCTGCTGATCCTGGGGCTGACGATGCTCAACAGCATCGGGATGCACCACCCCAGCGGCCTGCAGTTCTTCTACCAGCAGTGCCAGTGGCTCGTGATCGGACTCGTGGCTTGTGTGACCGCGTCCACGATCGACTACCGGCGGACCCGGGGGTTCGCGTTCGCATTCCTTGGGTTCACGATGGTCCTTCTGGTCCTGGCGCGGGTTCCCGGGATCAGTCGTGAAGTCAACGGCGCCTGGCGCTGGTTGAGGGTCGGTCCGGTCACCTTCCAGCCGTCCGAACTCGCCAAGGTGGCGCTGATCCTCGCGATCGCCGCCTACACCCACGTGAATCGACGGCGGATGGACCAGCCGCTGATCGGTCTGGTGATCCCCGGAGCCATGGCGGCGCTGGTCCTCGCGCTGGTCCTCGTGGGCAAGGACCTCGGCACGACGGCGCTGCTCGCGTTACTGACCGCGTCGATGCTCTACGCGGCGGGTTCCAGGTTGCGTCACCTCGTGCCTGTCGGTCTGGCCGGCGTGCTCGTCTTGGCGACCTACCTGGCCACCGATCCGGTCCGCTGGCGCCGTGTCGAGGCGTTTCTCCATCCCGAGAAGTACGCGGAAACCATCGCGTTGCAGTCGACGCAATCCAAGATCGCGATCGGTTCCGGCGGGATTACGGGCCTCGGGCTGGGGAACGGGATCCACAAGTCGGGTTTTGTTCCGGAGCAGGTGACCGATTTCATTTTCTCCGTGATCGGCGAGGAATTGGGCTTGCGGGTGACGCTCCCGCTGGTGGCGGCGTATCTGGCCTTTTCGCTGGCGGCGCTCCGGATCGCGAGGAAAGCGCCGGACGGGTACGGCGCGATGATCGCGCTGGGGATCGGGCTCCTGGTCGGCTACCAGGCGGTGATCAACATCGCGGTGAGCACGGATTCGGTGCCGAACAAGGGGCTGGCGCTTCCGTTCGTCAGCTACGGGGGGTCGTGCCTGGTGGTGATGCTCACCCTCGTGGGGCTCCTGATCAGTGTCGCGTGCCGATCGGCCCGCGAGGAATCCGAGGAAAACCTTCCCGAAGGAACCGATCGCGAGGCAAGCGCTCTGCAGAACGCATGAGTCGGACCCCGTCATCCCCATCTCCATCCTCATCCCCGGCTCCGCCCCTCCCGGAGACGGCCGCGGAGGGTGCCGCTGTCCGCGTGGCGATCGCCTGCGGTGGAACCGGGGGGCACCTCTACCCGGGTCTGGCGGTCGCGGAACGGCTGTGGGAGGCCGGTGCCCGGGTGACCCTGGTGGTTTCCAAGAAGGAGGTCGATCAACAGGCCCTTCGGGGCGACGCGCGGTTCGACGTCCTGACACTTCCCGCGATCGGATTCTCAACCCGGCGAATCCTGGGCTTCACCGCGGCGTGCTACCGGTCCTACCGCATGGCGCTGCGAGCCTTTCGGGACGATCCGCCAGCGGCCCTCCTATCGATGGGCGGATTCACGAGCGTCCCTCCGGCCTGGGCGGTGAGGCGAGCCGGCGGAGCGGTGATGCTTCACGAGGCCAACGCCATCCCGGGGAGGGCGAACCGGTGGCTGGCGCGTTTCGCCCGGCAGGGGTTCGTTTACTTTCCCGAGGCGGCCGGGCGGCTGGCCATGTCCAGGACCGAAGTGGTGGGCATGCCGGTGAGGAGCCAGTTCCGGGACCTCGATGCCGGTTCCTGCAGGTTGGCGATGGGGCTTCGGCCGGATCGCCCCGTCCTGCTGGTCATGGGCGGCAGCCAGGGCGCAAGCGGAGTCAACGAAGCCGTGTTCGCGGCCGTTCCCCGTGTGACACGCTGCGTTCCCGGCCTTCAATGGCTCCACCTGACCGGGCCCGCCGAGGAGGCCAAGGTCCGGGCCCGCTACCGGGATGCCGGTGTCCAAGCGCGGGTCCAGCCTTTCCTGACCGAGATGGAACTCGCGCTCGGCGCCGCGGACGCGGCGGTCGCCAGGGCCGGCGCGTCGTCCGCCGCGGAACTCGCCGAGGTGGGTGTTCCTCCCTTCTTCCTGCCGTACCCCTACGCCGCCGACGATCATCAGACCGCGAACGCGCGGGCCTTCGAACGAACCGGCGCCGCCCGCTGGATGCCGCAGGCCGAAGCGTACTCCGAGGCCTTCGCCGATTCGGTGGTCGCCCTGCTGACCGATGCCACCGTCCGCGCGGGGCTGAAGGCGGGACTGGCGCAATGGCGACGTCCGGACGCCGACCGGGTGTTGGCGGAGCGGTTGCTGGGGAGCGTAGCCGCGGCCCGTCCGGAGTTGTCCGCCGACGGCGGACGCGGCGCGAGGTCCGCCCACGGGCCGGCGACTCACTACGATGCGCGCGAAACCCGGGCGATGGCAGGACCTTCCCGACAGGCATCCTCCTCATGACCTTCGTGGTGAAAACCTCCGCTGATCATGGACCCACGCGCGAATCGCAACTCGTCGAGGCTCCTAGCGAGCCCGCCCGCGACCGCGTGAACGCCGCCATGGATCCCGCCCCACACGCCTCGCCCGCCAGCCACGGCGACCCGGCCGCCGTCGCCTCGCTGGCGGACGTCCTTGGGGCCCGCCTTTCCCCGGGCTCCGTGATCCGCCGTGACGAACCCCTGGCGCGACGGACGACGTTGCGGGTGGGCGGTCGCGCCGATCTGCTCGTGGAACCCGACGGCGAGTCCGACCTCGCGATCGTTCTGGAGGAGGCGCGTCGCCACGCCGTGCCCTGGCGTGTCCTGGGACGCGGTTCGAATCTCCTGATCCGCGACGGCGGGGTGCGTGGCGTTGTGATCTCGATGGGTCGGCCCGCCTTTGCCGGGATCAGCGGGGAAGGGCTTCGCCTCCGATGTGGCGCGGGCGTCCGGCTGAAGGAGGTCTCCAACGAGGCCCGCCGCCGCGGGGTGGCGGGATTGGAATTCCTTTCGGGCATTCCGGGAAGCGTGGGTGGCGCCCTTCGGATGAACGCGGGAGCGTGGAACTCGACCACGTTCGAGGTCATCGAAACGATCCGTTGCATGCGGCCCGACGGCGGGATCTTGGAATGCGCGGCCGCCGAGGTGCCCGTCCGCTATCGGAGCTGCGACTTGTTCCGCGACCATGTGGCGCTGGCGGCGGTGTTCGTTGGAACCCGGGCGGAGCCGGCCGATGTCGAGGCGAAGCTGAAGGATCTGAACGCGCGCCGTTGGGCCTCCCAGCCCGCGGCTCCCAGCGCCGGTTGCATCTTCAAGAATCCCGCCGCGATTCCCGCCGGACGGCTGATCGACGAACTGGGACTCAAGGGAACCCGGGTGGGAGGGGCGTCGGTGTCGATGGAACACGGGAATTTCATCGTCAATGACGGGACCGCCACGGCGGCGGACGTCCTGGCGCTGATCGCCCTGATTCGGAAGCGCGTCCGCGAAGAGCGCGGTTTGGAGATGGAGACGGAAGTGGAGATTCTGGGCGAATGAACCGTCCGCTGAAAATCTGCGTCCTGCTCGGGGGGCCCTCCGCCGAGCGCGAGGTTTCGCAGCGGTCCGGGGCCGCTGTGGCGCGGGCGCTGCGTTCCCTGGGTTGGTCGGTGAACGAAGTGGATCCGGTGGGATCCTGGGCGATCCCTCCAGGAACCGACGTCGTGTACATCGCCCTCCACGGGACGTTCGGCGAGGACGGCACCGTTCAGCGGGAATTGGACGCGTTGGGCATCCCGTACACGGGCTGCGGAGCGGAAGCCAGCGAGGTGGCGTTCGACAAGGTCCGGACGAAGCGGCGCCTGCTGGAGGCCGGTGTGCCGACTCCGCGTCACGCGGTGGTTCGCGAAGTCGAGGCGCCGTTTCCCACCGACTGGGAACCCCCGCTGGTCGTCAAGCCGGTCCGCCAGGGTTCCAGTGTCGGGCTGCGGTTCGTCGATCGGCGGGACGAATGGCGCGGCGCCCTGGAGGCCTGTCTGGTGCATGACACCGAGGCCCTGATCGAGGAACGGATCGCCGGTCGCGAAACGACGGTGGGCATCCTCGAAGGCCGGGCCCTTCCGGTGGTCGAGGTTCGGCCCAAGAGCGGGAGCTACGATTACCGGAGCAAGTACACGGCGGGCGAGACCGAGTATCTTTGCCCCGCCCCGTTCGAACCCGCGGTCACAGCGGGAATCGAAGCGGCCGGAGTCGCCGCGTTCAGGGCCGTCGGAGCCCGGGACTACGCGCGCGTCGACGTGATGGTGCGCCCGGACGGCAAGCCCTTCGTCCTCGAGGTCAACACGCTTCCAGGCATGACCGAAACGAGCCTGCTGCCGAAGGCCGCGGCGGCGGCCGGGATCGGTTTTTCCGATTTGTGCCGGCGGATGGTCGAACTGGCGCTCGAACGCCGTGAATCCGGGAATTGAGACACCATGTGGTTCAAGCGAAAGACGAAGAATCGACGGAACGATCGCGAGAGCGTGCTCGAAGTGAAGATGCGTTCGAAGGACGCGAGCCGGGCGCGTTTCCGCGCCGTGACCGGGCTGGTCGGCGCGGTGGGCGGCACGACGCTCGGCGTCCTTTTGGTGTGGGAGGCCTACCAGTGGGCGCTCCAGCGTTTTGTCTACGGGAATGAAGCCTACGCGATTCGAAGGATCGAATTGCGCCATCATGGGCGCCTGCTTCCCGATCAGATCCGCCGTTGGGCGGGGGTGGTGCCCGGCCAGAATCTGCTGGCGGTCGACCTCGACCGGGTGCGCCACGATCTCGAGATGATTCCGTGGGTCGAACGGGCCGAGGTCGAGGCGTTGCGACCGGATTGCCTTCGCCTCGGCGTCTGGGAGCGCGAACCGCTCGTCCAGGTGGTCATCTGGCGACTCAACGTCGCCGACGGTTCGGCCTGGTCCGAGACCAACTATTTGGACGGCGAAGGTTTTGTCCTCCCACCCCTCCACCCGCAATGGATGAAACCCGATGGGTCGGCCGATTTCGCGCACCTGACCCGCCTGACCGGCCTCGACCGGGCCGAGGTGATTCCCGGGCAGCGCGTCCGACGACCCCACGTCGCGGTGGCGCTCCGGCTCGTTCAGGCCTACGAGGCTTCGTCGATGTATTCCCTCGTCGATCTGGAGGAGATCGATGTGTCGCCGGGATCATTCCTCAAGGGCACGCTCCGCGACGGGTCCCAGCTGACGTTCGGATTCACCGATCTCGAACGTCAGATGCGCCTGTGGCGGAGCATCCACGACTACACGTCCTCCCAGGCGATGCTGATCGAGTCGCTCGACCTCTCCGTGACCAACAATCTCCCGGCCCGCTTGAAGGAGGTGTCGACGAGCACCGTTCCCCTCGCACCGCAACCTCCGGCACCCGCCCGGCCCGCCAAACCCCAACGGAATCGAAGGAACCCCCATGTTTGATTTTCGATTTCTCGACAAACGCCCCCTCGTGGTCGGCCTCGAGATCGGCACCTCCAAAGTCTGCGCCATGGTCGGCGAAGTGAACGCCGAAGGCGTGCTGACCATCATCGGACTCGGACAATGCCCCTCACGCGGCGTCCGAAAGGGCGAGATCGTCGAAGCCCAACTCGTCGAGGAGGATGTTCGGCAGGCCCTGGGGGATGCGGAAGTGTCGGCCGATGTCGAGGTCCGGTCGGTGTACCTCGGCGTCTCCGGGGGCCATGTCCGGGGATTCAACAACCGCGGCGTTCAACCGATCGTCTCCAGGGATCGCGAGATCACGAACGACGATGTCAATGATGTCATCCGCAACGCCAAGGCGATCAACATCCCCGCGGATCACTACGTGGTTCACGCCATCCGGCAGCACTTCAGCGTCGAGGACCAGGACGAGATCCGCGATCCGGTCGGCATGCTCGGCAATCGTCTCGAGGTGGAAATGCACGTCGTGCACGGTCGGACCAACCGCTTCCAGAACGCGATCCGCCTCGTGAAGGGTATGCACATCGAGGTCGAGGACGTCGTCTTCAACGGTCTCGCGAGCTCGCTCGCGGTCCTCACCGCCGAACAGAAGGAACTCGGTTCGCTGGTCATCGACCTCGGAGCCGGCGTGACCGAGTACGTCCTCTATTCGCGCGGAGTCGTGAAGCACACCGGCGTGATCGCCGTCGGCGGCGATCACGTGTCCCAGGATATCGCTCTCGGCCTGAAGGTCCCCCAGGGGAGGGCCGAAAAGCTGAAGCTGGAGCACGGGGACGCTGTGTTCGACGATTCCGCGCGGGGAATGACGGTTTCCCCCCAAAACGAACTTGGCCTCCCGGAACGGCCGATCCACGTCGAGAATCTGCGTTGCGTGATGTCGCTCCGCCTTCAGGAGACGTTCGAGATCATCCGCGAGGAAATGGAGGAGGCCGGCTGGCTCAATCACCTTCGGGCCGGGGTGTTCCTCTGCGGCGGCGGCGCGCGGGTCCCGCGAATGCTCGAACTCGCGGAGCGCGTCTTCGAGCTTCCCGCGTTTCCGGGGAATGCCCGCGGCATCAGCGGTCTCGCGTCGGCCCTCGACCAGCCCGAGTTCGCGACGGCCATCGGCCTCGTCAAATTCGGCGCCGGCCAGCAGCGAAAAAAAAAGGGTGAACGCGGTGGGCTGAAACGATTCGCGTCCTGGTCCCCGGCCCGGATGTTCTCCTGAACCCCTTCCGGACTTCCACCGTTCCACTCCACCGATCACGCCCGATCCACTCGCCTTATGAGCACGCACACCGCCCCTCTCGCGAATGAAGCACGCCTCGCCCAGGCGCCGCACTCGGCCCTGGTCGTGGCCATCGGGCGGGCCGGTTGCGAGATGGCCCAGGTGTTGCGCCGCGATGGACCCGCCGGCTTGTCCTACGTGGCCCTGGACGCCGACGCGGCCGCGATCCAGTCGGTCGACTTGTGCGAGAAGTTGTTTCTCGGGGCCCGGTTGACCCGTGGTTTCGGCGCTGGTGGTGACCCGGAACTCGCCCGCACCGCGGCTGAGGAGGACCTTCCGGCCTTGAAGGCCGCGTGCCAGGGATACTCGCTCGTGTTCATCCTGGCGGGACTGGGGGGAGGCAGTGGAACCGGCATCGCCCCTGTCGTGGCCCGCGTGGCCCGCGAGGCCGGGGCTTCGGTGTTCGGATTCGTCACGACACCGTTCGAATGCGAGGGGACCCGCCGTCAACAGCAGTCGCTCGTCGGATTGCACCGGTTGAAAACCGTCGCCGACGGAGTCCTCTGCCTGCCGAACGAGAAGATGCTGCTCCTGACGGACGATCGGACGACTCTCCTGGAGGCATTTCAGGCCAGCAGTTTTCACATCCGGGACGCCGTGACGTGCATCTGGAATCTGCTGACCCGGCCCGGCCTTCTGAATGTCAGTTTCGCGGACATCTGCGCCGTGCTCCGCGGCCCCAATCTCGAAAGCGCCTTCGCCCGCGTGGAAGTCGAAGGGGAGGGACGCGCGGAGGAGGCCTTGCGCCTCATCCTCGCGCATCCCTTGCTCGCCCGGGGCGAAACCCTTCGTCGGGCCGAGTCCCTTCTCGTGTGCTTCAGCGGGGGCAGCAACCTCGGCATGGGCGAAACCCGACGCATCATGGACGAACTGAACCGACGCTCCGACGGCGCCCGGGTCGTCGTCGGCGCTTCCGTCGACGAGAATTCCGGCGACCGCCTGACCGTGACCGTCGTCGCCTCGTCCCGACAGGTCGTCCTTCACGAGCCCGGCGACGAACCGCACCACCTTCCGCGGGTTCCGCCCCCGAGCGCCGCCCAGGGCGAACCTCCCTCCGAGGACGGGCCGTCGCGCACGGCCCGGCGACTGGCGCCGCCGCCGCCCGAACTGACTCCTGAACTCGCGGATGAACTGATATCGCGCGGAACCTCCCGCCCGAAAGGCCGCCGCAAGCTCCAGCAGGCTCCTCTCCCGTTCGAGATCATCACGAAGGGGCGCTTTGAGAAATGCGAGCCCACCGTCCGCCGCGGCCACAACCTGGACCAACCGACCTTCCTCCGCCGCGGCGTGACCCTCAATTGACCCTCACGCGCGGTCCGTCCTGACGACACCGACGAAGGGACAGGTCTTTTCTTTGGAGATGCGGTGCTCCGCACCGCTTTGGTGGGGCTCGCCATGCCGCGGCGATCCAAGTCGGCACCGAGCGCCGCACCCCAAATGGGGAGCAGTTCCGACTGAAGGACAGTTCTCTTGTCTCGTTCAATAGAGACCCTAAACCCGAGCGTGCGGGTTTTCGTCGTTTGTGTTACGCTGCGCGCGCATGCGTTTCCAAGGGTCACTCCTGAAGATTGGTTTTGGGCTGTCGTGGATGGTGCTTTCCGCGGTGGCCGCGTCGGCCGCCTCCCAACTCGTCCTATCCGAGTTCCTGGCGTCCAACGGAAGAAATCGCGCGGATGAGAACGGGGATTTCGAGGACTGGATCGAGATCCGGAACACGTCCGGGACCGCGGTCAGCACGGCCGGTTGGGCCCTCACCGACGACGTCGACGTACCGGGCAAATGGCGTTTTCCCGCCGTGACGATACCGGCCGGGGGGTTCCTCGTCGTTTTTGCGTCGGGCAAGGACCGCGCCGTGCCCGGGGCGAATCTGCACACGAGTTTTCAGCTGAACGACGAGGGCGAATACCTCGCCTTGATCGAACCCGACGGCGAGACCGTGGCCACGGAATTTGCCCCCCAGTACCCGCCCCAGGTGACGGACGTTTCGTACGGACTGACCGCGTCGGGGACGCCGGCATTTTTCTCGACGCCGACCCCCGGGGCCGCGAATGGAACCGGTTCGGTGGACCGGGTGGCGGACACGAAGTTCAGCGTGGACCGTGGGTTCCACCAGGCGCCCTTTGATCTCGCCATCACGTGCGCGACGCCCGACGTGCAGATTCGCTACACGACCAACGGGACGCCGCCCACGGCGACTTCCGGAATGGTCTGGCCCGGTTCGTTGCGCATCTCCGGGACCACGGTGCTGCGGGCGGCCGCGTTCAAGGCCGGATGGTTGCCGTCGAACGTCGACACGCACACTTACCTCTTCACCTCGGACATCATCCGGCAGTCTCCGACCGGGGCCCCGCCGCCCGGTTGGCCGACGTCCTGGGGCAGCAACACGCGGGACTACGGGATGGACCCCGACGTCGTGAACGACCCGCGATACCGCAACACGATTCAGAATGATCTGAAACTGCTGCCGTCCTTCTGCGTGACCGTCCACCTCCCGGACCTCTTCGATCCGACGCGCGGCATCTACGCGAATCCGGGACAGGACGGGCGGACCTGGGAGCGCCCCATGTCGCTCGAACTCATCTCGACCAACGGAACCTCCGAGTTTCAGGTCGACGGCGGCATTCGCATCCGGGGCGGCTTCAGCCGGAGCACGAGCAATCCCAAGCACGCGTTCCGCTTCTTTTTCCGGCAGGAATACGGGGATTCGAAGCTGCGATACCCGGTGTTCGGGGATGGCGCGGCGGAGGAGTACGACGGGTTCGACCTTCGGACATTCCAGAACTACTCGTGGAGCTTCCAGGGCGACGGGCGGGGGACGTTCATGCGGGACGTCTTCAACCGCGACGTCCAGCTGGCGATGGGCCAACCCGGTGAACGCGGCGATTACTACCACCTCTACATCAACGGCCAGTACTGGGGGCTCTTCAACACGTGCGAACGTCCCGAGGCCAGCTACGCGGAGACCTACCTGGGCGGCAACAAGGACGACTACGACGTGATCAAGGTCGAGGCCGGCGTCTACAACACGGTCGCCACCGACGGCAACCTCTCGTCCTGGACCACCCTCTACAACCTCGTGAAGCCGGGCGTGAACGACACGCTGTACCGCAGGTTGCTCGGACAGAACCCCGACGGAACCCGCAACCCGGACTATCCCGTGTATGTAGACGCCGACAACCTCATCGACTACATGCTGATCATTCTGTGGGGCGGGAATCTCGACGCGCCGATTTCGAACTTCCTCGGAAACTCCAGTCCGAACAATTACTTCGGAATCTGGAACAGGGTCACCCGCGATCGCGGTTTCCAGTTCTTCGTCCATGACGCCGAGCACACCCTCCTCGACCTGAACTCGGATCGGACGGGGCCCTTCTCGGCCGGGGACTCGTCGGTGAGCAAGAGCAATCCCCAGTGGCTCTGGCAGAAGCTCCAGGGCAGCGCGGAGTTCCGGCTCCAGGTGGGCGATCGCATCCGGCGCCATTTCTTCGGCAATGGGGTGCTCACCCCCGCGAAGGCCCGGGAACTGTACCTCCGCCGCCGCGCCGAGATCGACCGCGCCGTCGTGGCGGAGTCAGCGCGCTGGGGCGACAGCAAGCGGGCGTCCGATCCCTTCACCCGCGACGACGACTGGCTCGGCGCCGTGCAGCAGAATCTCAATTTCATCGCCGGCCGATCGGCGGTGGTGCTCCAGCAATTGCGGAACGACGGACTGTTTCCCCAGGTGGCATCCCCTCAGTTCAACCAGGAGGGAGGCCCCATTTCGAACGGGTTCGGGCTCCTGATGGCTCCCAACGGCGCGACGATCTACTACACCCTCAACGGGTCCGATCCCCGCCAACCCGGAGGCGGAATCGGGTCCGCGGCGCGCCGCTACCAGTCGCCGGTCGCGCTGACGGAATCGGTGACCGTCAAGGCGCGGACCCTCGAGAACGGAGTCTGGAGCGCCCTGACGGAGGCCGATTTCGTGGTGATCCAGACCTTCAAGGATCTCGTGATCCATGAAATCCACTACCACCCCACGGGGACCGCCGACCGCGACGGCGATGACTTCGAGTTCCTCGAACTCAAGAACACGGGGCGCGCGACGCTGGACCTGAGCGGCGTTTACTTCACCGACGGGATCCGGTACGAGTTCCCGAATGGAACCCGCCTCGCGGCGGGCGCCTTCGCCGTTCTCGTCCGGGACTCGGTCGCCTTCAAGAGCCGCTACCCCGGCGTGACGGTGGCCGGCGTCTACGAAGGGGCCCTGAACAACGGCGGGGAACGCCTGACGCTTGTCCATGCCGTCGGCACACCCCTGACCTCCGTCACCTATGACACCCGGCCGCCCTGGCCGGCCCTCGCGGACGGGCAGGGATTCAGCCTCGTTCCCTCGGGAACCGTCCCGATGCCGAACCCGGACGATCCGTCCCAATGGCGGGCCAGTTCGCGCACGGGCGGATCGCCGGGGGCCGACGACGCGCCCGAGGGCCTGCTGCCGGTGCTCGTCAACGAGATTCTCACGCATACGGATCCTCCGTTGGTCGATGCCGTCGAACTCTTCAATCCCAACGACGCGCCGGCACCCATCGGAGGGTGGTGGCTTTCCGACGATCGCGGATCCCCCAAGAAGTATCGGATCCCCGCGGGGCGGGTGATCCCACCCAGGGGTTATGTGGTGTTTTCGGAACTGGACTACAACCGTCCCGAAGACGGTCCGAATTCGTTCACGTTCAGTTCGTACGGGGATGGCGTGTGGCTTTCGAGCGCCGACGCCACCGGCAATCTCACCGGGTTCAGCGACGGTTTCGAATTCGGTGCCGCCGAAAACGCCGTGACCTTCGGCCGCTTCACCAACAGCGTTGGAGCGATCCATTATCCGGCCCAACGACAGAATTCGATGTCCGAACCCAACCTGGGTCCGCGCATCGGTCCGGTCGTTCTGAATGAGATCCTTTACGTCCCGGGCGGGGTCGGTGCGCCATTCGTCGAAATCCGGAATATCACGGCGTTGCCGGTGCCCTTGTACGACCTGCTCGCGCCAACCAACACCTGGCGCATTGAGGGAATCGGTTTCGAGTTCCCAATCGGTGTCGTTCTGCCACCGGGGGGACTTGCCGTGGTGACCGCTTCCGATCCCCAGGTGTTCCGCGAACGACAGGGGCTTCCCGAATCGGCCCTGGTCTTCGGTCCCTATTCAGGGGTGCTTCAGTCCGGCGGTGAGACCCTCACCCTCGAGCGACCGGACAAGCCGGACCCGCTTCCGGATGGAAGCTGGTTCGTGCCTTACCTCGCCGTCGATCGCGTGAGGTACGACGACCAGGCGCCGTGGCCGGTCCAGGCCTCCGCCGGGGGAATCTCCCTGGAACGCCAGCCGTCGGTGGATTTCGCGGATGATCCCCTCTCATGGCGCGCCAGTTTCGGTGAGCCGTCCCCGGGGTATCCCAATGACGGCAATCGCGCGCCCGAGGTGATGGCCGGTTCGGACCGGGAGGTCGAAGGAACCTTGTTCCCCATGGCGGTCACGCTGGAGGGATGGGGCGCCGACGACGGACTGCCGGTGGCGCCGGGTCGGACGGATTTCGCGTGGAGCCAGGTCGGCGGGCCGGGTGTGGCGGACTTCGACGATGCGTCCCGCACCAACGGCGTGGTCCGACTTCCCGGCACCGGCACCTACACGCTCCGACTCACCGCGACGGACGGCGAACGGAGCCGGACCGACGACGTCGTGATTGTGGTTCGGCGGCCGGCGGAGAATGCCACCTGGATCGCGTCGGGTTCGTCGTGGCGGTATCTGGACGACGGCTCCAACCAGGGCACCGCCTGGCGCCAGGCAGGCTTCAACGACGCCGCGTGGCGGCAGGGCAACGCCCAGTTCGGCTATGGCGACGGTGACGAGGTCACATCGCTTCGGTCGGCCGTGAATGGAGCCCGCTCCACGACGTTTTACTTCCGCAGGACATTCAACGTGTCGGACCTCGATTCCGTCACGGACCTCACCGTGCACCTCCTTCGCGACGACGGCGCCATGGTGTACCTGAACAACCAGCTCGTGTTCCGATCGAACATGCCCGAGGGCAACGTGACCTCATCGACCGTGGCGTCGGAGGTGGTGGGCGGCGCCGATGAGTCCACGTTCTTTCCCCAGACCGTCGACCCCGCCGTGCTGGTGTCCGGGTCCAACATTCTGGCGGTGGAGGTTCACCAGCAGAATTCGACGAGCACCGATGTCAGCTTCGACCTGCGACTCGAGGCGAAGGTGACCTCGGCCAATCGACCGCCCACCGCGGACGCCGGACCGGACCTTCAGGCGGTGGCGGGGCAGGGGGTGCGCTTGACAGGGCAATTCACCGACGACGGTCTGCCGTTGTCACCCGGCGTGGCGACGCTGTCCTGGACCCAGACCGAGGGACCCTCGGCGTCGACGATCACCGCCGGCAACACGTCGCGGCCCACGGTGACTTTCCCGGTGGCTGGAAGATACGTTCTCTGGTTTTCCGTGAACGACGGGGCGTCGACCGTGACTGACTCGGTGACCGTCGATGTCACCGGCGGAGGCGGAGAGACCTTCGACACTTGGTTGCGCCGGCATTTTTCCGAGGCGGAACTGGGTCAGCCGTCCATCAGCGGCGAAGGCGCGGACCCGGACGATGACGGTCAATCGAATCGGAATGAATTCGATAGCGGAACGCACCCGCGCGACAGGGAAAGCGTCTTGCGCCTCCTGGGTGTCAGGACCGCCGACGGAAAGTTCCTGCTTGGGGCGCGTGTGGCGAAGGGGCGCACTTACACGATTCTTTCGCGACGCGATGCGGACGGAGCCGCCTGGGAGGTGGTGCGCCACCTGGAGGCGGGGGACTGCGACTGTGACGTGGACGTTCCCCTCGGGAATTCGGCGGCTTCCGATCCCACGCGTTTCTACCGCATCGTGACGCCGCGATTGCCGTGAGGTTGCTGTGAAGTTGAATTCCGGCGGAGTCGTGCTCCCGTCGGCGGCCTGAACATGCCGAAAGCACCCGCCTCCACGTTGGTCTGGTTCCGTCGGGATTTGCGGCTGGAGGATCAGCCGGCGCTCGAGGCGGCGGTCGCGTCGGGCGGTCCCGTCATTCCGGTGTTCATCTGGGCGCCGGAGGAGGAGTCACCCTGGGAGCCCGGCGCGGCGTCGCGCTGGTGGCTGCACCATTCGCTCGTTGCGCTGGACGCGCGGTTGCGCGAACTCGGTTCCCACCTCGTGATCCGGCGCGGGCCTTCCCTGGACGCGTTGATCCGGTTGGTCCGCGAAACCGGCGCGGCGAAGGTGGTCTGGGGGCGCTGCTATGAACCGGCCGGGATCGCGAGGGACACTCGGATCAAGGAGGCGCTGCGCGAAACCGGGGTCGTGGCGGAGAGCTTCAGCACGTCCCTGCTCAACGAGCCCTGGACCGTCAAGAACCAGTCGGGTCAACCGTTCCAGGTGTTCACCCCCTACTGGAAATCGTGTCTTGGCCGCCCGGATCCGGTTACGCCCTTGAAGCCACCGGCGGCGTTGGTTTCGCCCGCGTCACCGCCCGCCTCGGACCCGATCGAATCTCTGGAACTGCTCCCCGCGATCCGTTGGGACGTCGGCTTGGAACAATCCTGGCGACCTGGCGAACGGGGCGCCCTGGAAAACCTGGATCGATTCCTTTCGAACGCCGCGTGGGACTACGAGAACGGCCGCAATCGGCCCGATCAACCGGGGACTTCCCGGTTGTCACCCCACCTGCATTTTGGAGAGATCAGTCCGCGTCAGGTCTGGCACGCGGTCCGGGAGGCGGCCGGGAAGAGGGCGAGTCCCCTCGCGAAGGACTGGCGGACCGGACAGTTCCTGGCGGAGGTCGGCTGGCGGGAGTTCGCCCACCATCTCCTGTTTCATTTTCCCTTCACGCCTGAGCGTCCCCTGAGGAGTCAGTTCGAGAAATTCCCCTGGCGCGAGGACGGGCAGGCGCTCGCCGATTGGAAACGTGGGCGAACCGGCGTTCCGCTGGTGGACGCCGGCATGAGGGAGCTCTGGGCGACCGGTTGGATGCACAATCGCGTCCGAATGGTCGTCGGCTCGTGGCTCGTGAAGAACCTCCGCATCTCCTGGGTCGAAGGCGCCCGCTGGTTTTGGGACACCCTGGTGGATGCCGATCTCGCCTCCAACACGCTCGGCTGGCAGTGGGTTGGCGGATGCGGGGCCGACGCCGCCCCGTACTTCCGGGTGTTCAATCCGGTGAGCCAGGGCCGGAAGTTCGATCCCGAAGGCGCCTACGTGCGGCAATGGGTCCCCGAGTTGGCGCGAATGCCCGCGGAACACATCCATGCGCCGTGGGAGGCGCCACCCGATGAGTTACGTGCTTCCGGGGTTCGCCTGGGTGTCGACTATCCGGAACCCGCCGTCAGTCTCTCGGCCTCGAGGATCGCAGCGCTCGAAGCGTTCTCATCGATCCGCTCCGGGGTCGGTGCCCACTAGAACGGGCTCCCGGCGGACAATGGCCCGCGGTGGACCTGGCGGATTTGTCTCGGAACGAAGTCTTGGCGTACGGTCAGGACCGTACGTCTTGTAGTACTAAGGGACAGGTATTTAGTTAGAAAGCGCTTGCCGGGGGAGAAAGAGTACTAAGGGACAGGTATTTAGTAGAAAGCGCTTGCCGGGGGCGGAGTGGCTCGGGCAGGGTCGCGGGCGTCATGAGGATCGCGAGGTTGCGCATTCCGAAGGATCGGGCGGTCGGGTACTACCAC
>JBFWOK010000127.1:0-21705 GCA_050250555.1 Limisphaerales bacterium
ACGTCGATTGACCTTCCATGAACCGGAATTCTCTCACGGAGGCACTGCGACACGGGGATCAGCCGATGAGTTCTTCCCCCTTCGTGCCTCCGCGCCTCCGTGTGGGGCCCATCCGGGTTCAAGGTCCCAACTCGTGTCCAATTCTCCGAGAATTTCCCCGCCCATGAAACCGACCCCCATCCACCCCCGTCGCCGCGAAGTGCTGCGATCGCTCGTGGGCGGATCCCTCCTCCTGCCCGGACTCGTCTCCCGCCTTCTCGCCGAGACCGAAACCGAAGCCGAAACCGGACTCACGAGCAGCCCCTTCGCCCCCAAGCCGCCTCATTTCCCGGCCCGAGCCCAGCGCGTCATCTTCATCTTCTCGAACGGCGGCGTGTCCCACATGGACACCTTCGACCCCAAACCAGCCCTCTTCGCCGCGGACGGAAAAACGCTCGGAGTCGGTGGCGGCCTCTCGAATCAGCAACGGCGCCTGCTCAAGCCCGGCTGGACGTTTCGACCCGGGGGACGATGTGGAACCGAGGTCAGCGATCTCTTCCCCCACCTCCGCGAATGCATGGACGAGGTCTGCCTCGTCCGGTCCATGAAGGGCAACGACAACGAGCACTATCAGGCCACCCTCGGCATCCACACCGGCTCGTTCTTCTTCTCGCGGCCCGCCATCGGATCCTGGATCAGCTACGGCCTCGGGACCTTGAACCAGAACCTGCCCTCCTTTGTCGCCATCTCCGCGGGATCGCCCTACGCCGGAACCCAGATCTTCAACAACGATTTCCTGCCCGCCTACCATCAGGGCGTCCGCGTCGTTCCCGGCAAGGAACCCATCGCCAACCTCGACCGCCGCACCCGCCCGGCCCAGCTCCAGGAACTCGAACTCGGCCTCGCCGACGCCATGAACCAGCGGCATCTCAACGCCCACGGGCATGACAGCGTGCTCGCCGCCAGGATTCGCAGTTTCGAAACGGCCTTCCACATGCAGACCGACGCCCGCGAGGTGTTCGACCTGTCCAAGGAGGACGACGCCACCCACGCCCTGTACGGCATGAAACGCGGCCAGACCGATGGCTTCGGCTGGCCCTGCCTCGTCGCCCGTCGCCTCGTCGAACGCGGCGTCCGCTTTGTCGAACTCGTCGACGGCACCTCGAGCCACAACTGGGATCAGCACGGCGACATGGCCGAACACGCGAAGCACGCGAAGAACATCGACCAGCCCATCGCCGGCCTGCTGAAGGACCTTCGTCAGCGCGGCATGCTCGAGGACACCCTCGTCGTCTGGACCACCGAATTCGGACGCACCCCGGGCGTCGACGGCGAGAAGGGCCGCGGCCACCACAGCGCCTGTTTCTCATCCTGGCTGGCCGGTGGCGGCACCCGGGGCGGCATCACCCACGGGAGCACCGACGAACTCGGCGCCACGGTCGCGGAGAACCAGGTCCACGTGCACGACTTCCACGCCACGATCCTCCACCTCCTCGGCATCGACCACGAACGCCTCACCTTCCGCCACGGCGGCCGTGACTACCGACTGACCGACGTCCACGGCCACGTCGTCCAAGCCCTGCTGGCCTGACCTCCCCGTTTGGCTCACGGAAGAGCAGAATATCCAGGGCGGGCGCCCCAACTAAGGGACAGGTCTTTTGTGCTCTCCCCAATTGGGGATTCACCCCTTGCCTCATCCTCGCCGGTTGGGGAGTGTCACGCCATGGATGACCTCCGGCCTGAACCGTCCGCGGAGCTACGTCCGCGTCCAAGCCGTACCGCGAGGGCCGCGTCCGATGCCGAGGCGCGCCGAATCGCATCCCTGACCATCGAGGAGCGGGTCAAGGCAGCCTTGTCGATGCGGCGACGCTTCGCTTGGATCGCGCCAACGGAGGGACCCGACTCCCAAGCGAAGGGCGGACCAACGTGACTGAGGGTGATCCAGAGGCTCTATTGCGGGCGGCGGAGGCGGTCCTGAACGTCCTGGAGCATCATGGAATTGAAGCGCTGGTGATCAGTGGCGTGGCCGTGGCGGCCCACCGGTTCTTGAGACTGACGGACGATATCGATCTCGGCGTCAACGCCGAGATCCCAAAATCCAAAGCCTATGCCGTGGGTATCGGCTGCCCGGCATCGAAGAATTGCTGCTCGAAGCGGGTCGCGCCCCTTCATGACCTTCCCGCCTGCGACGGCGTCTTCAGCGGATAAAGTCCCGGGCAACAGCCGAACAACTCCCGGAACGACGTGCTGAAATGACTGAGGCTGCTGTACCCGACCTCCATCGCCGCCTCGGTCACGTTGCATTTCCCGGTCCGCAGGAGTTCGGCCGCGCGTTCCAGGCGGATGCGCCGGAGATACTGCTGAATCGTCATGCCCGTCCCCTGCGAGAAAAGCCGGCTCAGGTAGAACGGACTGCATCCCACAAGCCGCCCCAGTTCCTCGAGACTGGGCGGCTCGTGCATCATTTCCCGCAGCAGGATCTTCGCCCGCTCCACCCTCTCCCGTCCAAGTCGCTGCGCGCGCGTGCAGAAAAGTTCACCTTCCGCAGGGCGAAAAAACAGGCACGACGCGAACTCCAACGCCTTGCTCCGAAACCAGATCTCCCTCGCCTTCGAAAAGACGGGACAGCGTTGCAGACTGTCCACCTGGGCCAATAGAGCCGTCGGAATCGGTTCGACGGGCTGGACCTCCGACCTCAGATCCGTTCCCTGGATCGCCCGACGCACCAGGGGATGCAGGAACTCGACGTTCTCCGAAAACTCACGCGCCAGGTACGCCGCGGAAAATTCCACGGTGATGAACCGGTGCCGCAACCCAGCCTGCCGAAGCGCCGTCAGCGGCGGCGCACCTTGATAATACAGACAAGTGCAGCCGGGCGGCACCCGGATGGTCCCGTCCGGGCTCTGGATCGTGCCCTCCCCGTCCAGATTCAGGCAGACTTCAACACCCCCGGGATGAAAACTCCGTCCCCAGTCCAGGGCCGGCCGATTCGAGAAGTCGTGAAACTCAAAGCTGAATCCGAGCTCCTCGAAGCTTCCGAACAAGGGCCGCCATCCCGCACCGATGGATCGCCAGACCGGTGCCTCGGCGAACATCGACTCAATCATCCTCGGTCTCGCATCCCGCCGAGCCTGCCCGTTTCCTTCGGACCGCGTCCCTCCGCCGATTGCGGCAAATTAGCGGTCCGTTGCGCGACGCGGGTCCCTCCGGAAATCCCCCCGCGGGGAGATCCGCGCAAGCCGACGCGCATTCCGATCCGTCACGTCACATCACCGGGTCGGCAGTCCGATCCCCAGCAGTTCCCCCTCGGCACGGACAATCCATCGACCCCGGCTCGCCGCGACGCCGACGATTTTCGAGTCCGCGGCGACGGTGTTGGTCGCCACCGGTCGATAGTTGTCCGAAGCCTCAATGACCGTCGTCGTGCCGCGTTGGCCGAAGATGTAGACATGGTCTCCGGCTCCCACCGGCGACGCCCAGGCCGAGTCCGGAAGCCTGACGTCAAACAAGGCCCGACCTGTCGTCAACTCGACGGCGCTGAGAATGCCGGCCGAGGCGAGAAAATAGGCGCGGCCAGCGTGAACCAGGGGCGAGGCGAAACCCGACGTCACGTCCGGAGCCTCCCAAGCCGCCGCCGGCGCGTTCGTTCCTCCGTCCCATCGAAAGGCACGATTGGAACCTTTGCCTCCCGCACCGACCACCAGCAGATCGCCTCGGAGCGTTGGGGAAGGCACGAGATTCTTGATGAGCCCTCCCACCTCCCAAAGAGGCCCTCCGTCCTTCGCGGAATACGACGACACCGCGCCTCCACAGCTGACGACCACCTGCTCCAGGGATCCGGAGCCCGCGACAATCGGCGTGCTCCAGCCCGTGCGACCGGGTCGTGGCGCGCTCCACCGTGTGGCGCCCGTCTTTCGGTCCAACGCCAGAAGCCGGGCGGGCCGCTCCTGATCCATCGGCAGGACCAAAGTCTCGCTCGCGAGAACCGGCGATCCACCCAGGCCGTGGTTTCCAGTCAGTTCGCCAACCTCCTCCGTCACCACCCGATGCCAGATCAACTTCCCGTCGTGATCCAGCGCCAGGCAATCTCCGCTCTCAAAGAACGCGAAGACTCCCTCCGGACCCGCCACAGGCGTCGGCGCGGAGCGGCTTCGCATGTCGGAGACCGCTTCGGGAAGCGCGGAATTCGTCGAGAACTTCCACAGCCCCCGGCCGGTCGACAGATCGTGCGCCTCCACAACGAGCCGCTCCTTCTTTCCTCCCTCGACACAGAGGGAATAGACCGTTCCCCGCCAGACAATGGGCGAACCCTGCCCCACCCCGGCGAGCGGTATCCGCCACGCGATGTTCACGGACTCCGACCACGTCACCGGATAGTCCCCGGGACCCGCGATCGAGTCGCCGTGTCCCCTGAACCCGGGCCAGTCGTCGCCCCGTTCCGTGGCCGGCAGCACGTTCCCCACCCCCAGAAAAAGCCCCAGCGCGCACAGCGCCGCCGCCAGGCGATTCAACCTGCGAACGGCGGCAACAACCACGGGTGATGCGGAAAACACGGAATGAGAGTGGGTTGCAAACAGAGTCCAGTTCACCTTCCGCAGGGTAGCCAACAACTCACCAGCACCCTCCGTTTCCGTGTGCTCCGTGCCTTCCGTGGTTGAATCTGCCGTCTCCAGGTTCAAGGGACAGGATCGATGCCACCTCATTTCTGTTCCCAGGTCAGACACGCGTTGTGACTCGTCTGGTCGTAGGACCTTCCCAGGTGAAAGCCCGCCAGCGGTTCACGGTGCCGCGCGATGCGAAGATGGTGGATTCCCGCTTGCGTGGGATTGAAGCGGAAATAGCCCTCCGCATCCGCCGTCAGCTCCTGTTCCCGTTCGTCCGGCGTCCGCCAAATCGCCCGCACGCCGCCCAGCGGCTTGCCGCGCAAATACGCCCGCGCCTCGCCCGGCTTCCCCGTCGGGACGATGTCCAAGGTGAGAAAAGGCGTCGCCGGACCCGCCCCCCACGGATGCCAGCGGGCGTAACAGACCGGTCGCCGGCCGGGACCCCCGGGCGGCCCCATGACGAGGTAGCTCGCCTCCGCGCCCGCCGCCTGCTTCGAAACTCCCGCTTTGAACTCAAAGCGGTCCCGCTGTTTCTCCGCTTCCAGAACGACCTGGGAACCCTCGGCGCTGATCATGAAGGCCGCTGGAACCGTCAACTCGTCCAGATGGCCGGGCGAAGTCTCAAATTTTCCGTCCGGTTCAGCGAAGCGCAGCGCCAGTCCGCCCGACGGAGTGGCCTCGATCCAGACGGAATGCGCCCTCGCCGTCCCAACCGAGAACACCAGCAGCGCCCCCAGAAACCAGCGCATCCATTCTCGTGAAATCCTGAAGCTTCTCACGGCCGCCCCCCTTCCTTCGCCTTCGCAAGGCCCGCCAGATCGAACACCTCCAGGCTGTTGAGTTTGCCCTCGCTGTCCTCACCACCGGCCACCACAAGATGCCCGGTTCCGGCCGGAGCCAGGCGATGGAAGAACCGCGGATTGGCCAGCTTGCCGACGACCGTCCAGGCGGTTCCGTCCGGTTCAAGACGCCAAAGTTCCCCCTTCATTCCGCTCGAGTAAATCGCCCCCGCCTGCGCGATCGCGGAGCACCCGAATCCTTTCATCGGCCCAGGCGGCAGGTCCGGCCCTTTGGACCAAACGCCGGTATCCACTTCAAAGATGTCGACCTCCGACGACGTCTTGCCCTCCGCGTCGATACCCCCGAGGAAGTAGAGCCGCGTGCCCGAACCCGCCATGGCGATCGCCCTGCGTCGAAACGGTTGGGGAACGGCTTTCCACTCGGAAGCACCCGCCTTCAGGTCGAGTTGCAACAGATGGTCGCACCAGACGCCCTTCGAGGATCCACCCGCGAGAGTCCACCCACCCCCCACATACAGGCTGTCACCCAACACCACCGCGTCATGACTCGACCTCGGCTCCGGCAGCGGGGCCACCGACTCCCAGGATCCGGCGCGAACATCATACCGCGCGACGAGGTCCTTCGAATGGAGGTCGGACTTCTCACCCGGCTGATTCCTGGCCGCCATGCCGCCGACCCGGTAGACCGAGCCGCCATGACCGGCGATCGCCAGGCCCTGCCCGGGCTCGGCCGAGGGAAGGGTCTCCCAGGACTTCCCGTCGGAAAGTTTCAGGCGATGGAAAGCCCCCGAAACCATGGGCGCGGAGTATTCGTGCCGCTCCCCCTTGTGGCCTCCCAACACATACAGCCAGCCGTCCAGACACGCGGCGCCAAAGCTTGTCACCGCTTCAGGCATGGGCGGCAGCACGGACCCGGGAGGGGAGTTAGGCGGCATGGTGGATTCGGAATCCGACGCGCCGGCGTCCAAAACAAGGACACCCATCAGCGTCAGAACGGCTATTCGTCGATGGTTTTTCATAGTGAGTCAATTCGTGGCTCCCAAAACAAAGTCCGGTCGATCCGCGCGGTTGCACCAGCGGCGCATGTCCTGCAATTCGCGCAGCCCCAGAACAGTCGCGTGGCCGTCCATGGCGGCAATGACGGCCTTTCCCGAATACCGCGGCGCGACAAAGCCCCAGTCCTTCGGTTCCGCGAGCGGATTCCATTCTCCGACCCACCGGCGAGCCGTGAGGTAGGGGGCGTGAACCTGGAAGTATCCATTGGCATGGAGCCCAGCGGTCGCCGAACGCGCCGAAAAGAAAACGCCAAGATCCGCCGGTCTCGTCGCATCATCGAACCGCACGACGACCGTGCCGGCTCCAAATCGATCATTCGCCGCCACCGCCGGAAATTCCGTTTCGTTGCCGCCGATGAAATAGGAGTTGATCCCAAGCGAGGGATAGACGCTCGCGGCATAAACGTACTCCTCCCGACTCGCCGACCGGATCCTGCGGAGGTACGCGCGGTTGTCCGCGCAGTAGATCGTCTCCAACGATTGTCCCAGGTACGGCGACAGCCTCCACGGGTAGCGCGCGTTGACGGGGAAGGACAACACCTGTCCCCGGTCGTCGCGCGCGTCCGGATCGGCCGCGTACCCCGGCAACACCGCATCCGAATTCTCCAAGGCGTACATTTGGACACCCAGCATCAGCTGCCTCGCGGACGAAATCTCCTCCACCATCCGCGCGCGCCGTTTGACCTGCGCCAACGCTGGCAGCAAAAGCGACGCCAGGATAGCGATGATCCCGATCACCACCAACAACTCGACCAACGTGAACGCCCGCGGACCTGTCCGGCGAACCTGGATCCCCTTGGCTCCCGGGAAATCCATCCGACAAGGGCTTGCTTCAGCGCGCATCGGACATCTCCTCGCCGTCCCACCAGGACGCCACCCGAAAGAGCCTGGCTCGCCCTTCGGTACCGACAACGGGCTTGGGATCTTCCACGCCCGGCGCCTCCTCCCACACCACTCGCCCCTCCCGAATCCTGTGTTCCAGCGTCCCCGCCACCGCCTCTTTCCAAACCACGCCGTCGCGAGTCTCCTCGATCCGATAGGCTCGGTTGGCGTGATGCCGGAAACCGATCCGGATCCCGCCGTTGTCGCGCGCGCGCGCCACGCTCAGCGCCCCGGTGTCGCCGGCCTCGTCTGGCCGGGTCCCCAAGCGGTATTCGTCGAGATTCGAGACGCCGTCCGAGTCGTCGTCGTCGCCCCCCGACGATTCCAAGCCGCCCAGGTGAAAATGTTCCCAATCGTCGGGCAATCCGTCCCCGTCGGTATCCAATTCACGAATCACTGTCCCCTCGATCTCGAGGGACGGAGGCACTCCCACCACGCTGTCCTGGGTGTAAAACTCGGCAAAGGTGGGCGCGCCGCCAAATCCCGATTCGTGGAGGCTCGTCACCATTCCCCGCAACTGGCCCGCGTTGAGCGCCTCGCGGACGTAGCCCAGCACCCACGGATCCTCAAGATTGAGGTCGAACGTCATCACGCTGCCCGCGGGAACAGGTTCCCCCGACGGCCAACCTTCCACCTGACCCAACGCAAAGGGACGCGCGTCGAATTGCGGAAACGTCTCCGAGGACTTCCCAACACTGTTGCCCACGTCCACCAAACGCCCTTTCCCACCGAACCCCGCCGCAAAGGCATTGCGCAAACCCGCGTCCGACGGTCCGAAAGGGGAATCCTCCTTGAACTCCGAGGCCGAGAATCCATTTCGATAGGCGACTCCGAACAACTCAACGGGTCGGCCGGGATCTTCGTCCGGGATGCTTCCCGCATCCATCGGATCCAGATAGCTGGCCATCGGATCCTCGGTCGGGTCCAGCGGGTACGCCCGATCCCGGCTCACGACGAGCGAAAGACTCACCCGTTTCACGAGGTACCGATCAGGGCCGCGATTTGTCGCCGCAACGCCTGAGAGATCAAAACCCAGCAGAAACTGGCCGTGGCGGCTGTCCACGCCGGATTCGTCCCCCAACGTTCCAAACACCGCCGCCGCGGGCCGCGAACCTGGCGTGGCATTGAACGGGTACATCCATCGATCCAGCGACGGACGATCCAACCTGCCGGAGAACGGCTGCGCTCCAGCGACCAGGCAAAAGCTCCACCCGAGAAGGCCCCACACGATCGCACGCGCGATCGAACCTGAATCCAAACAGGATCGAGTCATCCCCGAGCCCTTCCCCATCTTCCCAATCCCCAGACCACCCCCAATCCGAGCCAAAGCATGGTCGCGATCGACGGTTCCGGGACCGCCGAAAAGCTGTTCCACGTATCCAAGGTGACCGAATCCAGGCTCAGGCTCGATCCGTCGGACTCCCAGTTGATCGAGTAGTCAGTCACTCCCAGCCCGGTGAGGTCCCATTGCCAGAGCGATGACACCGAGGCGCCGAGGACCGTTCCGCGGTCGAGTTCGACCCTGGACAACGGTTCCAGCGCGTGGGTTCCGTTCGCGTCCGTGTGGGTGAGCCGGATCGCGTCGTACTTGAGTTCGGCTCCGAGCGTCCTGATCTGAAGGACCACCGTACCCAGCGTGAACGGAGTCGAATCACTGAGCACGAAGCCGGTCGCCTCCGCGGGATCGTAGAGATTGCCGCTCCCCGTCACGAAAGCCGACGGGCTCAACGTCTGGGTCAACGTCGCCCCGGTCGTGCTGCCCGTCATGGTCGCGGTATTGCCCGGAGCGCCGTACGCAACCGTGAAGTTCTCCCAGTACCCAATCTCGCTGTCGGCGGCGTTGCGGAAGCTTGGGACGACGAAATTGTTGGTTGAAGCGTGAAGACAGGCGCTGGAAGCGGCCAAGGCACACACGAGAACGGCCGGATGACGCCTTGCGAAGATCGATGCTGAGAATGCCGTGAGACGGTTCATGGGTTGGGCTGGGTACAATCCGTTCCGCGCAATTCGAGCGCGAAACCGGCCACCGAGGCCGTGCTGTCTTTGTACCCAGCGGGCGCCCTCCCCGCCTTCCGACCCATGCCATACTTTGACTGTCGCTTGCGAATCCGCGCCCGAAGCGGGCAATTCATCCAGGAATTCACCCACCCGGCGCGGCCGGGACTCCACCGAGAGACACCTGGAGCGATCCAACCCGGACCATCCGGGCGTCAACTCACCGAGCGACCGCCCTTTCCCTTTCGATGGACCCTCGCCGCGAAGCGGTCGACCTGAATGACGCGGAGCTTGTGAAACCCTGTCGCGATGCACTCGGAAGCGTCGTGCGCCTCGACGCGGAAGGAGATTTCACCACCGTCGACACGAACGATGCGCGCCTTGCAGACGACTTCGTCACCGACAAGCGTCGCGGCGAGATGTCGAACTTCGATCTCTGTGCCGACTGTGCTTTCTCCCGGGTCGAGCCACGGAAGGACGGCCGCGCGTGCCGCGTGCTCCAGGAACCAGACGAGCCACGGAGTCGAGAGAACCTCAGGCATCCCATCCGTCGCGAAATCGATCGCATGTCGACTTTCCACAACGAATCGAAGTTCTCCCACAGTGCCGATGGGGGGCGTTCGGGTCATGGCAACTACGCCACTGGTTTGTGGCGGAACAGCAGCACCCTACTTCCTGCGAGGGAACATCAGCAGGAGACCCGCACCAAGAAGACCGAGAGCGGCGATCGAGGGCTCGGGAATAACGGAGAAGGAGAAGCCATGCAAACCAGCCAGCAGCGCCGGAGGCGTGGTTCCCCCACCGAGGCCGTTGACCGTCAGCACCGCAGATTCACCCAAATTGCCCTGACCTTTGGCCAGCGCTTCAGCATAGGTGGCACCCATGAACGCGGCCCAAGCAACGAGCTTGACCTGGGCGGAGCCACCCACGGTCGTACCGGGGATTTCGATCGTGCCACCCGCCGTGATGTAGCCCGCGCCAGCGTCGGAGCGGAACGGAACGGGCGCACCCGCCGGCGCCAATGTTCCACCGGGAGCCGAGGCGTACAGCTGACCCCAAACAGCGGCGGCACCGGTTCCGACGACGGGCCCGCCGCCCGCATAGGTCACCGGAGCGTTCACGATGGTCCCGGAACGGGTTGCGAAGTTGACTGTGCCCTGAGCGAACGCCGAAGCGGCAACCGAGAAGGCGGCCAACGCGATAACAATGGTTTTCATTTTTGTTGATTCGGAATTGGGTCGCCCCTGACGAGGCCCAAGACAGAAACGAAAAGGCCGCCCTTGCGGGCGGCCTTTGATCCTACACATCAGCAACACGTTACTTCTTGCGACGGATCAGCAGCAGACCCGCACCGAGAAGACCGAGAGCGGCGATCGAGGGCTCGGGAACAACCGCGGAGACCGAGAAGCCCTGCAGGCCAGCCAGCAGCGCCGGAGGCGTGGTTCCACCACCGAGGCCGTTGACCGTCAGCACAGCGGATTCACCAAATCCGCCGAGACCCTTGCCCATGGCTTCCGCGTACGTGGCACCTTGGCTCGCGTACCAAGCGACGAGCTTGACTTGGCCAGATCCACCCACGGTCGTGCCGGGGATTTCGACCGTGCCGCCCGCCGTGATGAAGCCCGCGCCAGCGTCGGAGCGGAACGGAACAGGCGCACCAGCCGCCGCCAGAGTTCCACCGGGAGCCGAGACATAGAGCTGACCCCAAACGGCAGCGTCACCGGTTCCGAGCACGTTCCCGCCGCCGGCATAGGTGACCGGGGCGTTCACGGCAGTTCCGGAACGGGTTGCGAAGTTGACTGTGCCCTGGGCGAGCGCCGAAGCGGCAACCGAGAGGGCGGCCAACGCGATAACAATGTGTTTCATTTGTTTTGTTTATTCCGAATTGGGTTCTTTTTCGTTGGTGCAGCGAATACCGCGAACTCTCCTCAGTTCACGGAGAATGTGCGAGTCCAAGCACCGGCGGCTCCCCGTTGAAGGAAGAAGCCTTCACCCACAGCGATGCTGGGGTCTCCCAAGCTCCAAGCGCCGAATTCGAAACCGTTCGGAGCCTTGTAACCCTGGGCGGCGGCGTCCCACTGGTAGACAACGTCGCCTTCGGCGCCAGGATATCCGAGCGCGGACAGCGTGCCAGCCTGAGGAACTTGCGAACCGGTCAGGTTCAATCCAGCCACCAGCGCCGTCGAGAGAGCTCCCTGCGGAACTTCGCCCACGAAGGTGAACGTCTGGTCAGCGGCCGTGTTGTTCTGGATGAAGAAACCCACGCCAGGAGGCAGGACCATGTCCGGGAGCGACCAAGCACCGAACTCGAAGCCGTTGCCGACGAAGCCAGCGCCAGCCGCGTAACGGAAGACGATCGTGCCTTCAGCCGCCGTCGGAACGACTTCGGTGATCTTGTTTCCGCCCGCGTTGAGCTGATTCGCCACCAGAGCGAACTTGTTCGCGGCGACCGTGATGTTGATGTAGCCAACCGCGTTCACCGAGTACACTTGGGCCGAGGCACCAAGGGATCCGGCCACGCCGAGGACTGCTGTGGTAAGGATGAGTTGTGTTCTCATTGTGTTGCTGCTCGTGTTTCCGTGTGTGCGAGAGACGCTTCCAGAGGCGCCTTTTGATGTCAAAACATTTTTTGGCATCCCACTGCTCCAGGCCATACTCCGCAAGTCGCTTCTCGGGATGCCATTAAGCCTTTCCTATCCAGTCTGGCAAGCAGGGTTTTCAGGCCGCGCGAGATTTCACAGCCCGCCCATCATCCCTCGGCCCCCGGGACATTCTCTCCTTCCCAAGCGATTCGCTGCGTTCAGCGCTGTTTTTTTGCCGGATCGAGTTTTGAAAGCTTGCGGAAATTTTAATGAAAATCGTGGGATTCGCCTTGCGGGAGACCCTCCAAATCCAACCAACCCAGCCGATCGACCCGGATATGGGTCACCCCATGTCGTTCCTGAACAATTCCTTCCGCCGTCAGAAAGGGTTCGGTCGTCAGGGTCAGCCGCTCCGCTTCGAACAACTGGGGTGGCACAATCAGGTTCGTAATCCCCGTTTCGTCCTCCAGGCTCACGAAACAGATCCCTTTCGCCGTCCCCGGCCGTTGCCGGCAGATCACGAGGCCCGCCACCCGGATTCGCATCCCATTCTTCGCGCGTTTCAGATCCTCCGACGCCCAGTAGTCCCGCAGTTGCGGCCGCACCATCGCCATCGGATGCGGCCCCGTGGTGAGGCGCATTCCGCCGTAGTCCGCCGAGAGACGCTCCCGGGGATTCATGAGGTTCAGGGGTGAATTCCCTGCTTCGGGCGACGATCCATCAGACCCGCCAGTTTCACCCAGTCGAAGTTCCCCCAGACGAGAAGGAACTTCGACCGCCCAGAGGGCCGCGCGCCGATGCGCGGCAATCCCGTTCAAGGCTCCCACCGCCGCCAAAACCCGCAGTTCCCGCGCGTTCAGACCCGACCGTTCCCGCAGGTCCGACACGGATTCGAATGTTCTCACGGAGCGCTCCCGCAACAGCGCCTCCCCAGATTCACGCCGCAGCCCGCGGACGTGCCGAAGTCCCAGTCGCAGGGCTCCCTGCGCGTCGATGACGCCTTCCCATTCCGAGCGCAGGACGTCGACGGGCCGGACCCGAACCCCGTGCCGGGTCGCGTCCTTCAAAAGCGTGGCCGCGGAGTAGAAGCCCATCGGCTGATTGTTGAGGAGGGCCGCGTAAAACTCCGTCGGCCGATGCGCCTTGAGGTACGCGCTCGCGTAGGCGAGGTGGGCGAAACTGATGGCGTGGGATTCCGGGAATCCATAGAGCGCGAAGGATCCCACGGCCTTCGCGATGCGGTCGGCCACCGCGGGTTGCACCCCCGCGCGGTTCATCGCTTCGCGCAGGCGCTCCTGGGATCGTCGCATGCGTTCGTCGCTGCGGTGAAAGCTCAGCGCTTTCCGGAGTTCCTCCGCCTCGTCTCCCGAAAACCGGGCCATCTCCATGGCGATTTCCAGCATCTGCTCCTGAAACAGGGGGACGCCCAGGGTCCGTTCGAGGACCGGCTTCAGGCGCGGGTCCCAGTACTCGATCGCTTCCTCGCCGCAACGCCGGCGGAGGTACGGATGGGCGAGGTCCCCCTGGATCGGCCCCGGCCGGATGAGGGCCACTTCGACCACGAGGTCGTAGAAGCACTGGGGCTTCATCCGGGGCAGCGTGGCCATCTGGGCGCGGCTCTCGACCTGGAAGACTCCGATCGTGTCCGCCTCGCGAAGCATCTCGTACGTCGCCGGATCGTTCTCGGGCAACTGGGCCAAATCCACGGGCCGCCCCTGTTCCCGCGTCATGCGCACCGCGTCCTGCAACGCGGACATCATGCCAAGCCCGAGCAGGTCGACCTTGATGATCCCGAGATCCTCGCAGTCATCCTTGTCCCACTGGCACACGACGCGTCCGGCCATGGACGCGTTCTCGAGGGGCACCACCCGGTTCAAGGCCCCCTGGCCGATGATCATGCCTCCCGTGTGCTGACCCAGATGACGGGGCAGGCGGGCCACCCGCCGGTACAGGTCCGCGAAAACCTCCGCCCGGGGATGGGTCGGCGGAAGGCCGGCTTTCTCCATCTGCCCCATCAGTTCCAGCGTGTGGGGAAAGTCCCCGCTGGCGAACAGAGCCGAGAACCGGTCCAGCACATCCGCGGGAAGGCCGAGAACCTTCCCGATCTCGCGCGCGGCGCTCCGACCGCGGTAGGTGATGACGGTGGCGGTCATCGCCGCGCCGTGGGGACCGTACCGCCGGTACACTTCCTGGATCACGCGTTCGCGGCGTTCGCCGCTGGGAAGGTCGATGTCGATGTCGGGCCAGCCCTTGCGCCGTTCGCTGAGAAACCGCTCGAACAGGACGTGGAACTTCACGGGATCGACCGCGGTGATCCCGAGGCAGAAGCAGACCGCGCTGTTGGCGGCGCTGCCGCGCCCCTGGGCGAGGATGTCGTTCTCCCGGCAAAACCGGACCAGGTCCGCCACCAGGAGGAAGTACCCGGCGAATCCCAGCTTCGCGATCAACGCGAGTTCCTTCCGAAGCAGGAGCCGGATTTTTTCCGGAACCGAACCGCCGTACCGCCCCCGGGCGCCGCGCATCGTCCATTCCTCCAGGACGCCTTCCATGGTCTCACCCGGTCCCACCGGGTACCTCGGAAACTCGTAGCCCAGGTCCTCCAGGCGAAAGGTCAACCGTTCCGCCAGCCGCACGGTGTTCGACACCGCTTCGGGTCGATCGGCGAAAAGCCGAGCCATTTCCCGCGCCGATTTCAGATACCGTTCCGCGTTCGGCGCGAGGAGAGCGCCCGCGGTGTCGGCGGTGCGGTGATTTCGCAGGCAGGTGAACACGTCCACGACCCGCCGACCCGCGGGGGTCGCGTACAGCGCGCCGTTGGTCGCCAGCAAGGGCAGGCCGCAGTCCGCCGCGAGCGCGGTCAGCCGCCGTTCCACCGGCACATCCTGCCGGCGGTGATGCCGCTGGATCTCGACCCAGACATTGTCCCGGCCAAACGCTTCCACCAACCCCTCGATCGCCGCCAGTCCGCGCGCCGCGACTCCCGTTCCCTCGCGTCCCCGCCCTCCCCCACCCGCACCCGCCGCCATCGCCCGCGCCACCGGCCCGTCCTCGTCACCCGTCAAGGCCACCAGACCTTCGGCGAATTCCGGCAACTCCGCCCAGCGCACGCGGCCCTCCCCCTTGGCGGCCCGAAGGTGCGCCCGCGTGAGCAATTCACACAGGTTCCGGTACCCCTGGCGGTTCTCGACCAGGACCGGAAGCACCGCCCCGTCCTCCATGAGAAGTTCGGAACCATGGATCGCCCGGACCCCCGTCTCGCGCGCCATGCCGGCCAGTCGCGGCAAACCGTACACTCCCATCCGATCGCACACCGCCACCGCGGCCTGGCCAAGCTCCGCCGACCGCTCCGAGATGGCCTCGGGCAGCGAACCGCCGCGCAGGAAGCTGAACCCGCTCCGCGCGTGCAATTCCACGTAGTCGCATTCCCGCACCTTCCTCATGCGCGTGCGCGTCCGGTTCAGTCGTCAGTCCAGGACGGCCTCCACACTCCACGAATCCCCCGTCCGCACCAGGCGCACCACGCGCCCGCCCCGCAGCGCGACATCCCATTCCTCGCGTTCCCACCCTCCCGCTTCCCACCAGTGCCCCGAGATCCGCCAGGGACCCAGCGACTCGGCGATCCGCCCCCGCGCCGCGGAGCTCTCCAATCCCACCGGCCGAACTTCCGATTCGCCACCCTCGTCCCCACCCTCGTCCCCACCCTCGCCCCCGTCCGTTCCCACGCCCCGACCCGACATTCCGGGATCCTCACGCGTCATCTCGACCCGCGCCGCCGGCGCCGGCCGCAGGCGGCGCATCGGAACGGGACGCATCCAGTCCGGAGTCCCGGAACCTCCCGCCCCCCCGACGACGCCATCCCTTGGGTCCACGCCACGGGACGGAGAGGAAACCCCACCCCCCCATCGCCCCGCTCCGCGCGATTCCCCGTCAAAGTCCGGGGGCACCAGCGTGAAGGCGTCGGGACGATGACTGTCCTCCCGAACCGGCGATCCGACCCGGTCGGCGCCCACCAGGGCCGCCAACCGGGCCAGGGTTTCCTGAAACTGGTTCGGATCCCGCAACGCGCATTCGAACAATCCAAACTGGCGTTGTTCGGGCCGGGTCGCCTCGGCCGCCAGGCCCACCCGGACGATCGACGAATCAGTCCGCAAGGGTTCGAGGTGGGTGTGGAGCATTCGGAACAGCACGTCCGCCCTGCGCGACGGCTGGGGGACGCGCAGCCTCGATTCGAGCATCCGGCCGGATTCCAGCCACAGCCCCAACCGAAGCTCCCCCACCACCCATCCGAACGCCTCCATCCGCCGAACCAGCGATTCCGTGAATCGGCGAAGGAGGAACAGCAGGGGTTCCAGGGTCTCGATTCCAGGGTCGAACTCGTGGGTCTCCTCGAATCGCTCGGCCGGCTTGACGAGCTTCAGGGGCCGGCACGCCGTCACCGAGGCGGCCGCGAACAACCCCAGCGCTTCCAATCCCAGGCGTTCCGCCAGGGACGCCTGCCCCAGCACGAGCAGTTCCCCGACGGTGCGGATGCCCCAGCCCTGGAGAATCTCCACGACATGGGTGGACGGTTCCAACGCCGCAACGGGCAAGCCGGCCACGAATTCCGCCGGATCCGTCACCACCCGAACCCCGGGTTCCACGCCCCCGCCGCCCCCGCGACCCCACCGCGCCGCATGCCGGGCCACGTTCGGGGTCGGCCCCACACCCACCCGGGCATCCAGACCCAACGACGCCACCGCCGATCGCAGTCGTTCCCCCCAGGCGTCCAGGGCGCGGTCCTCCGACCCCTCCGCCCCCGCCGACGCGCCTCCGTTCGCGGGTCGAAGTTCGATCAACCCGCGCAGATCAAGCGTGATGACCCCCGGCGCGGTCGACTCGATGTGGGGTGAAAATCCGTACGCGCACTGAAGAAGCGCTTCGGTCGCCGCCGTTTCCTGGGCCGCAACCCGTGCCCGGATGCTCACCACGCGGCAACGCGCCAGGGCCTGGGGCGCGGTCAGGCCGGCGCTCACGCCTTGCTCCAGCGCCGACGGAGTCGCCTCCACCACGCGGGGAGGCGTCGTGTCGGGATCCACCAGCGCCACCGGACGCGTCCGAAGCGGAGGCTCATGCCGGAGAACGGCCTGGAGGGCGAAACGCGGAACCTGGAGGACGGCGTACATGGAAGATGGGAGGAAGGGAAAGCGCTTCACCCCGAACTCGCGGCGGCTTCGGCACTCCGTGACTCCTCGGTCGCGGCGCGCACAATCCGAATCCGCAGGCGCTTCAGCATCCCGGGAAGCCCCGCGTCCAGGTCGTCGATCCCCAGGTCCGATCGCAGCTCCACGCGAAGCGCCGTCGCTCCCACCATGGCGAAGGGCGTCACCACCAGCAGGGTCGTCCCGTTCTGCCCGGCGATCCTCCCGAACCGATGCCAGACACTGGATGGAACCTTCTTCAGCTGGACCGCGGGATTCAGTTTCAGATCGAGCACGACCAGCGGCACATTCCGGTCCCGCAGCAGCAGATCCGTCGCCTTCAACGCCTCGTCGGCCTTCCGACAACGGACCCACAGCATACGGGACAAAGCGGCTGGATCCGCGCCGTCCACGTCGAAGCTGTCCGCGCCATCCACCAGCGCCAGAAAACGGCCTTCCTCGGCGGTCCGCGCCAGCAGCGCATGCACGAGCTGCGCGCTTCCAGATCCCGCCCCTTCCCCGACGACCTCGGTGATCCCGCCCCGGGGAAGACCCCGAAGGAAGTCGTCCCACCCCGGCACCCCCGTCGGCCAGACCGCCGTCTCCCGAAGGGAACGGTTCCCGCCCCCACCCCTGCCCGCGAGAGTCGTCGGAGCGTTCGCGCGGGCGTGGGCCGCGGGAAAGCGCTCCGCGAGCAGGCGGCGCAGATCCAGGATGTTGGTCGGGCCCTTCGCCATGGTCGTGCTTCCTCAGGCGATGATTTCGAGGATCGGCCGTCCGTGATCGATCTCGAGCCGCTTCCTTCCCGGGATTTCGAGCCTGCGGGAATCCAGCCCCAGCTGGTGGAGGATCGTCGCATGAACGTCGGTCACGTAGTGGCGGTCCTCGGTCGCGTGAAATCCGATGTCGTCCGTCGCGCCGTGCGCCACGCCTCCCTTCAACCCGCCCCCGGCCATCCAGACACTGAACCCGAAGATGTGGTGGTCCCGGCCGTCCGAACCCTGGGAGCCCGGCGTTCGCCCGAATTCGGTGGCGAAGACCACGAGGGTTTCGTCGAGCAACCCGCGCTGGGCGAGGTCCTCCAACAGTCCGCCGATCGGCTGGTCCACCTCGAGCGCCAGCCGGGAGTGGTTGGCTTTCAGCCCCCCATGCGCGTCCCACGCGCCGGCGCCGCCGCCGCCGTGCTGGATCTGAATGAAACGCACCCCGCGCTCGACCAACCGCCGCGCGGCCAGGAGTTGCATCCCGAACTCCCGGCACGCGGGGACCTCCAACCCGTAAAGCCGCTTCGTCGCGTCCGTCTCCTTCGAGAAATCCACCACGTCCGGGACCGAACGCTGCATGCGGAACGCCAGTTCGTACGAGGCCACCCGGGCCGCCAACGCCGGGTCCTGCGGATATTCTACCTCCCGGAACGCATTCCACCGGCGCAGCAGTTCGATCCCCACCGCCTGCGATTCCGCCGGAAACGGTCGCGCGGGCCGCCCGAAATCCAACGGGTTCGACGGGTCGACCCGCAACGGAACCGCGTCGTGGGCCGGACCCAGGTAGTGCCCGTCCCGCCGATTCCAGTACTCCCGTGTTCCCATGGAAATGAACTGCGGGAGATTCTCGTTCAAGGCGCCCAAGCCATAGTGGACCCACGCCCCGAGATTCGGGAAATCGCCGTCGTTCTGGTGCCGGCCCGAATGAAACTGCGTCTGCGCGCCGTGGTTGCTGTCGGTCGTCCACATCGAACGCACCACCGCCAGGCGGTCGACGTTCCGCGCGATGTGCGGAAACCAGTCGCTCACCTCGATGCCGCTGCGGCCGTGCTTCCGGAATCCCACCTGAAGCGGGTAGAGCGTGTTCCGCTGGTTGCCGTTGGCGTCGGGAACCACCAGCCTTTCGATCGCCAGTTTCTTCGGATCCTGGACGCCGGCGAACGGCGTCTCGGCAATCGTCCGCCCCGCGTACTTCGTCAGCATCGGTTTCGGATCGAAGCTTTCGACGTGGCTCACGCCCCCGTTCATGAAGAGCCAGATCACACTCCTCGCCTTCGCGGGAAAATGCGGTCGCCCATCCGGCGGCGTCCACACCGCCCCGCCAACCGCCCGCCCCTCCCGTTCCAACATCGCCCCCAGCGCCAGCCCGGTGAATCCCATCCCCAAATCCGCCAAGAACGCCCGCCGCGGCGCCGACCGACCTCCCTCGAATGAACCTTGTTTCATCGGCCTCATCGGAGCGTCACGAAATCGTCGTGGTTCAGCAAGGCCCAGACCAGCCCGGCCCGCCCCTCGTCCACCGGCGGCTCCCCGGGACCCGCCGGACCCGCCGGCGCGGCCGCGGCCCCGCGTTCCCCTTTCGGCTGTCGCGCGATTTCCCGCCAGGACGCCATCGCCCGCAGGCCCGCCTCCACTTCCCCGGCGCCGGGCTCAAATCCCAGCAGCACCCGGAACGCGCGCCGGATAAAATCCCGATCCCCACCCTCGGCAGCCACCACACCGGCGGCAGCCACCCCCGACGCGTTCGACCGGTCCGCGGGCACCTCGCGGAATTCCGATTCCGATCGTCCCCCCAATCGCACAGCGATCCGACGCGCCGCGTCGAGCGCCAGGCCGCTGTTCGACAACGCCAGCGCCTGTTGCGGCACGATGCTCGCCTCGCGTCGGTAGCATTCCTTCACCGTCGCCTCGTCGAACGTCGTCAGGAACAGGTTCCGTTCGTTGTTCGAATGAAAGAAATAGAGGCTCCGCCGCTTCGACGACGCCTGCTCCGACGCCACGACCGGAGGACCGCCTCGCGCCGGATCCAATTCCCCGGTGTGCGCGAGGATCGCGTCCCGCACCACTTCGGCTTCCAATCGGATCGGCTCGCGCCGCCAGAACCAGCGATTGTCCGGATCGCGCGCCACACCAGCGCCGACCCCGGGGCCTTCACCTTCCCCGCCCACCCCGTCACGGGTCGCCTCATCCTTCAATCGGTCCGCCGTCGACAATGTCCCGTTCTCCTCCGGCCGCGCGGGGGAAGGCGCCGACGGTTTCCTCCAACCCGAATCCATCCGGTAGGTGGCGGACGTCACCATCAGTCGGTGGAGATGCTTCATGCTCCAGCCGTGTTCCACCCATTCCGCCGCGAGCCAGTCCAGCAGCTCCGGATGGGTGGGCGGCACTCCCTTCCGGCCGAAATCGAACACCGTCGCCACCAGCGGCACTCCGAAATGGCGATTCCAAAGATGGTTCACCCCGACGCGGGCCGTCAGGGGGTGGCGCGGATCGGTGATCCATTCGGCGAGCGCTTTCCGGCGCCCGGTGCTGGTCGGCCCGAATTCCACGCGCGGATCGTCCTTCGTGGAGTCGAAGAAACGGGTCGGCGTCCACACCGCGCCCGTCAATCGGGTGAAGTGGGTCGCGTCCGCCGGAAGCGGCGAGGCGGCATCGCTCATGGCCTTCTCCAGGGCCTCGCGGGCTTTGTCCCACGCCGCTTTCGCCTTGTTCCTCGCGTCGTCGCCCGGTGTCGCCCGAACCCAGCCTGCCCGGGCTTTCGCCAGCGCGAGGCGGGCGCGGGCCACCCCCGTCTCGCGTTCCGCCTGGACGGCTTGCCGCGCGAAAGCCCCGGCCTGGTCTTGCACCCCGGACCCCGACCCGGCGCCGGACGCTTCGCCCGAAACGTTCGGCACCCGCCAGGCCGCTCGCATCGCCGTTATGCGGCATTCGAGATCCGCCGATTCCGCCCGCGCCAGCAGAAGCTCCTGTTCCGCCACATCCAAGGACGCTTCCGCCTCCATCGGATCGGCACCCAGGTCGGCGACGACCTTCCTACGGGCCCGGTCGAGCGCGGTCCGCGCGGACTCCACCGCGGCGCGGGCTGCATCCCGGTACGTGGCGAAGACCCAGGGACGACGTTCGGGCTGCCAGGCGTCCAGCGGCAATGCGATGGGTTCGATGACGGGGGTTCGGAAGGCGAGAAATTCGGGGACTTCCGGCGGAATCACGCGCGACTTGTCCGGCAGGCTCTCCTGCCCCCGGACAAACCGGTAGGTCGGCGCGTTGGTCAGACCGTCGAACACACGCGGCAACCCGTCCCGATTCAGATCGGCGACTTCGGGGACCCGGTCCAGCCGCACGTGATACGGCTCGAAAAAGGCGCGCATCCGGAAGTAGTCCACCTGCGAAACCGGATCGTACTTATGGTCGTGGCACTTCGCGCAATTCAGCGTGAGACCCAGGAATCCCTTCCCGACGTGCTCCACCACCTCATCCATCCAATGGTTGCGGTTGAAGAGAAAATAGTTCCTCGCGAGATAACCCGTGGCCCGGAGCTGATCGGGATCGCCCGGGTGCAGTTCGTCGGCGGCGAGCATCCCACGGATCATCCGATCGTAGGGCACGTCGGCGTTCAAGGACTCCACGATCCAGTCGCGCCAATGCCAGATGTGGCGCTGACTGTTCCTCAGTTGCTCCCCCAACCCCCACCAGTCGCTGTACCGCCAGACGTCCATCCAGTGGCGGGCCCATCTTTCGCCATGGCGTGGATCGTCCAGCAACGCGTCCACCAGCCGTTCATACCATCCGGCGTTCCGATCCCGATCCAGGACCTCCATCTCCTCCTCCGTGGGTGGCAGGCCGAGCAGGTCGATGTACAGGCGCCGA
>JBFWOK010000128.1:0-21606 GCA_050250555.1 Limisphaerales bacterium
AAGAGTGGATTCGCGTTCAAGGCCATGTCCTGTTCCGGATTCTCCTTTCCGGACTGTCCTGGCGGCCAAGCACCCGTCGTCGCGTAGGCAGGTCCCAGCGTCATGATTTTTGTTCTGGGATCGAGCGTTGTGTAGGGAACCTAAATGGGGCCTATCCAAATAGTCGAGGCGAAATTGACTGGAAATGCCGGGATAGGCTGCGAATTATTGCTCCGTGGCCGATCTATCCAACCCCGGTCCAGGGAGCCGTCCCCCCGTCGATTCCCCACCCTGGCTGCGCCGCCTGTGGGCCGTTCAACGCGTCCCACTGTCCGATGGCAAACTGCATTGGTGGAGCGTTCATGTTCAACGGTTTCTGGCGTTCGTCCGACAGCATCAGCTCAACGGACCCCCGGGAATCCTCGCTCAACAATACCTCGAGGATCTCGGCATTCGACAGCCCCCGGCGGCGCCCTGGCAAATCGATCAGGCCCGACAGGCCCTCACCGTATTCGCCCGTGGGATCGAACACTGGCATTTCGAACAGGACGACAAAGGTCGAAGCCGCCCGGCGTTCCGGCTCAAGGGAAACCCACCCAACCCGGAGTCCGCGAAGGAGTATTCCGCAACTGGTCCTTTCGTGCCCCCTCCGTCGAATTCGGAAGCGACCGCCATAGCGCCATCGACCTCGGCGGATTGGCTTCCGCGGTTTCGTGCCGCGATTCGACTACGACATTACTCACTTCGCACGGAGCAGGCTTATCAGGACTGGATCCGCAGGTACCTCGCCTATCACGGGGATGCGCAGCCGGCCGGTCTCGGCGAATCGGAAGTGAGGGAGTTCCTGGAGTACCTCGCCGCCGCGCGCAATGTCTCGGCCAGCACTCAGAACCAGGCTTTCAGCGCCCTTCTGTTCCTCTATGGCACCGTGCTCGAGCGGCCTCTTGGCGACCTGAAGGACGTGCTTCGAGCCAAGCGATCCGCCCGGCTTCCGGTCGTCCTCAGCCGGAACGAAGTGCAGCGACTGCTCAACGGCATCGAGGGGACGTCGGCGTTGATCGCCCGACTCCTCTACGGCACGGGCCTGCGCCTGATGGAAGGCCTTCGTCTGCGCGTCAAAGACATCGACTTCGAACGTGGGCTCATCACCGTCCGAGAAGGCAAGGGCAACAAGGATCGGACGGTGATGTTGCCGGACGCGCTCCGCGAACCCCTCGGATCCCATCTGGCCCGCGTGAAAGTCCTCTGGGAATCCGATCGCGCCACAGGCTTGCCTGGCGTTCAGATGCCCGATGCCTTGGATCGCAAGTATCCAAAGGCCGGCGAGGAATGGGCTTGGATGTGGGTCTTTCCCGCGAAGCGGTTGTCGATCGATCCGCGCTCGGGAATCCGCCGGCGCCACCACGCCACGGAGAGTTCGGTGCAGAGGGCGGTGAAGGCCGCATCCATTCTGGCGCGCCTCAGCAAACCGGTTGGCTGCCACACGCTGCGCCACAGTTTCGCCACCCACCTGCTGGAACGGGGAACGGATCTGCGAAGCGTCCAGGAACTCCTGGGTCACAACAGCGTGGAAACGACGCAGATCTATACCCACGTCATGTCCAAGCCCGGGTTCGGCGTCAGGAGTCCGCTCGACGACGGAACCACACTCCACGAGGACCCGGTTCCGTACCAATTGAGGCTGGAAGCGCCGGATGATCGGCGGACGCTCTCGAAACCGCCGCCCGAGGAACCTCCGTACCGGCTTCTCCCCGACGATTGGGACGGTTCCGCAAGGATTGGTTCCCCGACGATTCCAGTCGAATAGGGTGCGTGACCCGGTCGGTCCTGGGGGCCGACCCCTGATCAAGGCTTCTCGGTAGCATTCGGGAGAAGATGAGGTTCCTCGACGATTCCAGTGGATGGACTGAGATCGCCAAGAATCATCGGTAGACGCCGTCGGATCGGGCCGCTCCTAAGGAGCTTGGGGGAAACTTGGGTATCAGCCGGCTAGAGGCGGGTCGCCCCGGACGGGGCTTCAGCCAGAATTCCCCAAGGGCAGGCCCGTCCAATGGAACCGTGCGCCTCCCCAGGGCGCTGTCGTTGGTGTTGAAAACACGCCAAGGACACACCGACGGATTCCACGGGAGAGGGGCGCACCCCAGAGGACACCGGGAACACAGAGATCTGAATGGCGCTGGGTCGCGGCTTCATTCGACGCTTCGCGCCCGTCACTTCGGGGAGCAATCCGGAGCCGGTTTCGCTCGGGAGCATGGACAGTCACCTGAGCGGATAGGGCTGGAGGGTGCATCGAGACCCGTGTCCAGTCGAGAAGGGCCGTTGCCGGAACCGTTCCCTTGGCTTAGTCTGTCGGGCCTAATCGCATGCGATTCTGGAGGTTCCACCCATCGATGTCCCGGTCCGTCGTTTTCGGCGCCCTGACTTTTTTCCTCGTTCAGGCCCTGCACGGGCAGCCGGTCATCAACGAGATCCACTACGATCCACCGGACAAGACCCGTCCGGCGGAGTTCGTCGAACTGTTCAACCCGGGACAGACCGCCCTCCCAATTGGAGGATGGCAACTCCGTGGCGGAATTGAATTCACCTTTCCCGAGGGCACCGTCCTCGACCCCCAGGGTTACCTCGTCGTCGCCCAGGAACCGGCGGAGATGCAAGCTCTCTTCGGAGTCGCCGCCTTGGGTCCATGGACAGGGAGGCTTCGAAACGAAGACGAACGGGTCGACCTCCGAGACGCCGCTGGAACCCTCGTGGACCGGGTCGATTTCCAGCTCGGCTTTCCGTGGCCCACCGTGGGAAGCCCACAAGGCTATTCCATCGAGTTGATTCACCCGTCCCTCGACAACGATCTCGGCGGCAACTGGCGGGCGTCGGTCGTCGGCGGTGCCGCCGCCCCCGGCAGGACATCCTGGATCCGAAGGGGAAGTACCTGGCAGTTCCTCCGGGGATTGAGCGCGCCTTCGTCGCCCAGTACAGCCTGGCGGGAACCGGGGTTCGCCACCGACACGTGGGAAAGCGGTGCCCTTCCGATCGGTTACGATCCCAGCCTCCGTCTGGGGACGCGACTCGACGACATGCCCGGAGGCTACACCTCGATCTACCTCCGACGGACCTTCACGGTCACGAATCCGGAGGAATTCAATTCCATCGAATTCCAGGCACTCCACGACGACGGGTTCAAAGTCTGGATCAACGGACGGTTCGTGCTCCAAGTCAACGTTCCCAACCGCGAACTCCCTTTCAACGGCACGGCATCGGTCGCCCGGGAATCCGCGGACTACGAGACGTTTTCGGCCGAGATCCCGCCCGGAGTCCTGGTGGCGGGATCGAACGTCATCGCGGTCCACGCCCTGAACAGCTCGCTCTCCGGAAGCAGCGACTTCTATTTCGACACCGATCTGATCGGGCTTCGCGGCCCCACCGGGCGTGGTCCGACCCCGGGACGGAGGAACGTTGTCCACGACACACGGGCGGCTCCGGCGGTGCGCCAGGTCCGCCACGTCCCGGAAGCCCCCGCCTCGGGGGAAGCGGTCGTCGTCACCGCGCGGATTTCGGATCCCGAGGGTGTCGATCAGGTGACACTCGAGTACCAGAGGGTCGACGCGGGCAGCTACATTGAGCTGGCCGATCCCGCCTACGAATCGCAATGGACCGCCATGCCAATGCGGGATGACGGGAGTGGTGGGGATGAGAACGCCGGGGACGGAACCTACACGGTGACCCTGCCGGAGACCCTCCAGACGCACCGGCGTCTTGTCCGCTACCGAATCACCGTGTCGGACATGGAAGGCACAGCCGTTCGGGTCCCCTATGCCGACGATCCCCAGCCGAATTTCGCGTACTTCGTCTACGACGGGGTTCCCGCTTGGAGCGGGGCGATTCGGCCGGGAAGCACGGGAACTCTCGGGTCCCGGTTCACGGTGCCGCGAGACGAGATGAATCGGCTGCCGGTTCTGCACCTCATCGCGAAACGGACCGCCATCGAGCAAAGCACCTGGTTCAGCCGTTATGGCGGCGACGCGTATCCGTGGACCGGAACGCTGGTCTTTCAGGGTCGCGTCTACGATCACATCCACTACCGAGCCCGAGGTGGGGTCTGGCGGTATGCGATGACGAAGAACATGTGGAAGTTCGACTTCAACCGAGGCCACGACTTCGAGGCGGTTGACGATTGGGGACGGCGCTTGGAAGTCGGTTGGACCAAGCTCAACCTCGGCGCCTCGATCCAACAGGGGGACTACGATCACCGGGGTGAACAGGGGCTTTTCGAGTCGGTCGGGTTCCGGATATTCCGACTTGCCGGTGTCCCCGCCGTCCATTCGGCGTACGCGCAGTTCCGGGTGATCGACGACGCGGAGGAGGCGTCCAACGACGACCAGTACACGGGCGATTTTTGGGGCGTGTACCTGCTCCTCGAACAGCCCGATGGACGCTTTCTCAAGGAGCACGGGCTGCCCGACGGCAACTTCTACAAGATGGAGGGGGGCGGTGGAGAAGCGAACAACGTTGGCCCGGCGGGCCCCGCCGACGGCAGTGATTTGAACGCCTTTCTCCAGGGGTATGACGGAGCGTCGGAGGCCTGGTGGAAGGCCCACTTCAACATCCCCAACTACCTCAGCTACCAGACCGTGGTTCAGGCCATCCACCACTACGACATCTGCTACGACAAGAACTTCTTCTACTACCGCAATCCCGAGACCGAACGCTGGCAGGTGATTCCGTGGGACCTCGACCTGACGTGGGCCGAGAACATGTACGATGCCGGCTGCGGCGGTGTGGATCGCATCAAGCAGCGGCTCCTGCCGTCGTCCACTCGGTTCCCCGCCGTCTGGCGGGCCTGGCAGAATCGGATTCGCGAGTTCCGGGATCTCTTCTGGAATGAGGACGAAGCGGCGCGACTGATCGACGAGCAGGCCGGACGTCTTCGAGGACCCTCGACCGGTCCAACCCTGCTCGACGCCGACCGCGCGCAATGGGACTACAACCCGCGAATGATCGATGAGGCCTACACGTCGGCTGGCAGTTCCAAGGCGGGCCAGGGTCGGTACTATCGTTGGCCACGCTATCCATCGACCGAGGTTTCGCGGGATTTCAGGGGCGGGGTTCAGCTCATGAAGAACTACATCGGCTTCCGAGGGACCAGCGAATCGGCGCGCGCGCGGGCCCTGGATTCGCTGGCGACCGATCCCAACCTGCCCGGCCGCCCCACCCTCACGGTGGCGGGAGGTCCCGACTACCCCGTCAACGGCCTCCGCCTGCGATGCTCGTCCTATCTGGGCTCGGCGCCCTTCGGCAAACAGCGCTGGAGAATCGGGGAAATCACCCGACCCGGGACGGCGCCCACCGAGGCCGCCGCCGACTCGCCAGAACCCTGGAAGTACGAGATCACGCCGGTGTGGGAGAGCGGCGACCTGCCGTTGTTCGAACCCGAGATCTCGGTCCCGGCGGGAGTCCTTGAAGTGGGGCGAACCTACCGCGCGCGGGTTCAATTCCAGGACGCCGCGGGCCGCGACAGCCGTTGGTCGGCACCGCTCGAGTTCGTCGCCGCGGCCCCGCTGGGCACCGCGGGAATCGCCGAGTCCCTTCGCGTGTCCGAACTCATGTACAACGCGACGGATGGGTCCACGAACGACTTCATCGAACTCCACAATGCGGGAACCACCGCGCTTGATCTAGGCGGACTTCAGTTCACCCAGGGGATCGACTTCACGATCCCCGTCGGAACGCGGCTCGCGCCCGGCGGTTACCTCGTGATCACCAAAGCCTCCGCCGACGGGAACTATGCCGGATTCCGAAGTCACTACGGCCTGGCGTCGGATGTCGCCATCGCGGGGCCCTACTCAGGCAATTTCGCCGATGGCGGCGAAGAGGTCGCGTTGAGCGCGGCCGGCGGAGGCGACGTGATTCTTCGATTCACCTACTCCGATGGGCGCGGGTGGCCCGTCGCGGCGGATGGCGCCGGGCATTCCCTCGTGCCAAGGCACATTGACACGAACCAACCTGGCGACCTCGACTACGGCGGCAATTGGAGGATCAGCGCTTTTCTCGGGGGATCCCCCGGACGGGTTGATCTCGAAGCCGACACCTCGATCGTTCTCAACGAGATCGTTGCGCACACGGATTTCCTGAGTGAATTCGATTCCAATGACTGGATCGAACTGTTCAACCGGTCCGAGTCGCCCGTCACCTTCGGCGACGGCTGGTATCTCAGCGACTCGAGCGACCAATTGAAACGCTGGAAGATCCCACCCGGGACTTCCCTTCCCCCACGTGGTTTCGCCGCGTTCGACGAAGTCACCGGGTTCAACAATCCACGGGGCACCGGCTTCAGCATCAACAAGGCCGGTGAATCGGTGTACCTCAGCCATCTCCCGCAAGGCTCACCGGGCCGGGTCGTCGATGCGGTCGCGTTCAAGGCGCAGGAGAACGACTGGGCACTCGTCCGATATCCGGATGGCGCCGGCTACTGGGACTCCGTCGGCGCGCGAACCCGGGGCACGTCCAATGCGGGCCCGCTCGGTCGGGTCGTGATCTCCGAGCTGCTGTATCACGAGGGCGGGATCCCGACGAACTCGGTGCCCGCGGAGTCGCTCGAATTCATCGAACTCCACAACGGCGCTCCAGTCAGCACGGACCTCCACAGCCTGGTGGGTACGTGGCGCCTCAACGGCGGGGTGGACTACCAGTTCGACCAACCCGTCACCATGGCGCCGGGCGAACGGATTCTCCTGGTTTCCTGGGATCCGACCCTCGTACCGAGCCTGCTGGCCAGGTTCCGGAGCCTGTTCGGCATTCCGGCTTCCGTCCGCGTGTTCGGACCCTATTCGGGACGGCTTCACAACGATACGGATCGGGTCGCCCTGGAAAGACCCCAGGCGCCGGATCTTCCCGGCGACCCCATCACCTGGGTCATCGTCGACGAAGTGGACTACCACGATTCGACGCCGTGGCCGGGGGGCGCGGACGGATCGGGACTGAGTTACCAGCGCCGCGCACCCGGTTCACCGGGCAACGATCCAGCCGCCTGGATTGCGGCGGTCCCCAGCCCAGGTTCGGCGATCCCTTCAGGCACCGTCGACACGGATGGCGACTCCATGCCGGACGCGTGGGAACTCGAGTACGGACTCGACCCCGGGAATCCGGGGGACGCCCAGACCGATGCGGACATCGACGGCTCCAGCAACGCGTCGGAATACCAAGCCGGAACGAATCCCAGGGACGCGGCCAGCGTCCTTCGCCTGAACGGAGTGCTCGCGAGCCCGGAGGGAACGATGGAATTCACGTTCGAAGCCGTGGCGGGACGGACCTATCTCGTGGAGGCTCGGACGGACGGCGCCGGCGACGGTTGGACAACGATCGAGACCCTTCCAGCGTCGAACGAAACCGCCGTCCGGACGGTGCGGATTTCGATCAGCACCGGAGACGAGGCGCGATTCATCCGGATCCGATTGCCCTGATGAAGCCCGACGGGTTGGGTGCGCCGCGACGCGTGCCACAACCACGGATGAGGGCGGCCTTGAGCGCGGCGACATTGACCGGTTTGGGCACGTAGTCGTCCATGCCCGCCGCGAGGCATTGTTCGCGATCGCCCTGCATCGCGTTCGCCGTCATCGCGATGATCCAGACGTGCTCCGCGCCTTCCTCGCGCAGGCGGATGCGACGGGTCGCCTCGTAGCCGTCCATGCCAGGCATCTGGCAGTCCATTAGAATGAGGTCGTACTCGACGCGGCGCATGGCTTCGAGAACGTCGAGACCATCCGCGGCGAGATCGGGTTCGTAACCGAGCTTGCGCAGGATCAGAAGGGCCAAGCGCTGATTCACCGGACTGTCTTCCGCGACGAGGATTCGCGCGGGGTGCTCGATTGCGAAGCCACCCGGAACCGGGGCGGCGACTCCCTCCGATGCCTGCGACCGCGGCGCCGATTCCGAGGGAGGCGCCAGGAGCCGGGCCATCGCCTCGACGAGGTGCGACGGCTTGACCGGCTTCACCAGCAAAGCTCCCACGCCGGCTTCGGCCAGCGCCTCGCCCGGCAACCGGTGGCAGAGCGAGGTCAACACCACGATTCTCAAACCGTCGCCACGGGAATGGGCGCGCAGCCGGCGAGACAGTTCAAGGCCGTCCACCGCCGGCATCTGGTAGTCGAGCAACGCCAGGGCGACGGACCGGCCCGCGGCGGTGGCCTGATCCAGCGCCGCCAAGGCTTCCGACGCGCCTGGAACGCTGGCTTCCACAAGCATCCCCCAGCCGGTCACCTGGTATTCGAGAATCCTCCGGTTCGTGGCGTTGTCATCGACGATCAGGACCCGACGCCCGCCGAGATGCGACATGGAGTCCCGTCCGGGCAGGATTGGACGGATTGCCGGTGTGGCTTCGGGCTCCGCGCTGTTCGGAGGATCGAACGGAACTCGGAACCAGAACTCCGATCCCCTGCCCTCCTCGCTGATGACACCGATCTCGCCGCCCATCATCGTGACCAGCCGCCGGCTGATCGCGAGACCGAGACCCGTCCCCCCGAAGCGGCGGGTGGTCGACGCCTCCGCCTGGACAAACGGCTCGAAGAGCTTGTCCGTCATGTCCGGCGCCAAACCGATACCCGTGTCGCGAACCATGAAGTGAAGGGTTCGACCGGAGGGGTCGGACGCGTCGGGCGCGACTTCGATGAACACCTCGCCCTGTTCGGTGAACTTGATCGCGTTGCTCGTGAGGTTCATCAGGACCTGACGAAGGCGCCCGGGATCCCCTCGCAGTCGGGCTGGAACCTCACGCCGGACGAGATAGGCGAATTCGATCCCCTTGGCCTGCGCCCGTTCGGCCAGCAGATCGAGCGCGCCCTCGACGCATTCGCGAATCTCGAAATCCATCTCCTCGATCAGGAGCTTGCCCGCCTCGATCTTGGAAAGGTCCAGGATGTCGTTCAGCACGGTCAGGAGGGCCTCGGCGCTGCCGCGGGTGATCTTCGCAAACTCGCGCTGTTCCTCGGTCAATTCGGTATCGAGGAGGAGGTTGGACATGCCGATGATGCCGTTCATCGGCGTGCGGATCTCATGGCTCATGTTGGCCAGGAACTCGCTCTTGGCCTGGTTCGACGCCGCGGCGGCGGCCTCGGCTCTGCGGCGTTCGACCACCTCCTCACTCAGTTCGCGCGTCCGCTCCGCCACCTTCGCCTCGAGTTCGTCGTTGGCGCGGCTCAGTTCGGCATGCGCCCCCCGCAGGGCCTCGTTGGCCTTGAGCAGCGCCGATTCGGCCTTCTTGCGCTCCACGACCTGTTCCCGGAGATCGTCGTTCTTCCGCGACAACGAGACCGACATCCAGACCGCTCCGATCATCACCACGATGAGCGCCGTCGAAAGGCCCACCAATCGTCGCGGTGTCCACCACGACGGGCGCCGCAGAACCACCACATCCACCACGTCGGGCAACAGGATCCGGCAGGTCCGAACCTCCGGCCCATCGCCCGTCACGCCCTCATACACCCCCGTCACCCGAACCCAACTCCCCGGCGTGACCGCCTTGAATGCCGATCGGACGCCCGATCCAAAGGCCACCGCATCGAAGGTCCGATCCTCGATCTTGAGATTCAGAGCGTGCCCGCCCGGGTAGGGATACTGACCCAACACCTCCGCCTCCACCGAAACCCGGCGCCCTTCCAGATGCGACAACTGCAGGGAGTCGGCCGTCATCTCCAACGCGGGCGGAAGCGTTCCCGTGCCGACAACCCGGCACACCGCCTGTTCCAAACGCGGCTGATTCGGACCCGCCACCGGAAAACCCGCCACGCGCACGCGATCGCCCACCGCCACGCCCGAGGCTCCCGGTGTTCCCACCCAGATTCCGCTTCCCCCCGCGTCCATAAAAAACCCTTGCCTCGGTCGAACGGCGACGACGATCCCCGACACCAAGACCCGATGTTCAGGGACGCCGTGCGCCTTGAAACGGAGCAGGGAGTCCACGGGAGACTCCTCGATCGAGAACGGGTCTGCCGGCGCCGGACGGTCCACGCTCACGTAGGCGGTCCCCGGAGCCAGGATCTCGATCCCCAGCAGTTGCCTGCGATCATTGAAGAGCACGCTGTAGACTCCTCGAATTCTGACCGCCGCATCGACCCAGGACTCCGGCAGGGCGGCGTCCCGCGGGAATCCCGGAACGAGAACCCGAAAACCGCCCCCACCGGCGTCCAGCGTCACCTGGATCCGGTCGTCCCCGGGGAAGGCCAACACCCGCTCCACGCCACGCACCACGCCCTGAACCTCAACCCACGCGTTCTCAAAGGCCGAGTACGAAGTCATCTCCGGAGTCACGGGCAGCGGTTCGGGCATTTCGCTCTCACCCATCACCCTCATGCGCGGCGCATGGCCCGGCTCCAATCCGACGATCACCGGAGCGAATCCTCCCGGATCCGTGCGTCCCTCGACCTCCACCCAATCGCCGGGACGCACTCGAATCTCCCCAAAATGCTCGGGCGCCCCTGGGGCGACGTAAATGGCCGCGGTCGAGTCCTGAACAAAGATCGCGTAGCTGTTCGTGTGAACGTACGTGACGATTCCGCGAACCCGGACCGGATGAGCCAGCGCGGCCTCCGTCGGACTCAGCGACTTGATCTGCGCGATCCGTGTCAGGACGGGCACGGGCACGGGCACGGATTCTGAATCGCCCCCGCGAACCTCCGCACCGACCGCACCAACCTCGGCCCCCAGCAGAAAACCGACAACACACCAGCGGACGAACCAAGGCCACGGCGAGGCACAACGGACGCGATGGTCGAACGACCGGACACACTCCTTGGACTGGCGCGCGCAAGTCATGACGAAACGACGCAACAAATGTATGACCGCTTCCTTGGACGGACTGAGACTCCTTGGGTCTCCAGTGACAAGCGGTGAAGGCCGCCGATCGCTGCGTCCGATCCTGCCAGTGCCGAATCGAAATACAATCCTTGGTTCGTCGACGCACACAACGGCGGTTCGAACCCGCGTATTTCCCCAGGAAACCGGTCCCGAATTCCCCGGGGAATTCCGACCGGCAAGCAAATTGGAATAAAGAATCGAAATAGGGAAATCCGCTGAGGCTAAGAAAGTAGGGGAAGAAGGTGCCCCGATGATTCTGTCTGGAGATTGGCCGTTTTTTGGGCCCGGAGGGCCGCCGGATATTAGCCGGCGGCAAGCCCGCTCCGGCGGGCGCGGCCGCCGTTGCCGCGGTATCACGGCGTCGCACCCCGACGGGGTGCGGGAGTGGCCCGGGTTGTGGACGCGCCGAATCCGCCGCCCTTCCAGGGCTGATCCGCGAGGCGTTCTAGACCGGTGGCCGCGGCGCCCGAGGCGCCTTGCCACCGGCTATCCTCCACCATCCCTTCGGGATGAAACTCGTCCGCTCCCGAATCATGGCGGGGAACTGCCACCGGGGGTTGGCCTCTTCCCCAGCCAGGACACGCCCCCTCTTCCACTGGAATTCTCGCGGAACCGGATCCGATCGAGGCCGTCGCATCGCCCCCGCGCGCCGTCGCGGGCCCGGCATCTCAGCCGAGACGGAACGAGATCCGCTGGATGAGCTGCCGTCCGAAGCTGGTCTGCAGGCGTGACAGAATCTCCTTCTGACGGTACCGGACGATTTCGGTCAGCCAGACGCTGTTGTCGACGTGGACGAAAAGCGTTCCCTTCCGCAGCCCCACGGGTTGCGCGTGGGCGGCGATGTTGGGATCCAATATGCGGTTCCAGACCTTGACCACCTCGGTGTCGGCCTTGCGCTGATCGAGCCGCAAGCCCTGAAGGACCCCGGTCACAAGACCGGCGGCCGACCGGGTGCGTCCTTGCCACGCCTTTTCCCAGGGCTCGAGGTCCACGCGCCGCCACTCCGACAGCACCTCGCGGCGCGCGATGGAGCGAAGGCGCTCGTCAGGCGTCGGATACCTCGGCCGGGGGAGGACTTTGGGGGTTCCGGGTGGAGTGTTCATCGAGCACCAGCACGCCGTGCGGTGGCAGGTCGTAGGCTCCGCTCACGAGGGATCCCGTCAAGAAATCATGCATCGGCTTGAGCAGGTGCAGCCGGATCGGAACCGCCTGATGATTCAACAGGAAATAGATCCGCGTCCCGTCCTTCTGCCGCAAGCTCACCTCCACGCCCGCCGGGACCTTCAGTAGCGGATCCAAGCCGCAAAGCCCGCGCAGCCAGTCGATCAGGTCCGCGTAGAACGACGACTGGCTCATGGTCCCCAGGTAGATCGCCCGCCCCAGGCCGAACGTGTTTTGCGTCAGCAAGGGCCGGCCCGCGTAAAAATCCTTCGCGTAGGTCGCCAGGATCTGGCATTCGCGGGGTTCGATCACATCCGCCCAGACCCGAACGGGATGCAGATGGTTGATGTGAAAATTCCCCTTCGCGTTCATGTGGTTGTCCGCGTCCCTGGGCATGGGATCGAACTCGATGACTTCGAGCCCGAACAGGTCCGTCATGTACATCGGAAAGCCCGTGATCGGCGCCATCGAATGCTCGTCAACGAGGCCGGTGTTGAAGGTCGCCAGCAGGGTGCCCCCGTTTTGGACGTAGAGCTTCAGGCGATCGGTTTCGCCGGCCGCCAGGATGTGCAGCGACGGCGCGATCACCAATTTGTACTTGGACAAGTCCTCCGAGGGACGCGCGAAGTCGACGGCGATGTTCCGGTCGTGGAGGGCCTTGTAGAAAAGGCGGATGTGTTCCCGCGAGCTGAGGAGCTTGGTGGGTTGCTGGGGAAGTTTCTGCGTCCACTCGTTCTCGTGGCTGAACAGGATGCAGACCTCGGCCTGGACCCGGGTCCCTTCCAGGGCGGGCGCGAGCAGACGGAGTTCCTCGCCGACCTGCGTCACCTCCTTGTACGCGCGATTGTCCCCCCGTCCGTCATGGGTCAGGACTCCGCCGTAGAATTTCTCGGGCCCGAACCTCGGCTGGCGCCAGAAGAAGTAGAAGACGCCGTCCGCACCCCGTGAGATCGCCTGGTAGGTGAACAATCGGACGACACCGGGACGCAGCACCGAATTGACGTCCTGCCAGTTCACGTTGCCGGCCTTCTGCTCGATCACCCAGAAACCCTTGCCACCTCCCGGGGGCGACGCGGCGTCTTTCTTCAACGACCGCATGACGTCGTGCTCCATCGCGTGCTCGGCGAACTCCGATTTCACCGTGGCGTAGGAATCCAGCGAAACGAAGTCGAGGGTCTCCGCCATGTCGAAGTGGTCGAAATGCCGGGTCAACGACCGCAGGTTGTTCGTGACCGGCTTGTCGGGAGTCAGCTGGCGCAGGAGATCCCCCTGCATCCGCACGAAGGCGATGCACGAATCGCTCGAAAACCGCATCCAATCCATCATCAACGCCGGGTTGTGCACGGTCGGCGCCACCCGCGGCATCGGAACCTGGTTCCAGTCCGTCACCGTCTGACTCCAGAACCTCAACCCCATGAGGTCGTTCATCCGCTCGATCGTCCCGTACTTGGCCTTCAACCAAAGATGCCAGTCGTGCTCCGTCTCCTCGTTGAACGAGAATTCCGTCCCGTGCCCCCCAATCCCATTGTCGATCTGCCACGCCAACAGCGACGGATGCGAACCCAACGCTTCCGACAACCGCGTCACGATCGTCCGGCTGAAAGTCCAGTACAGATCGCTGTTCAGGCAGTACGCATGCCGCGTTCCCGGACTCAGAACGCCCCCGTGCTCGTTCTTCGGAAGGATCTCCGGGTGCTTCTGCGTCAGCCAGAGGGGTGGCGCCGCCGTCGGCGTTCCGAGCACGACACGGATCTCCGCCGCGTGCATCAGATCCATCACCCGCCGCATCCACTCGAATTGGTACCGCCCTTCCTCGGGTTCGTAGAGTCCCCAGCAGAACTCCCCCATCCGCACGGCATTCACACCCGCCTTCAACATCAACGCCACATCGTGCTTCCAGCGGGCTTCCGGTTCCTTCTCGGTTCCATCGTAGGGGAAAACCCAGTGTTCCGGGTGATAGTCGACACCAAGCCACATGCGAGCCGCCTTTCGTTGGGAATCGTCGCTAAACTAGGCACCCACCCGCTCGAAGCAACGCTAAAGGGCCTCGCGCCGAAAATCCGAGAATCGAAATTCCAACGAACTTCGGAACCCGCGCCGTTCGCTTCACTCACCCGATCTCCCCGCCTACGCTCTCCCCATGCAGCGGCTCGGACGCAACACGAACGGATACTTCGGCGAAACGCTCGCCATCGACGAAGTCCTCGACCAGACCCTCGCCGACGCCCGCCGACTGGATTGGACGGTCACTCACCTCGACGCGGGCCCCGGGCTCCGGCTCGCGGTCCTGACCCGCCCGCCTCGAATCGTCTCGAACCGGTCCCCGCGGATCTACGTGTCCGCCGGCATTCATGGCGACGAACCCGCCGGACCGCTGGCCGTTCGACGCCTCGTCGCGGAGGATGCCTTGCCGCGCGACGCCTGGGTCTGGCTCTGTCCGTGCCTCAATCCAACGGGGTTTCGCAGGAACACCCGGGAGACCATCGACGGGCTCGATCTCAATCGCGACTATCGCGAACCCCGATCCCCCGAGGTCCGGACCCACGTCGCCTGGTTGGATTCCCTCCCAGACTTCGATCTGACCGTTTGCCTGCACGAGGATTGGGAAGCCGCCGGATTCTACCTGTACGAACTCAACCCCGAGAATCGTCCTTCCCTCGCGCCACCCACGCTGAAGGCCGTCTCAGCGGTATGCCCCATCGATTCGTCGCCGATGATCGACGGTCGCGAGGCGCGACTGGGGCTGATCAGCCCCAACCTCGATCCCGCCACAAGACCGGATTGGCCCGAAGCGTTCTACCTGATCCAATCCAAGACCCGCCTCAGCTACACGGTCGAGTCGCCCTCGGACTACCCATTGGAGACGCGCGTTCAGGCGCTCGCCGTCGCTACGAAGACCCTTCTTGGAAGCCTCACGCTCCCGGTGGGATGAAAACCCGATCCTCACCGCGGGATCCGGGTGCTCCGTGGTCGGGCAACGACGCGCCCAGTGGCGAAATGCCTGCTGAAGCCGGCGTTTGCCGCCGTCGCCGGCCCGGCTCCACTCGGGCGGCGTCACACGGGTTGCGCGCGGAGGTGGGTCAGCGGATGCTGTGGGCGCCGTTCGGGCGGGTCGGCACCGCCGGTGTGTCGCATGAATTCCACTGACCAGGCCAAGCAGGGTTGCCTCGTCCACCTCGTCGCGGACGAGATGAGCGGGGATCCGACGCTCGAGGCGGTCCGTGTGGATCGCGCCGCCGGAGCGCTTTCCGTCGCGACGATGGGGAACCCCGGGAACGGAGCCGTCGCCGACCGACTCGCCGAGCGGCTTCGCTCCGTCCATGCGAAACTCCAGGGCGCGGGCTGCTCGCTCCTGACGGGCGCCGAGGATTGCGCCCAATGCCCGCATTCGGGCGGACTTCCGGACGGACGGAAGTTCACCATCGAACATCAGCCCGGCGTCACGACGATCGCGCGGGTCACCTGCCCCACGGCGCCCCGGTTCTGGCGATGGCGCGATCATCCCCTTCCCCGTTTCGTTCCGCGTGAGGTCCGCCTTCCCGAGGACGAACACGAGGAGAACGAATGGAAGGCGCAACTCGCCGGCGCCGGTGTCTGCCTCGTGGCCGGCCTCATCGGGTGGGGCGTCGGCGCCCACCCGGCCGGATTGGTTCTCTTCGCGCTGAGTTACATCGCCGGCGCGTGGTTTCCAGCCATCGAAGTCTGGGAACGACTCCAGGAGAGGCGCCTTGACGTGCATTTTCTCATGCTCGCCGTCGCCGCCGGCGCCGCCTCCATCGGCGCCTGGGAGGAGGGCGCGACGCTGCTCTTCCTGTTCTCGTTCTCCGGGGCCCTCGAGCATTACGCGATGGGGCGGACCCACCGGGAAATCCGATCCCTCATCCGCACCGCTCCGAAGCACGCGACCCTCCTCGACGAGCACGGCGTCGAGCATCGGACTTCCGTCGACTCGCTCGCCGCCGGGATGCGCCTCGTCGTCAAACCCGGCGAGTTGTTTCCCGTGGATGCCGAAATCACCCGGGGTTCGTCCGCCGCCGATGAATCCAACCTCACCGGTGAGGCGGTCCCGGTCGACAAGGGGATCGGCGACACCGTTCTTGGCGGCACCTTGAATCTCTGGGGCGTGGTGGAAGCCACGGTCACCCGGCCCGCCGCCCAAAGTTCCCTGCAACGGATCATCCATCTGATCCACGAGTCGCAGCACATGAAGGCGCCGTCCCAGCGGCTGACCGACCGGTTCGGAACCGGGTACACGCTCGCCGCCCTGGGGTTCACGGTCGCGATGTTCTTCATCTGGTGGGCCCTCCTGGGGCGTCCCGCGTTCGCCTCCACTGCGGATCGGAGCAGCGCGTTCTATCTCGCGATGACCCTGCTTGTCGTCGCGTCGCCCTGCGCCCTCGTCCTCTCCATCCCGTCGGCCATCCTGGCCGCGATCGCGCGAGGCGCCCGCCAAGGCATCCTGTTCCGGGGAGGCGCGGCCGTTGAAAAACTGGCGGAGATCGACCTGGTCGCGATGGACAAGACCGGCACCCTGACGACGGGGGAACTCCGCGTCGACCGGGTCGAGAGCTTCCCGCCGGGTCAGGAATCACGAATCGCCACGATCGCCTACGCGCTGGAACGCCACTCCCTGCACCCCCTCGCCCGCGCCGTCGCGCGCCACGGCAAGCAGGAAAGGCTCCCGGCCCTCGAAGTCGAGGGATTCGAATCCGTGAACGGACTCGGCCTCCGCGGGGTCGTCGACGGCCAACCCGCCATCCTGGGGCGGCGCGAGTTCGTCCTCCCCGCCGACCTCGGCTCCGAACTCGCCCTCCAATCGGTCGAGGAACCCGGCATTTCCGAGGTCTGGGTCCGCCAGGATTCGTGCGTCGGCCGACTTCTGCTCCGCGACGACATCCGGCCGCAGGCCCGGGAAGTGGTCGCCCGCCTTCGGGCGCTGAACCTCGCAACCCTCGTCCTCACCGGGGACCGCGAAGCGACCGGCCGCCATCTCCAACAGGAATTGAATCCCGACGAGGTCCGGACGGGCCTGAAGCCCGAGGAAAAAGTCGCGTCCATCACGACCATGGCCCGGGCGGGTCGGCGTGTGGCCATGATCGGCGACGGCGTGAACGATGCCCCCGCCCTCGCGGCCGCCCACGTCGGCGTCGCGATGGGCGCCCGCGGGTCCGACGCCGCGCTGGAACAGGCCGACGTCGTCCTTATGCACGACCGGCTGGAAAACTTCCTCGCGGCCCACCAGCTCAGCTGCCGCGCGCGACGCATCATCCGCCAGAACCTGGTTCTCTCCCTGGGCACCGTGGTGGTCCTCGTCGCCTTCGCCGTCTCGGGCCGCATCCCGTTGACCCTGGGGGTCCTGGGACACGAAGGCAGCACGGTGCTGGTGGTCGTCAACAGCCTCCGTCTCCTCGTCGGCCCCAAAAGGAACTGACTGAGCGGCGCCCGGCGGCACCCTTTGGGACTGGGGACACAATCCGCCCCCCAAGTCGGGCGCATCTCCGTCTTGTGTAGGTGGTTCTGGGGTTTCGCGATAATTCCGGTAGATGGGTCGAAATCACCGGATATCAGCGTGAGACGCCGCCGGAACGGGCCGCTCCTACGGAGCTTTGGGGGAGATTTGGGTATCGGCCTGCTATAGACAGGTCGCCCCTGACGGGGCTTCAGCCAGGATTGCCGACGGGCAGGCCCTTTCAACGGAACCGTGCGCCATCCAAGGCCCGTAGGGCCGACCTGTCTATAGGCGTGCGGCCTGTTAGGAATCTTAAGCTCCGCTAGGAGCGACCCAGCCCCAGGCGTGAATCGGTTGAGCCGATTACCCTCGGAAAACATTGAGGAACCGGTTCTGCACGGTCGGAATCGGTATCGGTATCGCTCGGGGTCCGACGCTCCGTTTCGGTTGAGAACGCGTGTGTCCAATTCGATTCCGATTCCGATTCCGACCCCGACAGCGAACATCGCGGGCAGGAGTTCCCAGCGAGAGCGCCGACAATTCGGAGACGCCCACCCAGTCCCACTCACAAATTTTCCGTTGCCGACTCCCTCCAGCAGGCGGAGCGTGGGATCGCACCCCCGAGCGGAGGAAACACCATGAAAGTCAAACCCACACGAACCGGAAACGTCCTGGTGGAAATCCAACCGACCGACGCGCCCCTGATGGAAAAGGCGGAACAGGCCACGGAGCTGGGGAATATCCGACGCATCCTCGTCCCCGTCGATTTCTCAGCCAACGCCCGCAAGGCGATCACCTACGCGACCGCTTTTGCCCGCCAGTTCGGCGCGACGCTCACTTTCCTGCATGTGGTGCAGGTCAACTACGCCTACGGGGAGTTCGGCGCCATCGACTTCAGCGCCCTCGAGCGGGAAATGAGGGCCGGCGCCGACAAGGAACTGGCGGCGCTCGTCGCAAGCGCGACCGGCGCCGGACTCCAGGCGGATTCGATCGTCCGGGAGGGCAGCCCCCCGAAGATCATCGCCGACGTCGCACGGGAGCTGGGGTCGGACCTCCTGGTGATCTCAACCCATGGATACACCGGACTTCGACACGTCCTTATGGGCAGCATCGCGGAACACGTCGTTCGCTACGCCCCGTGTCCAGTCCTCGTGGTCCGTCTCCAGGAGCAGGACTTCGTGCGCCAGCCGGCCTGAACCATTCAACGGGATTGCCGCAGATCGTCCGGCTCGATGTGGACGGTCACATCGGTGATCCGATGATCCGAGAGGATCAGGCGGTCCTTGACCGCGTGCGCGATGTTGTGGCCTCGCCGGACCGTCGTTCCCCCGTCCACGGTCACGTGAATGTCCATGCTGTGCCCGAGCCCCACCCGGCGGATGCGGCACTTCTCGATGGAAACCACGCCGTCGACTCCCGCCGCGAGGGCCCGGACCTGGGCCAGGAGTTCCGGTGAGGCTGAGCGGTCCATGAGGTCATCCAGGGCCGCCTGGAGCAGGCGCACGCCGTTGAAAGCCATCACACCGCACGCCGCCAACGCGGCCCAGTCGTCCGCCGCCTCGAATCCGTCGCCGCCCACCAGCGCGATCGTGATCCCGACAAACGCCGCGAACGAGGTCAGCGCATCCGATCGATGATGCCAGGCCTCACCCCGGATCGCCGTACTCCCCAGGTCGTGGCCCACCCGGAGGATCCGCCGCGAAATCGCCTCCTTGACGAGGATCACGAGCGCCAGGACCGCCAGCGTGTACCAAGCGGGCGAATCATGCGGGTTCGCGATCTGCAGCACGCTGCTCCACCCGATCCAGGCCGTCGCACCGAGCAACATCAGGGCCACGACGGTTCCCGCCATCGGCTCCGCCTTCCCGTGGCCGAAGGGATGATCCTCGTCCGCCGGTATCGCCGAAGCCTTCAGCCCCCCCATCACCACCACCGAGCTCACCACATCCGAGACTGATTCGATGCCGTCCGCGATGAGCGCATGCGAATTCCCCGCGATTCCCGTCGCGATCTTGAGCGCGGCCAGCGCCAGGTTCACCCCGATGCCCATCGCCGCGAGCCGGATGCCGCGCAGGTGGGATTCCATGGCAACGCCTGTTCCCGAAAGGCCCGTCCTACGGCAAGATCCGGAATCCAGCCGCTTTGAGCGCGGGAATCTCCTTCCGCCGCGCCGCTGAACCCAGCGGATTGCCCGTCAGATGAATCTCGACGTAGGGCGCGAACCGCTCCTCGCTGTCCGCGTCGAGCCAGGCCTTCAGGCCTGTCACCTCCCGAATCTGGTTCCGCTCGAGAAACAGAAACTGAAGCCCGGTCAAGCCACCCAGGGGCTTCACGTCGGCAATCCGATTGCCGCTCAGGGAAAGGCTCGAAACCGACTTCAGCCGCGAAATCCCGTCGATGGACGACAGCCGGTTGTCGTCGAGGTACAACGACGTCAATCGGGACAAGGACAACAACGGCGTCACTTCGGATACGCGATTTCCCTGCAGGTAGAGCGCCGACAGGTTCGTCAACCCCGCGAGCGGCGTGACGTCCGAGATCTCGTTCCCCCCGAGGTGGAGGTATTGAAGCGCCGTGATCTTCGAGAGCGCCTCCACATTCGCCAGCCGATTGCTCTGCAGATCCAGGAATTGAAGCCGTGCCAGCTCGGCCAACGGCCCGAGATCCGCGACGTCGTTCCCCGCCAGATCCAGCATCGCCAGGCTGCGGCACGCCTCCAGTCCCGCCAGGCTCCGGATTCCGCGTCCACGGGCCACAACCGTCGAGACCTGGGCCACATCCGCCGCGACCAGGGGATCCCGGTTCCCGCGCTTCGAGAAGACCTGGCTTCGAACCGCCGCCTCAAGGGCCTGGTCGGGAAACAGGACGCCGTCGGCCCCGACCGCGTCCGTTCCGCCGAGGAGCGCACCCCAGGCCCACAGCAGCCCAGCCGCAACCCCGGAGCAACGCTTCAACAATCGCATGCCCCCGTTGTGTCAAACACAGCCCGCCGCCGCAAAGCGAATGTGCCGATCCACCGCGTTCAGGCGCCCACCAACCACGCCAGCACCGCCTTCTGGGCGTGAAGCCGATTCTCCGCCTGCGCGAAGATCGTGTCCGCGTGGCCCTCGAAGGTCGCCGCGTCGATTTCCTTCCCGCGATACGCCGGCAGGCAATGCATGACGAGCACCCCGGGTTTCGCCTGCCGCACCAAAGCCTCGTTCACCTGGTAGCCCCCCAGCGCCTTCACGCGTTCGGCCGCCTCCTCCTCGCGCCCCATGGAAACCCAGACGTCCGTGTAGAGGACGTCCGCACCCCTCGCCGCCTCGCCCGGATCCTCGAAGCACACCACCCGTCCCCCGGCCCGTTCCACCACCGACGCCGCCGGCTGGTAGGCACGCGGTGCCGCGATCCGCAATTCGAATCCCAGCCGCGCCGCCGCCCAGATCCAACTCGCGGGAACGTTGCACGCCCCATCGCCGACAAAGGTCACCACCTTGCCCTCGATCGAACCGCGCCGCTCCTCGTACGTGAAAATGTCCGCCAGGATCTGACACGGATGCTCCTCGTCCGTCAGCGCGTTCACCGTCGGCACACCCGACGACTCCGCGAAATCCACGACATCCCGCTGCGCGTAGGTCCGGATCACCGCGCCGTGGACCATCCGACCCAAGACCCGGCCCGTATCCCGAATCGGCTCGCCCCGCCCCAACTGGATGTCCCCCGCGTTCAGGAACAGCGGTCGCCCACCCATCTCGTGGATGCCCACCTCGAAACTCACCCGCGTCCGGGTCGACGATTTGGAAAAGATCAACGCCCACGTCTGCCCCGCCAGGGGCTTCCCATGACCCTGACGATTGCCCTTGAACTCCGGGACGCGCGAAAGAATCGCGCTCATTTCGGCTCGCGTCAGCGACTCCAGACTCAACAGATGCTTCATGACCAGCTTCGGATCGTTCGGATCGGATCGAATTGTTCGTGTCGTCTACGGTCCACGACGTGTCTTCTCTCGAAACTCACCCACCATCCGGCACGTGTTTCGTGCCGCAAAAAGAACTCTATAGAGTACAAACTCGGCGAAGGTCACGAACGAACATGGCCGAAAACCCACCCAACCGGATTCCGCCGCGCAACCGTAACCTCGTCCCATGAATTGCTTATGTTGGAGGCGTTTATGCATAAGCAATACTTTTAAA
>JBFWOK010000129.1:0-21235 GCA_050250555.1 Limisphaerales bacterium
GTATTACCTCATCCCCTGGACCGACCCTTACGACGTCGTCCTCGAAGACACGTTGGCGATCAACGTGAACCCGGATGATCCGAACGAATTCGACAACAACAACTCCAAAGCCCGAGCCATCACCATCATTGGTCAGCGCCCCGACCTGATCGCGGAGGTGACCAGTGTCACGTCGGAAGCCAAGGGTGGCACCACACTTGCGGTTTCGTACCGCATCACCAACCAGGGTCAGGTTTCCACCCGCGCGTCGGGATGGCGTGACGAGATCTGGCTCAGCGATCATGAGAATCCAAGGGCTGCTGGAGCGACTTCATTCTTCCTGGGAGAGTATCGCCATCCCCAGGCGCTGGGTCCGGAGCAGTCGGTGAATCGGGACAATATCCAAATCCTGCTTTCACCTTCGGCGAGCGGCAAATACCTGGTCGTGATCACGGACGTCGGGAACGGAACCCCGGGGGAGGTGGCGGCCATCAAGGAGATCGACGAGACCAACAACCGGGCCTCGGCTCCCACGTCGGTAGTGGCGGTTCCCGCCAATCTCGTCGTCACCAAGGTCTACCCGATCGAGGAGGCCGTCTCCGGGGAGACGGTCACTTTCAGATACGACGTGACCAACAAAGGCACGAACGAGGTTTGGAGCGGGACGCGATACTGGAAGGACTTCCTCTGGCTGTCAGCGGATCCCACGTTCGATCGCGGACGGTCGTCGTATCTGGGCGAGGTGGTCCATGCTCCGACAAAGACGCTCAAGCCGGGCGAAACGTACACGGTCGAGTTCACGACCCGGCTTCCGAAGGGGACCGGGGGCCAGTATTACCTCCATATCCATCTGGATGCGCACAATGATCTCAACCCGACCTGGTATCCGTACGATTCCCGTCGGCTGATCACGAGTTGGTGGCCGGCGGCTTCCGGCAATAACGCGTCGTGGGTCGAACAGTTTCAACGATGGGCCTACGAGGATCCCACGGACAACCTCAGCAGCCATCCCTTCACGATCACCTATCGAGAAGCCAATCTGGTCGTTGAAGCGACCTCCGTTGAGTGGCCGACAAGCGCTTTCTCGGGAGATGCCGTCAACGTCGCCTGGCGAGTCACCAACGAGGGTGGCAGGACCACGCGGGAAGCGGGCTGGACGGATCGCGTCTTCCTTTCGAGGGATCCGTCCTTAAGCCCGCAGGATATCGAATTGGGTTCCCTCGGACGATCGGGGGCTTTGGCGGCAGGGCAAGCCTACGAGGCAACCCTTCGGGTCGTGTTGCCGGAGAGCATTCAGGGGGAGTTCTACCTGATCGTTTATGCGGACTCGGCCGCGGACCGAGATCCGGATCGGCTGAGCGACATCGGTATTCTTCAGAAGGGAATTCGGTTCGCCTCATCGAGCCTGGCTCCCTGGGACCTGGCATCCGAGGCCAGCCGGAAGCCGGCCAGGGGGGCCGTCCCGGAGTATCAGCAGGAGGATGACAATATCCTCGCCGCGCGTTTGGACGTCACGCTCCGTGTCCCACCCGACCTTCAGGTCGAGGACGTCTCGGCGCCGGACCGAGCTACGGTGGGCCAACCCTTGCAGTTCACCTACACGGTTAAGAACGCCGGCGGTGAGACGCGACCGGGCCAAAGCGCGTGGCAGGATCTGTTCTATTTCTCGAGGGACGAATTCCTGGATCTCGGTGCGGACCTCTACCTTGGAATTCGTGAGGTCAGCACCCAGTTGACTGCGGACGGGACTTACACGGCCACGGTGACGGTGGATCTTCCTGGAAGCCTGTCGTCGGAGGCCTACTACCTTTTTGTGGTGACGGATCCGTCCCGTCGCGGCGATATCGGGAGGGTCTTCGAAGGCAGCCGGGAAACGAACAATGCCGGGTTCCGGACCCCGCCGATCCTCATCGACCGGCCGCTTCCGGCCGATCTGGTGGTCACCGGAATCAGCGTACCCGTGTCCGGCAAGCCGGGGGATTTGGGGAAGGTGGTTTGGAGCGTCCGCAATGACAGCGACACGAACTCGGTCAGCGGCCGGTGGTCGGATGCCGTGTATCTCTCGAGCGACGGGGTGTGGGACATTGGTGATCGTTTGTTGGGCCGGCAGGTGATCACCCGAATGCTCGCACCCGGAGGGGGTTACTCCGCCGAAATGTCGACGGTGCTCCCACCTGTCCTGCCGGGCGCTTATCGGATCATCGTCCGATCCGACATCTACGATCAGATTCCGGAGGCGGAGAAGGAATCCAACAATCTCGCGGCATCCGCCGAGTCCTTCGCGATGACGGTGGACGAGGTTCAATTGGGCGTGCCGTATACGACGGTCCTGAAGCCCGGACGGGAGCGGTTGGTTGCGCTGAGAACCGCTGACGACGAGACCCTTGGGCTCCGGCTCGAGAGTTCGAATCGAGGCGCGGCGAACGAACTCTTCGCCCGGTTTGGTGGGGTACCCAGCGGTGGACAATTTGACGCCGCCTATCTGGGGTCTCCATCCGCCAACGTGACAGCGGTCGTGCCTTCCACGGAACCGGGGCTTTACTACGTATTGCTTCGGAATTACACCGTGCCCAAGGGAGTCAACGAGGTCGCGGTGACGCTCTATTCCGAGGTCCTGCCGTTGGCGATCACGGGGGTGCGTACCGATATCGGCGGCGATGCCGCCGGTCTGACGACGGACGACCGCTACGTGACCACGGTCATTGAGGGAGCGCGCTTTCATCCCGCCGCGGTCGTCAAACTCGTTCGACCAGGCTTTGAAGAGCTCGAGCCCGTCGCGCTGAATCGAGTCAATGCCACCGAGTTGGTTGCGATCTTCGATCTGAAGGGAGTGGATCACGGCCTTTACGACGTCGAAGTGGTTAATCCGACCGGTGAATCCGCCCGTGTGCCGTACCGCTTCCAAGTCGAGCGAGCCATCGAATCGGAAGTTACGATAGGGATCGGTGGACCCCGGATTCTTCTGGCCGGAGACGTGGGGCTTTACAGCGTAGCCCTGCCGAATGTCAGCAACGTGGACGCGCCGTACGTGGTGTTCACGGTCGGGGCGCCCGAGATGGGGATCAATGATTGGGTTTACGGCCTGCCCTACCACGAGTTCTTCACCAACCTGCGGGGCGAACCGCCTGCGGGGGGCCTTGAGAATGCGCCCTGGGATGAGTTGGAATCGCTGATCAACCTCGCGGATCCGGATCTCGCGGAACAGCTGCACCTGGCGGTGGGCCACAATCTGGCCACCGGTTATCTCTTCGACCATCCGGCAGACGGGTTCACCGGCCTTTCCTTCGCTGTCTCAACCTATCCTGGCTTGAAAGAGATGGCGGAGGCGAATTTCGCGAAGCTGCGCGAAGCGCTCTATGGATTGCGGCCCGACCTCGCCAAGTTGGGGCTTTTGGATAATGGTCCGGAAAACCTGGACCTTTTCCTGCCCGGGCTCTCCATCGTCTGGGATGTCCTGGGAGACATTCCGGATGAAATCACGAAGAAATTCATTCCGTACCAGTTCCATGTGGTCGCTTCGGCGACGGCCATGACCCGTGCCGAGTTCGTGGCGCATGTCTCCAACGAGGCCGAAGTGCTGCGACAGGCGATTCTGGATGACGAAGGCGCGGCGGGTGCGACTTTCCTGGCCATCGAGGATCTGCGCGGACTGACCGCGTTGGTGCTCAAGTTGCGTGCCGGGGAGGATCCCGTCTCGGCTTACCTGTTTGAGCGTCTCTCAGCTTCGACCCGGCAGGCGCTGGCCTCCTACGACCCCCAGTCGCCGGACACGGCGCTCATGGCGTCGGCGCTGGTCCGCGACCTGAACAAACTCCTTGCCGGGCCATCTTGGTTTGAGGCCACCCGTTTCGCGGATGTCACACTGCGTGCTGTGACGAATTTGATGCGGGCGCAAACCACCGGAGGCGAAGACTTGGTCCGGTTGAATCGTTTGTTATTGGAGGACGCCTACCCGGCGGAGATTGCGCGGAACCAGGCGAGTCCGGCGCTGCTGACCTTGGCCGCGGAACCCGAGACGTGGCGGCAGATGTATCTGGCTTCCCTCGAAGCCGGCGGAGTCCTGCGTGCCGAGAGCGATGTGCCCGAGGCCCGCCGCGATCCTCTCGTCGTCGGCGCCCTGGCCGTCCTGAGTTCCGGGATCCTGCTCGGACCTGCCGGCCAGGAATACACCACGACAGGAGATCTGCAGGCGTTTTTCGATCAGATTCGTCGGTGGTACGGCCATACGCCAGGAACCCTGTCGCCTGCGGACAACGAGGTTGAGAATCCCACGCTGAATCCGGTTCCGAAGATTCCTGACTTCAGTGAATTCGATCTGGGTCTCACCCGGCCCACCCACTATCAGGCATTGCGCATCTATGTGCCCTGGGTGGATTGGAACAAACGAGGATCCGCGCTGCCGGCGGATTTCCAGGTGAGCGGGGCCTGGTTGACCGGAACGGGTGCTTTTGAGGGGCTGGACCTGACGCAGTACCTGGATCAACCCGGAACGCAGACGGGTACCGTCGCGCTCGTGGGACCCGTGACCCTCGAGTCAAACGGGTATGTTCCCGTTGCCCAACCATTGCCCTTCACGATCCATTTCCAGAATGATCCCGTCTCCACTGGATACGTCCGCGACATTCACATCGTCAGCCGACTGGATGAGGACCTCGACCCAACGTCGTTCCGTTTCGGGGACATGCAGGTGGGGGACATCCAGATCGCGGTCCCCCTGAACGGCGGAGTTTTCCAGCGCGACATCGATTTTTCGCTCACCCGCGGTTTCATACTTCGAGTGAGCGCGGGGATGGATCCCACCCTTCGGGAGGTGAGTTGGCGGATCCAAGCCATTGATCCGTTGACGGGCGAAGTCCTCCAAGACCCCCAACGCGGATTGCTTCCTCCCAACGATGCGTTCGGTGCTGGGGCCGGCTTCGTCACGTATTCGGTTGAAGCCGGGGGCGTGGCGACGACCGGGTCCGAACTGACGGCTTCAGCGCGGGTCATCTTCGACACGGCGCCGCCGGAGGACTCGGGTGAGGTGCGGTATCGCATTGACGCTTCGGCGCCGGTAACGGTGTTGACGGTGACGCCGCTCGCCGACGGGTCGGACGACTACCGAGTTGAGTGGTCGGTCACCGAGGATGCGGGTGGCTCCGGCTTCAAGCATGTCACTCTTTTTGTCGCGGATGGGACGGGTCCGTACCGCATCTGGCGACGTTGGGTGACCGAGGCGGAGGGTACTGAAGTCTTTGAGGGCCAAGCCGGGCACACGTATCGATTCCTCGCCCTGGCGTCGGATTTGGCGGGGAACCGCGAACAACCTCCGTTCGGGACGGGCCGGGCGGAGGATGGTACTTCGGTGAACCTCGGCAATACACCGAGCGTCGGATCCGGGACCGCGGCGAACTTCGGGTTGGTCCCGCCGCCTGCGACGACGCCCTCGACCAACCCCGTGTTCACCGAGGCTGAGCAGGGGATACCGAACGCTCCTCCGCTGATCTTCCCGCCGGAGTTCGAGGTCATTCTTCGCCCGTTCTTTGGTGAGTCCTTTGCTCGTGGGATCGGGGGAAGCGGGGCGGGCGTCGCGGCCCTCGCGATGGTGGAGACCCCTGACGGTCACTTCCTGGTGAGTGGTGGGGCGGCGCGGAACGAGTTGTTCCGGCTCTCGAACCTGGGTGGCGAGGCCTTCGAACCTCTCGCCACCGTGTCCCATCCGATCTACAACCTCGCGTTCGACGGCAAGGGCCGGCTCTGGGCGACCACCGGCGGCGGCCCATTGCTCCAGTTGAATCCGGACACCGGCGCGATTCTTTCTGAATACGGCGATGGACTGACGCTGGGTCTCGCGGTCTCGCCCGACGGCACCCGATTGTTCGTGGGGTCGGGACGCGGGATCGAGGTGTTCAATCCGGACGCTCTGACGGAAGGCGAGCGGTTCCGGCATTACTCCCGCGACGAGGACCTTCGCGTCGCGAGTCTCGCCTTCGACCCTGAAGGCAACTTGTGGGCGGTCACATGGCCCGATCGTCGGGAAGTCGTTCGGTTCACGGTTCGCGGTCGTGCCGAGGTCTTGTTCGAATTCACCTCCGATATCGACTCATTGGCCTTTGGTCGCCCGGGAACCAACCTCGAGGGTTTGCTCTTTGTGAGTCACAACGGGGGCCCAGGGACCCCGTCGGGACGCCTGTCCGTCGACGAAAGTCCCCTGACGATGCTGGATCTCGCCACCCGACGTCGGGTGGAGGTGGCTCGCGGCGGCTCGCGTGGTGACGCACTCCTAGCCACGACGGACGGTCGTCTTCTCGTGAGCCAAAGCGGCCAGATCGACGTGCTCAGCGTCGATCGCGCTCCGCTGGTCGTCGCCACCAATCCGCCCGATACGGGAGTTGCCGCACTTCCGCTCACGGTCATCACCGTGACCTTTGACCAGGACATGCGGGCGGGATCGCCCGCGGAGGCGGATTCAGTCCTGAATCCCGCCCATTACCATCTCGAAGGCGCGACGGTGGGGGTGATTCCGATTCAGGGCGTGACGTACGATGCTCCCTCGCGAACCGCGCACCTCGCGATCTCGGGGCTTCTGCCGGACGATTACGAGCTGACCATCCGGAACACGCTCGCGAACGTTCGGGGGACGCTCATGCTGAATCCGCTGAAATCGGTGTTCACCGCCATCAGCGACTTCAGCGCGATGGTCGACATCGTGTTTGGATCGACCCGTTCGCATCGGTTGGATGGCACCGTTTCCTTCGAGGTCCAGGTCATCAATCGGAGTCCGTACGATTTGCGCCTGCCATTTCTGCTGGCGCTGGATCCGCGCGTGGATCGGATCGCTTTCCCCGCGGGAACTGATGGCGTTTCGGAGGATGGCCGCTGGTACATCGACCTATCGAGCACGCTCCCGGCGAACGGCATCCTGAAATCCGGCGAGGCCACAACCGGCATGACGCTGACCTGGAATAATCCGGCGGCGGAACGCGTCGAGTTCGGAATGGGAGTCTGGACCCAGCCCACGGACAACATCGCGCCTGTGATGGACAGCGTTCCGGTCGTCACCGCCACGGCCGGTTCGCCGTACACTTACACGGTCGCTGCTCATGATCCGGACGGGGTTTCGGTGGTCTATGTCCTCCACCGGGGCGCCGACGGAATGACCTTGGATCCACTGACGGGTCGGTTGACCTGGAGCCCGACTCATCGACACCTCGACCAAAGCCAGGTGGTCGTCCATGTGTACGATCTTCGGGGAGGTCGAACGGAACAGAAGTTCACGGTCCAACTGTCGGGTGGCAATCACGCGCCCGTCATTGCCGATCTGCCTTCGGTGATCGAGGGCAACGAAGGCGAAGCCCTTGTGATCCAGGTCACCTCCACGGATGCGGACGGGCAGACGTTGCTGGCTTGGGCCAACGGCCTGCCCGATGGGGCACAGTTCGATTCCCGGACCCGGCAATTCAGTTGGACTCCCGGAGGACAGGCGGCGGGGACCTACCTCGATCTGACCTTCCATGTCTCGGACGGATGGGCCGAGTCCATGGAAGCCGTCACCCTTTGGATCGCTCCGACTGATCAACCGGCGGTTCTGGAACCGATCCCCGATCAAGTGGTCCGGGAAGGGGATCCTCTCCGAATTCAACTCCGAGCCTCGGATCCTGAGAACGATGCCATCACCTATCTTTCGGAGAACCTGCCGGCGGGCGCCGCACTCAACCCGGTTACGGGCGGACTCGATTGGACGCCGGGGTACCATCAGGCGGGGACCTACCTGCTGAACTTCAAGGCAAACACGGGAACCAGCACTTCAACGCAATCGGCCCGGATCGAAGTTCTGCCGGCCAACGGAGCGCCGGTCTTCACCGATGCGACCAATTGGCAGGTGGAGGAAGGTCAGACGCTCGTGTTTCTCCTCTTCGCCTTGGACCCCGACAATCCCGGCTATGTGCCTCCGACGCGCCTGCCCAGTGGTGAGTTGAGTCCTGAGTCGGGCTCCAGTCCGACGGTTGTGCACAGCGTGGAAGGTCTGCCCACCGGTGCCGACTATGACATTGCCACGGGCCGCTTCAGTTGGACTCCTGGCTTTGACCAGGCCGGCCGGTACACCCTGGTGTTCCAGGCGACCGACGACGGCGGTGGTACAGGACGGCCCCTCAGCACGCGGGTGGAAGTCCCCATTCGTGTCGTCAACGCCAATCGTCCGCCTGTCCTCGCGCCGGTCGAGAATCTCAGCGTCGACCGAGGCCAGATCTTGGAGGTTCCGTTCTCCAGCACCGATCCGGATGGCAATCCTCTGACCTGGAACCTGGACAACGAGTCCCCGGGTTACCCGTTGCCGTCGTTCGTGACGTTCCAAGTACTCCCGGATGGAACCGCCGTGATGCGGTTGGAGCCCGGGGATGGGGACCGTGGGGACTATCCCCTGATTTTGAGTGTGAGCGACGACGGGGACGGCACCGGCGCGGCCTTGACCACGGTGCGGAGCTTCGTGGTCACGGTCAATGTGGCGAACGAAGCGCCCCACTTCGTTCCGACGCCCGACCGGGTTGCCGTCGTGGGCGAATCCTTCCATCTGACCCTCACCGTCCTGGACCCGGACCAGGAAGCCCTGGTTCTGAGCCACTCGGGTTTGCCTTCGAGCATGGAAGTCACTCCCGGGGTTTTCTACGGGACCTGGGATGTCACCTGGACGCCGGAGGTCGGGGACCTTGGCCCGCGGACACTGCGGTGGACGGTTCAGGATTCCGGTAATGGGAATCCGGGCGCGAAGGCGGAGGATACGATCGAGTTCGTGCTCGAAGTTCGATCGGTGAATCAAACCCCTGTCTTCAGTCCCGTTCCTTCGCTGACCGTTGACGAGGGAGCCACCTTGACGCGGTCCGTCTCGGCATCGGACCCGGACTCGGATGCCTTGCAGTACCGCGCCATCGGCGCACCGAAGGGTCTGACGGTGGACCCGGTGTCCGGTGAGATTCGGTGGGCGCCCACGTACCGGCAATCGGGATCCTACTCCTTTGTGGTCGAGGCCAGTGACGGGTCTGCGGCCGCCAACACCGGCATCCAGATCGAAGTGGTCAACACCAACCTGGCTCCCCGGATTGTCGATATGCCGCCTCGTTACGTGCGGGAAGGCCGGTTCCTCAGCTTCACTTTGGAGGGCGGCGATCCCGATGAAGAGGCGTCCGTCATCGAAGCGGTCAGCCCACTGCCCGCCGGGGCAAAGTTCACCCTGGGCACTCGCCGCTTCGAATGGAATCCGACCTACGACCAGGCGGGTGAATACGAGGTCACTTTCCAGATCCGGGATGTCTGGGGCGCCTCCGAGTCGACCACGGTCCGGATCGTGGTGGATAACGTCAATCGGCTCCCGCTGCTCGCCACGTCGAATCACAGCGCGGTGTTGGGAGCCCTGCTTCAGTTCCAGGTTCAAGGGACCGACCCGGATGGGGACGATGTCCTTCGCTTCCGCGCGGATGGGCTGCCGTTGGGAGCCGCGTTCAACACGCTGACCGGCGAGTTCACATGGATTCCCGGCGCGGGCCAGTCCGGGGATCATGTGATCCAGATCCACGCGACCGACGGGCATGGGACCGTTTCGGAAGCCGTGTTGATCCGAGCGGCGGCCGAACCCGTTCTTCCCGTGATTCAGATCGAGCTGACGCCGGGATTCGCGGTGGTGCCGAACCAGTCGGTTCTGATCCACCCCATAGCCTCCAGTGTCGGGGACATCACGAAACTCTCGGTGACCGTGAACGGGAGTGCCCTCGCGATGGATGGGCTCGGGCGGGCGGTGTTCACGCCCACCCAGCCCGGTCGTTACGCCGTCATTGCCACGGCTCAGGACATCGACAGTCAGATCGGTTCCGCCGAGCGTTGGCTCCTCGTCAAGGATCCTACTGACACGACGGCGCCCACGGTGACCCTGGACGCGGATCTGGTGGGAGCTGTCCTCGATGAACCCACGCCGGTTTTTGGGACCGTGGCGGACAGCAACCTAGAATCCTGGCAATTAAGCCTGAGCCGGCTCGACGGAGCGTTCACTCAAACGCTTGCCCAGGGATTCGAAACGACGGGCGATGATCCTTTGGCTTCCATCGATCCGACGAATCTCGTCCGCGGCTTTTATCGGATCGATCTGGTGGCGCGGGATATCGCGGGTCGGGCATCAAGAGCCTCGGTGATCGTGGAGATCTCCGACGAGGCGACGTCGTTGGGCCGTTACACGCGCCAGGAGATCGATCAGATCCTCCAGGGTGACGGCTCGGTCCTTGAATTGCGGCGGCTCTACGATGCCTGGAATTCCGGGTCAGGTGCCCTCGGCATCGGGTGGTCTTTGGGCCACTGGGATCCCGACCCGCAATTCTCCCTCCCGACCGGACCTTTGGAGCGGTATCGGGTGTTCCCGGCACTTCGGGAAGGGACCCGTCTCTACCTGACCCTTCCCAACGGGGAGCGGGCGGGATTCACGTTCCGTCCGGAGTCACTCGGGTTGTCCGGAGTCGCGGCCTATCGTCCTGTTTGGGTGCCGGACACCGGCGTGAACTTCAGCCTCACGGGACTTCCAGTCACCCTGCAGCGCGCAGGCGATGGCTACTTCGAACTAGGATCCGGGCAACCCTATCATCCCGGGAACCCGTGGCTCGAAGGGTCTGACTTCGAGGTCCGGGACGCCCAAGGAAACACCTGGTGGATCGACTTTGAGCGCGGCGTGCGGCGGGAAGTGCATTCCGATGGGAGCTGGCTGGAATTCGCCGACAGCGGCGTGATTTCGAGCGACGGAAGGGGTGTCCGATATGTGCGGGACGCGGAGGGTCGCGTGGTGGCCGCCGAGGGAGACTCGGGATCCGAAGTCACCTACGGCTACGATGCCGTCGGGAATCTCATTTCGGTCACTTCCGCCGGGGGTCAGACGAGCCGGTACGGTTACGAGCCCGGGGACGGCGGACGACTGAGCGTGGTGGCGCCCGCAGGTGCGGCGGCTGTGGCGATCCGGCATGGATCCAACCCGGGGACCGAGACGCTTGCCGGCGGGCTGGTGGATGTCGGCGGCGCGATGCCCTCTCCTTTGGCCGGACTCCAAGCCGCCGTTGGCCTGCCTTGGGTGGCGTTCGCGGTGACCGAAGGCCAGTTGCGAACCACACTGAGCGGCTCGGTCCTGGTCGAAGTCGTGTTGCAGGGATCGAGCGGATCCGCGGCCCCGGCGGTGCCCCTGGTTGCGGGAGCGACCCTGCTCGGGACGAACGAACGGGAAGGGAGACGGCAGGCGGTCTTCGCATTGAGCGCGCCCGGCGCTTTTGTGGTGCACGTGGGTTCGACGGCGCTGGAGAACGTCACCGCGACGGTGGCGCTGGTGGGTGATCTGAATGAAGACGGAAAGGTGGACGGTCTCGATTCGGATCGGATGGACGCGGCCCAGGGGCTAGTGGCCGCCGACCCAGGCTACCTGGTGGCCGCCGACGCGGATGGCGACGGGGGCATCGACGGCCAGGATCGGGCTTTGTTGATTCGAAACTACGGTTTCGGTCCGGTCGGCCCGTCGCCTCCGTCGGGTTCCGGGGACCTCGTCGCCATCCCGGCGACGGGTGGGGATCCGTCGAATCGGCAGTCGCTGGGCGACGCATCGCCTGGCGGATCCGTTGGTCGGGTGGGCTCGAGCGGAGACGTTCGCTCCGGCGACGGTCCCGATACGATCCCCAACCTGGCCTTCCCCACGGCGGCGCTTCCGCCGGTCGCGGGCCTGCGCAACGGCAACTTCTTCTTCGACGATCCGGCGCATCCGGCATTCGGCTGGGACGTTCGCGGGACGGTGGAGGTGCAAGGCGGTTGGGCGACGCTTTCCGAGGATGCGGTCAGGCAGACGGCCCTCTGGCAGTTTTTCTTCGTACCCGCGTGGGCCACCGATTTGGAGCTGATCCTCGATGGGATCGTCTTGGGCAATTCGCCTGGGGCACCGGCCGATGCGTTGGAGGTAGCGTTGTTGGACGGCGCTGCCGGGACCCCGCTGGTCGGCACCGTGCCGTCGCTCTCGAATACCGATGCACTGTTCAATTTCTCCGGGACCGGGACTCCAAGGATGGTGGCGGAAGGAGTCACCCTGGTCCCGGTGGTTGAAACCGATCCGAACGGCGCCAGGCGGTTGACGATCAGCCTGGCGGGAGTGACTCCGGGGACACTCGCGGTTCTGTTCGTCGACCTCCTGGGTTTCGGACCACGCGACGCGACCGTCTCCGTTGGTGGCGTCCGGCTGCTCGGGAATCCGCCTCCCGTGGCCGGGAACGACCTCGCCGTAACAGACGAAGACCAGCCGGTCGAAATCGTGGTTCTGGAGAACGACGTCGACTCGGACAACGCGATCAACCTGGCGTCCGTGGTGGTGACCGTTCCGCCGGAACACGGTTTTATCCAGGTCAACCCGGTCACCGGCGCGATCACCTACACTCCGGATCATGATTTTTCGGGAACCGATTCGTTCAAGTACACCGTCGCCGACCTGGGAGGTGTTCTCTCGAACGAGGCGACCGCGACGATCGAAATCGAACCGTTGGCGGATGTCCCGTTGTTGTACGCGGGATCGGTGGAAGGAACCCAGGATGCCCGCCTCCCATTAAAATTGGTGGTTCAGCTTTCGGACCGGGACGGGTCCGAGTCGCTGCTGGTGGAGATCTCCGGATTGCCAACGGGTTCCCTTCTCTCAGGTGGGCGGCAGGTTGGGGATGGAGTTTTCCAAGTGTCGGGTGGCGAGATCCAGGGGCTGACCTGGACGCCGCCGACCGGCTATTTCGGTACCGCAACGCTTCAGGTGCGGGCCATTGCCACCGAGGCGGGGAATCACGACACGGCGAGCGCGACAGCGGCCCAGGAGACCATGGTGACGATCGCCTCGGCAGGCGCCTTGGTGGTGGAGGAATTCAGGGTCAATGGCGGCGCCGCGCAACGTTCCACCGTAAGCGTCCTGGAGATCCGATTCAGCGAAGACGTCTACATCGGGCGCCCCGACCTCGATGTCACCCTGGCGCCCATTTTGCCCGACGGCACCTCCGCGGAGCGCATCCCAGTTTCACTCGACCGCTACGATTACTCTGCCACGACCCGCACCTTGCGCATCGATGTGCATGGGCTCGTGACCGTCGACGGACACTACCGTCTTACCCTCGCCACCGAGGAGATCACGAGTGTCCGCTCGGCCAACGTGAGTCTATTCGATGGCGACTTCGATTCCTCGGACCATCGGCTCATCCTGGGATTCCACGGACTTCTGGCGGATCTGACGGGCGACGACAGTGTGCAACGGTCGGACCTCGTCGAGTTGACCGAATCCTATCGAACCGCGCTGGGTGACTCGGGTTACCGCCCTGATCGCGACCTGAACGGGGACGGCCGGGTGGATCGTTTGGATTACCAGATCTGGCGAAACCACGAGGGACAGACGTCCGACGTGTTCAAGCCCTGGGTCGGATTGACGCTGGCGAATGACACGGGACGCGACGCCTCCGACGGCGTCACAAGCGACCCGTCCATCGTCGGTTTCGCCGCCGACACAGGTACCGTTCGGCGTCTCGAGATTTCGGTCGATGGCGGGCCTTGGTCCAGCATCATGGATCTCCTCGAGGGTGGGCGATTCACGCTCTCACCGGAGGTGCTTGCCGCCCTCAAGGGCGTGCCGATGGTGGATGGACAACATACGGTCCGACTGCGTGGCGAAGATCAGCACGGGCTGGGCTCCGAGGTGATGGAACTGGGTTTCGTCCTGGATACAGCCGCGCCGTCCGCGCCAAGCGAGCCCGACCTCCTTGCCCATTCCGACACCGGCGTCCGATCGGACGACGATGTCACGGCATCCAACGCCCCTGTCTTTCGGGTCACGGCCGAGGCGGGCGCGATCGTGCGGATGCTTCTGAACGGAGTGGAAGGCGCCTTCGGGATTGCGTCGGGTCCAGTCGACCTCAAGCCGAGCCCCCTCGCTTTGTTCCCGGGAACCCAGATCTGGAGCGCGACGGCTGAGGATGTCGCCGGCAACGTGAGTAGCACGTCCACCGGTTTGACGACCGTTTTTGATCCGGACCTGCCGCTCGTGACCCGATTCGGACTCGCGGCCGTGAGTGATACGCTTCCAGTGGGTGACGGGAGGACCGCCCTGGAATCCGTGTCGCTGGCTGGAGTGACCGAGCCCGGAGCCCGCGTCCAGTTGATTCAGAACGGGTCCGTGGCGACAGCCGACGCGACGGGAGCGTTCCGGTTCGACGACGTCCCGTTGGCCTATGGCGCCAATGTTTTCACGCTGCTGGTTTCCGATGCCGCCGGGAATGCGGCGGCTGGACGGACCAGCGTCACTCGCATCGGACCTGAAACCGACCCTCCCGTGGTGAATGCCGCCCTCGCGCGAGATACTGGGCGTTCGCCAAGCGATCGCCTGACCAGCGATCCGACGATTCGCGGCGCGGTCGTGGACGCCAACACGGTGCTCCGATTTGAGGGACGCCTCAACGACGGGGTCTTCCAGAATCTGTTGCCTTATCTGTCAAACTCCGCGTTCGAATTGTCGACCGCGGTTCTCGAGGCACTCCGCGGCGGCACGCTGGCCGACGGTACGTATGTCCTGGAACTGGTGGCGGAGGATTTGTTCGGCAGCCGGAGTTCCACGTTCCAAACAACGTTCACTCTCGATCGTTCCGCGCCGGATGCACCGGCCACGCCAGATCTGCTCGCGGAATCGGATACGGGAGTGTCGGACTCCGACAACCTGACCTTCGCCAACCACCTGGCCTTTTGGGTAGGGGCGTCCTCGGCTGACCTCATCCGGCTGTATGTGGACGGGTTGGCTACCGAGGGCACCCCCTCGGCCGGGGGCTACGCGTTTCTTGTCGATGGACTGTCCGAGGGCGAACACACGTTCCAAGCGGAGGCGATCGATGCGGCCGGAAATGTCAGCGCCCGCTCCGGTCCTCTGGTAGTCCGTGTGGATCGTACCGCGCCTGTCGTACCGGTTTCCGGCCTTGCGCCGAATTCGGATACAGGAGCCAAAGGAGACTTCCTGACCGACACGGAAATCGTGAGCGTCACGGGACAATCCGAGGCGGGCGCCGAAATCACCCTCGCCCGGAGCGTCCTGCCATCTCTTGTTCTGGGTTCGACGACAGCGTCGGAGTCGGGTTCCTTCCAACTTGACCAGGTTGCCTTGGCTGGGGGGCTCAATGCGTTTCTGGTCAAGGCTCGTGATGCGGCCGGGAATTCGAGCACCGCCACGCTCGATATCGTCGCCAACGTGCCCGACACGACGCCGCCGACAATCCAGGCCGGGCTGCTCCATGATACGGGATGGAATACGACGGATCAGGTGACTTCGGATCCCGCCGTGGCCGGTACGGTTGTCGATGCCAGTGCCATCGCGATCTTCCGGGCTGGTGTCGATTTCCAACCGGTGATCGACGTGAAGTCGCAGGTGAAGGACGGCCGGTTCGTGTTGACCCGGGCCCATCTCGAAATGATCCGGGGTTCGGCCTTGGCGGATGGTGCCCACGTCCTGCGACTTCAGGCGGTCGATTCGTCGGGCAATGTTTCCGAGGTCTTCGAGTTGGATTTCACCCTCGATGCCACGCCTCCCCAGGCGCCGGCGAATCTGGCCCTGGCGCCAGGTGACGATTCCGGATCGGTGGCCTTTGACGGCGTCACGAATCGCTCGAACTTCCGCCTGGTCGCGGACGCACCCACCGGAACGCGGGTGACTTTTTACCTCAACGGCGTACCCGCGGGATCCGCCCAGGCTTCCAGCCCCGTCGCCGTGGAGATCGGGCCCTTGGCGGATGGCGCGTACACGGTGCGGGCGCAGGCCGAGGATTCGACCGGCAATCTGAGCGTCTTTTCCATCCCCTTCGAACTTCGAATCGACACGACGGTTCCGACGATAGCCTCCCTGGCGCTGACACCCGGCTCCGATTCGTTCCCGGTGGGCGATGGGATCACGAACCTCCACATCGTCCGACTCCGGGGGGTGACCTCGCCCAACGTCCGTGTCGAGGTCTTGGGGACCGTTGTCTCGGTCGTAGCCGACGTGAGTGGGACTTTTGATATCGCCGGGCTCCGGCTGAAACCGGGAGTCAACACGATCGAAGTTCAGTCGACCGATCTCGCCGGGAATACGGCGAACCGGACTCTCGAGGTCGAATACCGTGACATCACGGGCCCGATGCTTTCGGCGGTGCTCGTGAACGATTCCGGGCTCAGCAATCTGGACCGGATCACCCGGGACCCCAGGGTGCTGCTGAAGGTGGACGATGGTAGCAACATCCGGGACCTGCGGATAGGAGCGAACGATCGACCCCTCCAGAACCGGGTGGATCGCCTGACGGGGAATGAATGGCTTCTGACCGCGGATGATCTTGCGGCGCTTCTGGGTCAGGAGACCTTGAAGGATGGGTTCATCACTCTGGTGGCCGAGGCGATGGACGAGGCTGGCAACGCTTCGAGCCGTTTCACCTTCAGCTTCCTTCTGGATCGGGTCGCGCCCGTTGTCTTGAAACCCGATCTCCTGGCGACGAGCGACACCGGCCTCAGCGCCACCGACGACATCACCGCCGACGACACCCCAAGTCTACGAACCAACCTCGAGCGCGGGGTCATGGTCCGTTGGTATCTAGACGGCACACTCCACGACAGCCGCCTGCTCGCGACTTCGCAGGAATACACCTTTGGCCAACTTTCCGACGGGGTTCACGCCATCACCATCGAGGCGACCGACGTTGCAGGGAACACGAGCGAACGGTCGGGGGCGTTGAGCCTCGAGATTGACACACGGGAGCCCGATCTGCCGGTCGTGGCGTTGGATCCGGAGACCGATTCCCTTCCCCTCGGGGATTGGCGGACAGTGAACGACCAGGTCGCCCTGAAAGGTGTCACAGGGGCCTATCACGTCGTGACGCTGGTTGGCGCCAACCGATCCGTGACCACTGGGGCCGACGGAGGGTTCGACTTGGACGGAATTCGGCTCGAGACCGGCAGCAACGAGGTCACGCTGAGGATCACAGATCCCGCCGGGAATTCCCGGTTGACGATCGTCACAGTCCACGGCGAACCGGGTCCGACCGTGGATGCGTTCGTGGTTCCAGGGGGAGGCGGCGTTTCTGGCTTCGGACTCCACGACCCGGAGGTGGAAGGTGTCGTCCAGGGTCTCGGAGGGATAGCGGTCTTCGAAGCCGCCCTCAACCCGGCTTCGGGACGGCCCTGGGTGGATGTTCGTGGCCGACTGCAGGAGGACGGCAGCTTTTCCCTGGATCTCGATTCGCTGGGCCGGATCCTCGGCGCCCCATTGAAGACGGGGTCTTACGAATTGCACCTGAGGGCCCGGGATTCGCGGGGCATCCAGTCTGAGGAGGAGGTCGTGGCGTTTGATTACACTTCCGAGCCCTCGCTGCCGGTGGTGTCCGAGGTGACGCCTGGCGGAGGAATCGGACGATACGCCTATCGCTACCAGTTTGGATCGGCCGGTCTCGGGGATTTCAACAACGGCGATGTGTCCCGTCCCGGAATGGCGGAAGAGTCTCTTACTGTTTCCGGAGACTTCCCACCCTGGTCTTTCACCCGGTTCTCCATTCCTGTCGCCACGAGCGCTGAAGTGTCGGGCTTCGTGACACCGGCGGGATGGAAAGTCGTGTATTCAGCCGGGGATGCCTGGGTTCGCTGGGAGGTTGTCGCTCCCGGTTCCGCCGCGGGAGAAGGGGTTGCCCTCACCTTCGGATTTGATGCGCTGGCGGGTGTCGGGCTCGCCCATGCCGAAGTCCGAGCCGAACGCGCTGGTGACACCCTGGACGTGACCCTCCCTGGTTGGGCGGAGGCCCCCATCGCTCCGGCAGGGTTCGCGGTGACCGATCGCTACGCGACGCCGGCCGATCACGCGATGGCTGTGGATGCCCAACGAGGCACCTTGGTCAACGATCGGGACGCCGCGGGAAACCGGGCGCTGACGGCCGTCGAGCAAAACCTGGTCAGCCAATGGGGGGTTGCGGTGAGCATTCGGGCCGACGGCTCCTTTTCCTATGGCGCTGCACCGATGGAAGGAGACCCCGGGGCAACGATAGAGACGGCCCTGCGAGGACTCACCGTCGGGGAACGGGTGTACGACGGGTTCCAGTATCAGATTGAAGTCGAGGGAGCAGGTCGGTTCACCGGGCAGGTTCTGATCGAGGTGACCGGTGTCAACCAGGCTCCGGACGCTTTCGATGATCTGCCGTCGGAGCACGCCGTCCTGAATATGCGGACCGCGGTCAGGACTTTTGTTCCGTTTGGTGAGCTGCTCCGGAATGATATCGACCCCGATGTTTTTGACGTCCTTTCGGTTCTGCGGGTCGATGAATCGAGCCGATTCGGAGCCACGGTGGAATCGGCGGCTGGCGGCTTCTACTACGACCCAAGCCTTGTCGAAGCACTGACCAACTTGCGACCCGGCGAGACCGTGGTCGACGAGGTTCTCTATACGGTGGTGGATCCGGCCGGAGCGACGGACAAAGCGAGGGTCTACATCCGAATCGCGAAGTCGTCCGGGGCCGGATTGATTCTGGGAGAGGATCGGTACCAGGTGACCGAAGGGGAATTGCTCTCGGTCCCTGCGGTCCGCGGACTCCTGCGGAACGACGAGGACCTCGAGAGGCTTCCCGGAGAGAGGGGGCTTGTCCTCGTCGATGTGCCCGACACTTCCGAGTTGGGAGCCGGATTGACCATCGCGCCGGACGGAGGCTTCAGGTACGACGCGCGGGAGCTGGAGGTCGTCAACAAGCTGTCCTTGGGGCAGTTGCTGACTGACACGTTCCAGTACCAGGCCCGGGCCGCCAACGGCGCGGTCGCCATCGGCACCGTCACGATCACCCTCGTCGGCTTGAACGACGCGCCCACGGCCGAGAATCATGAATACACGGCGGACGAGAATCTCGGGCTGTTCGTGGGCGTCGAAGACGGCCTCCTCGCCGGGGCCACCGATCCCGACCTGAAGGATGTGCTGCGAATCTCAGTGGGTGACTCCGCCTCGGAAAGCGCGCTCGGGGCGACGCTTCTAATCAGTCCCGATGGCAGTTTTCGATACGATCCGATCACGAGCGCCCTTCTGAACGCGTTGCCGGAGGGAGAGGAGTTGGGCGACGACTTCAAGTTCTGGGTGACGGATGGAGTCGGCGGGTTCATCCAAAAGTCGGTCACGATCCGGGTCATTGGCCGGAATGATGCGCCGATTGCCCGACCGGACACCGACAAGAAGGGATACCAGACGTACGTCGATATCCCGCTCACGGTTCGCGGGCCGATTGGGTTGCTGGCCAATGATGAGGATCCTGACAACGGAGATCGTCCGGGATTGCTGGTGGTTGTCGGCATCCTGGAAACGGAAAAGGGCGCCCGAGTCAGCCTGAACGCCGATGGCGGATTCACCTATGATGCCACCGGGTCCGAACCGCTGCTCGAAGCAGCCAAGGAGAAACGCGACACCGTCGACTGGTTCACCTACGAGATGGTGGATTCCTTCGGACTGCGGTCCTCCGCCCGGGTGAGCGTGACGGTGCGCGCGCGGGATTTTAGCTACCTGATTGATTCCGTCGCCACGACCGGCGAGAAGAATCCCAATCTCAATCTCGAACTCAGCGCGCTGGGTTGGGGTCCTTCAATCAACAATCTCGGAGTGATCGGATTTCAGGGAACAGTCACTCGCGAGGACGGCACGAAGACCCAGAACCTGTTCGTTTGGAATCCGGAGACCGGGCTCTACCCGCTGGTGAACGAGGGTTTCGTCGAACAATTCCTGCCGACCTCGGAGGGCGACGGCCCGCCGCTCCATCGTTTCTCGGAAGAGGTGCAGATCAACGACGCTTCCGACCTGGTCGCGTATCGCGAATTGCGCGCCTTCGCCTTGATAGGTGTGGTCGGCATGGGGTTGCCCATCACCGACCTGACCCCTGTGTTCCTGACCTACGCGGAGGTTTGGAATGGTGTCCCTGGACAATCGCGACTCCCCACCCAACTCGGGATGGGGGACATGGGAATCGCGGGAGCCGGAATCAAATGGGGCGATCCGGAATTCCGCGACCTGCAGTTGCTGATGCTGGGCACCGGGCTTGGCGGAGGAATGCTCCATTTGGCTCTCCAACCCATTCTCCTGGCGGAGAGCCTCAAGCCGCGGGCGTGGGTGTTGAACCCGGTCTGGGGAGGCAAGTATTTCTCGAGTGTCAGCAGGTTCGGCGATTTCGCCATCGCCTACCCCTACGTGACCCTCAACAACGACGGGCAGGGCGCCTTCTCGGTTCAGGGCAGCATCCTCCATGACAAGGAGAACTTCCTTGTCACGGCGCCTCATTTTGGGCTGCCCAATGGCATCGAGCAGTTGGGCGCCGGGACTCCCGGGTACCTTGCCCAGCCTCGACTCAGTGATCGGATCGATGACCAGCCCGGATGGGTCGTGACACGTGTCGGCAAGCAGGCCGAAGGCGCTTCGCTGATGGTGGTTCCCTATGACCTGAACCCTGCAGGTTTCCGCCGGATCGTCGGCCCGAACGGGGATCCATCGAAAAACTTCACCTCCATCGGAGCCCACCCTGCCATTAGTGACGACGGAACCATGGCCGTCTTCGCGGCGACCCACCAGACTCTTGGGCGCGGTCTGTTTGTCGTGGACCTGAAGGACGGGACGTGGAGCAAGCTGGCCGGGGAGTCGGGTGACGGTCATCTCGATGCCGGGGAAACATTCGTCGATTCAAACTTCAACGGCGTGGTCGATGTCGGCGAGGATTTCGGCCCCTTCCTGACACTGGGCCTGGACGGTTCAGGACTGGACGGTCATCTCGGGATCAACCGGAATTCCTCCGGTGAACGGGATTCGGAAAATGTCTATTTCGTCGCTTTTGTCGCCAGGGAACGACCGGACGCTCCCGGTAAGGAGGCCGTTCCCGGCCTGCACACGATCACATTCCGACCCGAACGCGACGAGGCCAAGGTGCTGCTGCCTGCCCAGAAGGGCGACGAATGGATTCATCGAACGGTCGCAACCGTTGGGGATATCCTTCCCAAAGCCACACAGCCGATCGCCGAAATCAGGATCTCGGACCCCATCAACCGCCGCGGCGAATTGGTGTTCTGGGCTCGACTGAGTGAAGGCGGAGACGAGGGCGGGGGGACGCAGGGGATCTTCCGGGCCCAACCGCGTTCCGAGATCAATGTTTTCGTGGACGCCAACGCGGACGGCGTGATCGACCGTGACCCGTTCCTCTCCGGCAGCGACACCGGGGTTCTGTACCGAAAGCCAGGC
>JBFWOK010000130.1:0-20823 GCA_050250555.1 Limisphaerales bacterium
CTGGGCGCGCTGGTCGCTTTCAAGGCGCAGAAGATCGCGGTGGGGCTGGGAGGGTTCCTGGCGGGCGCCTACCTGGGCAATGCGCTCTGGGCCGCGTTTCAGTTTCCAATTCCGGGATGGGTGGCGCCGATCGTCGGTGGAATCCTGGGAGCGATCCTGCTCGCGGCGCTCTTCAATTGGACCCTGATCGCGCTGTCGTCGCTTCTGGGAGCCGCCCTCATCGTTCAGAACGTCGCGATTCCCGCGCCGTGGCCCGTTCCCGCCTTCTTGGGTTTGCTGGTTGTTGGCCTGGCGGTCCAAGCCCGGGGCTATTCCGGTCGCAAGAGTGCGCCCGAGAAAAAATCGGAATAGGGAAGCAAGGCCCCGCGCGCCCATCACCCGCAGATCCGGAGCAACGCGTCCCGGACTTCGACGGCTTCGAGGGCATCCGGAATGCCGGTGCCCGCGGGGGCGATCACGATCGGCCAATCGAGGGGATCCGCCGGCCGGCATCCATGGGAACCACCGACCAGCGTGGCGTCCAGCGGGATCAGGTCCATGAGCATGCGGAAGCCGAGCTTCTTCTGAAGCAATCGCCAGGCGATCCTGGCCTTGAGCGCGAGCGGAGACAGCGCGGGGTCGGTGAACAGTTCCACCGGGTCGTATCCGGGCTTGCGGTGGATATCCACGCAACGCGCGAAGTCGGGGGCCCTGGAATCGTCGACCCAGTAGTAATACGTGAACCAGGCGTCCTCGCGCGCGACGGCGATCCAGTCGCCCGCCCGCGGGTGATCGATTCCCTGTTCGCGTTTTTCCTCGGGCCCGAGGACGGACGCGACGCCGGGAACGGAGGCGAGGGTTTCTCGAACGGCGGGTAGGAGCGACGGATCGTTGACGTAGACGTGGGCGACCTGGTGATCGGCGACGGCGAAGACCCGGCTGGCGCCGGCATCGAGGAGTTCGAGCCCGAGTTCCTCTTTGACGACGAGCCAGCCGCGTTCGCGAAACACGCGGTTGAGGTGGATGGGGTTCTGAACGTTGGTGATGCCGTACTCGGAGACGATCACGGGCTCCACGTCCCTGGAGGTGTAGAAGTCGATCAGACCTCCGACGATCGCGTCGATTTCGTGGAGATCCGGGTGGATCCGCGGATCCAGGCTTGGAGTTTTCGCGTGGGGCGACGGGTCACGGGCGAGCGGTCCGAAGCGCTGGAGGTTGTAATCGAGGTGGGGAAGGTAGACGAGACTGAGAGTCGGCTGGTGTTGTCTCTCGACCCATTGGGCGGACTCGGCGATCCAGCGGGTCGCGCAATCGGGGGACCCCTGGGGCGACGAACGCCCGGCGACGGGGCCCCAGAAACCAGGGAACGGAAACTCGCCGAGGTCCGATTTGATGGCGGTCCGGAGGGAGTAGGGCCAGGCGTAGATGTCGAAGAACTTGCGGCCGTCGGCGGGATACATGGGCCGAGGGGTGATCGACCAGTCGGCGCTGGAATACATGTTGTACCACCAGAACAGCTTCGCGCAGGTGAAGCCTGGGTTCCGGCGGCGAAGCGTTTCCCAGAGCTTCTCGCCGTGGACGAGGTGATTGCTTTGCTTCCAAAACTGGACCTCCGCCAGGGAACGGTCGTACCAGCCGTTGGCGACGATGCCGTGACGGGCGGGTGGCACGCCGGTGAGGTACGTGGATTGGGCGGTGCAGGTGACGGCGGGAAAGGCGGGGGCGACGCGGGCGGTTTTTCGTCCCTCGGCGAAGGCCCGGATTCTCGGAGTGTGTTCGCCGATCAGACGCGGTGTGAGCCCGACGACATTGAGGATGGCGGTGCGGGGCATGGAACCCATGTTCTGTTCAGTCCGGATAGCCGTCGGGGTTTCGTTGGTGCCATTCCCAGGCGGACCGCACGATCGGGTCGATCTCAGCGAATCGGGGTGACCAGCCGAGAGCGGACCGGGCCTTCGAGGGACTGGCGATCAGGCGGGGTGGGTCGCCCGGACGACGCGGCTTTTCAACGCTGGGAATCGGGTGACCCGAAACGCGGCGGCAGGCGTCGATGACCTGGCGGACGGAGTAACCCTCGCCATTGCCGAGATTGAAAAAGCCCGAAATGCCGGGTTGAAGCGCCCGGATGTGGGCGTCGGCGAGGTCGAGCACGTGGATGAAATCGCGGATGCAGGTGCCGTCGGGGGTGGGATAATCCGCGCCGAGGATCTGGGCGTGTTTCGCCTGGCCGAGGGGAACGCGGAGGATGTTGGGGATGAGGTGGGTTTCGACGCGGTGATGTTCGCCGAGTCGCTGGGTGGCGCCGGCGGCGTTGAAGTAGCGGAAACCGACGAACTCGAGTCCGTGAATCGAATGGAACCAGGGGAGCATCCGTTCGTAGAGGAGTTTGGATTCGCCGTAGGGATTGATGGGATTCTGGGGGAGTGTTTCGTCGATGGGAACGCGGTCGGGGGTGCCGTAGGTGGCGCAGGTGGAACTGAAGACGAATTTCCGGACGCCGGCGGCGGCGCAGGCTTCGAGGAGGTGCACGCCGTAGGCGACATTGTTGCGGAAGTATTTCGCGGGATTCTCCATGGATTCCCCGACGAGCGCGTGAGCGGCGAAGTGAAGGACGGCTTCGGCGCCACTGGCCTGGAGAGCGAGGGAGATCTCGGCGGGATTGGAGAGGCAGCCCTGGATGAATCGGGCGCGTTGATCGACGGCGGAGCGATGGCCCTCGGAAAGGTTGTCGAAGACGGTGACATGGTGGCCGGCGTTGAGGAGTTCCTCCACGCAGACCGAGCCGATGTAGCCTGCTCCGCCGGTCACGAACGTCTTCACGACGCCAGACTAGGTTGCGATTCGGCACGGGGCAAGGAGGCGGCGGGAACGATCGTGTGGCCTTCCTTGGGGTGCCTGGGCTTGGTGGGCGACAGGATGTTTCGTTCTGGTGTGCAAACCGGCCGCCGTTCGGGCTAGAACACGCCGGTGCCGCCGACACGGACATCGATCCTGGCAGAAACCGGAACGCCTTCCTCCAAGGGGCGCCGCTGGCCCGCGTTGCTGGTCGCTGTTCTGACCTCGGTGGCGGCGTGGGGTCAGGGGAAGTCGGGAATCAAGATCGAGGTACCCACCGTGGTCGACTGGACCGCGCCAATCGCTGGCGAGGACGGCAGGACCGTGATGCTGGTCAAGGGCGCAAAGGCGACGCCGTCGCTGGGATCCGGGCAGATGGAGATCACCCAGTTCCGGTTGGAGACGTACCGGTACGCACCCGACCGGATCACGGAACTCGTGGTTGAATCGCCCCTGGGCCGGTTCGGTTCCCAGGGGGCGGGTTCGGGGGAACGCCTGACACTGCGGAGCGCCGACAATCGCTTTTCGATCGAGGGAACGGGCTGGTCCTGGGCGCGCGGGACCGGGTTGCTGGTGATTTCGAACGCCGTGGAGACCAGCGTCCGAAGGGGAAAAGGTGAGACCAACCGTCCCCCCATCCAGGTCCGGTCGCGGCGCTTCGAATACAACCTCCGGACGGGCGACGCCCGATATGTGGGAGATTGCGTCGCCGAAGATTCCGGGCGGGCGCGCGTTTCAGCGGGCGAACTTCGATCGAGGTTGAGTCCTTCGCAGACCGAGCCCGATGCGATCCAGGGAACCAACGGCGTGGTGATCGAGCTTCTCAGGCCGGACAAACCGGGACGCGCGGTCGGGCAGGGTGCGACCTACGTGGCGGCGACCGCGGATCATGGCGAACGGATCGAGCTGGTCGGCCGTCCCACGTGGCAATTCGGACCCAGCCAGGGAACCGCGGATCTGCTGGTGCTCATGCCGGCCGGCGACGCCTATACTGCAAAAGGTCGGGTGAATCTTAGCCTGGTGGAGAAGAAGGGGTCTAGGACGCCACATATGTCCCATGTGTCCCCTAAGTCCCATGGGCCAGGCGAAACCCATGAGACAAATGAGCCAAATGGGACAAATGGGACCGCCATCACCATCACCTGCGAGGTCTTGGAGGCGCGGGGCACCAACCTGGTGTTCACGGGGCCGGTCCGGGCGCGGCAGGAGGGGAGATTCGAGTTGAGCGGAGGCGGCCTGACGGCGTCCCTTGGGCCCGACCGCGAGACGGGGGAGACGACGGTTTTGGCGGCGCGCGCAACGGGGGATGTCGTGGCCCGGTTGGGGGATGGCGCGAAGGGCATCGAATTGAAGGGCCAAGCCATGACCTACACGGCGGGTGTGCCGTCCCTCATCGAGGTCGATGGGGAACCCGGCTGGCGTGGGCTCGAGCACCAAGGGACGGCGCGGCTTTTTCGAATGCACCCCGAGACCCAGGCTTTTGAGGCCATCGATCAGGTCAAGGTCCGGTGGGTGTCGCGCGCCGAAGGTTCGGAACCCGTTCCCGTGGACATCGCGGCGTCCCGCTTGCGGGTGGACGGTGATCTGGCTGCGTTCCGGGGCGGTGTGACGGCGACCGGCGTGCGTTGGGAGATGGCGGCGGCGGAAGCCGACCTGGGATTGGGCACGAACCGGACCGTCCGCGGAATCGATGCGCGAGGCGATGTGCGGTTCCGGTACGAGATGCGGCCGCCTCGGCCGGGAACCAAGAGCCCGGGGCAAACTCTGTTTCGAACACTTGGGGACGGGGCGCTGGCGGAAACCCGGCGCTGGGAGATCACCTCGGAGGAACTCCGGGTGGTGGTCGATCCCGGTGGCGACGGGGTTTCGGAACTGGAGGCGTCCGGTGGCGTGAACGTGCGTCACCCTTCGGTTCGCGCTCGGGGCGGGCGCCTGGCGTACGCGGCGCTGGACGGACGGCTTCGGTTGATGGATGACGCGGAACTTCGGGCCGTGGACGGGCTGGACATCCAGGGGATGCCCGGAACGGTTCTGACCATGGATCCGAAGGCCATGCGGTTCGGAGTGGAAGGTCCGGTCAAACGGTGGAGGATGCCGGCCCTGATGTTCCGCGAACGAGCGTCGACGAACGCGCCCGCGCCCCCGTCCGCGCCTTCGAACCCCTGAAACCCACCCGGCATGCCACTCCTCGAGACCCAGGGCTTGCGGAAATCGTACCGGCGACGCGCGGTGGTGAACGGCGTTTCGATCCATGTGGACGCCGGCGAGATCGTGGGACTGCTCGGACCGAACGGCGCGGGCAAGACGACGAGCTTCAACATGGTGGTGGGTTTGATCCGGCCCGATGCCGGGTCGGTGAGGTTCAACGACGGGGACGTGACCCGGCTGCCGATGCACGAGCGGGCGAGGCGTGGGATCGGCTACCTGACGCAGGAGCCGTCGGTGTTCCGCAAACTGACGGTGGAGCAGAACATCCGGGCGATTCTGGAGACCTGCGTGGGATCCCGGGCCGAGCGGGCCATGCGCCTCAAGTACCTCCTGGAGGAGCTGGATCTCACGCGGGTGTCGGCGAGCAAGGCCTACACGCTGAGCGGCGGAGAGAAGCGGCGGCTGGAGATCACGCGGGCGCTGGTCACGAGTCCCAGGATGCTCCTTCTGGACGAACCGTTCGCCGGACTCGATCCGATCTCGGTGCACGAGGTGCAGAAGATCGTCCGGCGCCTCAAGGAACGGGGCCTGGCGATCCTGGTGACCGATCACAACGTCCGGGAGACCCTCAAGCTCGTGGACCGCGCGTACATCATTCATCGCGGGGAGGTCCTCCTCGAGGGGTCGGCGGAGTTCCTCGTCAACGATCCGCGCGCCCGGGACATCTACCTCGGCCCCGAGTTCAACATGTGATGGGAACCGAGAGGAGAAGGGAAGGCACCATGGCAGTCATCAGTGATGTCGTCACGCCGCAGGTCACCGTCGACCAGTTCTTTCGGGAGTACGGGGAACGTCTCGAACTGAAGCTCATCACCGGCGAGAAGGGACTTCGACGGTTCATCCGGGAGCCAACCCTGAATCGGCCCGGCCTCGCGCTCGCCGGCCACACCCGGTTCTTCGCGTGCCACAGGGTCCAGGTCCTGGGAAGCATGGAACTCCACTTTCTCAGGGAACAGAAGCCCGAGGACCGCGCGAAGGCCTACGAAGTCCTCTTCTCCCACACCGTGCCCGCCGTCGTGATGGCGCGGGGATTGAAACCGGATTCCGGAATGCTGGTCGCCGCCGAAGCCGCCGGGATCCCCGTGTTCCGCACACGCCACATCACGATGAAATTCATCAACAAAGCGACGCTCGCGCTCGAGGCGATGACGGCGCCGCGGACCACGATGCACGCGAGCATGGTGGACGTGCTCGGTGTCGGCGTCGTTCTCCTCGGGGAAAGCGGCATCGGCAAGAGCGAGTCCGTGCTCGCCCTGCTCGACCACGGGTACAGCCTGGTCGCCGACGACGTTGTCCGCATCCGGTTGCACGACGACTGCGAGTTGATCGGGTCCCCGAAGGAGATGGCGAAGCACCTCATGGAGGTGCGCGGCATCGGGATCATCGACGTGGCGCGGATGTTCGGAACGCGCGCGATCCGGGATCACAAGCGGATCGACCTGGTGGTGACTTTGAAACCCTGGTCGGACGTGACGGATGTCGAACGCCTCGGACTCGATCAGGAGTACATCCAACTCCTCGGGGTGGACGTTCCCCACATCGTGATTCCCGTCCGTCCGGGACGCGACCTGGCGCGACTGATCGAGGTGGCGGCTTTCCAGGTCAAGCTGTGGTCGGCGGGTCACAATGCGGCGGCGGAATTGAGCCAGCGGCTGGTGGAGGGGATGACTCCGCGGACGCCGCATCGGCCGCCGGGGGAGCCCGGGCAATTGCGTTGACTGCCTTTCCGCGGCGCACCTAAAAACTCACGTGCCCGAGTCCCACCTTTCCCTTCCCATGAAACCCATGAAGACCCTGCTGGCGCTCGCGGCGTCGGCCTGGATCGCCGGATGTTCCACCTCGCCTAGACCGAGCCTCGCCATGATTGAGATCCAAGATTTCGGAACGACAGCCGACGGAACCGTCGTGAAGAAGGTCACGTTGAGCAACCCCGACGGAACCACGGCGCGGCTGACGTCTTACGGGGCCATGCTGATCGGGCTGGATGTGCCCGATCGCAAGGGCGCCTTGGACGACGTCGTGCTCGGGTTCGACACTCTGGCGCCCTACCTGGCCGGGCACCCGTTCTTCGGAAACACGACGGGACGGTACGCGAACCGCATCGCCAAGGCGAAATTCTCGATCGACGGGACGACCTACACGCTGGCCGCGAACAACGGAGAAAATCATCTGCACGGCGGGCCCAAGGGACTCGACAAGCAGGTCTGGGACACGGAGACGATGCAGACCGAGGACGGTGTCGCGGTGCGGTTCCACCACCGCAGCCCGGATGGCGCCGAAGGCTATCCCGGCAACCTGGACATCACGGTGACCTACACCCTGACCCGGGCGAACGAGATTCAGATCGACTACGAGGCCACCACCGACAAGCCGACCGTCATCAACCTGACCAACCACAGCTATTTCAACCTCAAGGGCGCCGGAAACGGAGATGTTCTGGGCCACGTTCTCAAGCTCAACGCGGCCCGGTACACGCCCGGCGACGACGGACTGATTCCCACCGGCGAAATCCTGCCGGTCGCGGGAACGGTCCTCGATTTCCGGACCCCCGCCGCCATCGGCGAGAGGTGGGACATGCTCCCCGAGAAGCTCAAGGGCTACGATCACAACTTCGTGCTGAACGATTGGGCGCCGGGAAAATTGGTTTCCTGCGCGGAGCTCTACGAACCGACGACCGGCCGTCGCATGCGGGTTCGGACGACGGAGCCTGGAGTCCAAGTCTACTCGGCCATCCATCTGAAGGGAGTCCAAGGCAAAGGCGGGAAGGTGTACGACGCGGCGGGCGGGCTTTGCCTGGAAACCCAGCATTTTCCTGATTCACCCAACAAACCGCACTTCCCGACCACGGTCCTTCGTCCGGGCGCCACGTTCCGCTCGACCACGATCTACGGATTCACCGCCGATTGAGCAGCGCTTGAGAAAAGCGGGCTGGATTCTTGTCCTGCTGGCACTTGGCGCGGCCTGGGGCCTCGGCTGGCGCTGGTTCGAAGACCGCAACCTGCCCCAATACGAGGGGCGGAGTCTCCGATCCTGGTTTCTCGAGACGTGCCGTCTCGCGGCTTTAACCCGTGGAATCGCCGAGGAGCGCCAGTTGCTCGAGAACCAGATGACCGTTCTGGATCTTGGAACGAACACGGTTCCGTTCCTGGTGGCCCAGGCCATGAGCGACCGCCGGGACGGCTGGGTGCGAGCCGGGCTGCGGCGGAAGCTGATGGAAATGCCGGATCGCCGGTTGGCGCGGCGGATCGTCCCGTTCGCGGTCATGCAATCCCAGGCCGCCTGGTTGCTGCGGCCGCTACGGCCGCCGGCCGACCTCGTGATCCCGGAGGTCCTCCCCGCTCTCGAAGGGGCCGACACCAGTCGTCGCGCCAAGGCGCTGGCCTTGCTGGCCTGTCTCGGCGACGGCGCGGAAACGGCGGCGCCCTGGCTGGTGAAGGCGTTGGATCGTGGCGAGGATCCGTGGGTGCGGGCGGGTGCTTCCGTGGCGATCCTGGGGTTGGGCGCTCGTCTGTCGGGTTCGGTGGATGCCGTGGGCAACGCGCTGGATCCCGCGGCGCCCGACCCGAGTCTTCTTCGGTGGCTGGCGGATCTTGGGCCAGTCGCCTCGAACACGATTCCCCGGCTGGAGGAGGCGCTGGAGGCCTGTCCACCGGAAGCGAAGCCCGGGGTCGTGATCGCCCTCTTGAACATCCGGCCCAACCACGAGGCGGCGCTCGCGTTGATGAGGGAATCCGTCGGCGAGGAGGTCGGATCGACGTCGTTGGCGCGGGAAATCCAGGATCGCTGGGTCGCCGCCTGGATCCACGCGCCGCGTCGACCGAACCCGGCGGTGGCGGCCCTGATCGAACCGTTGGCCCGGGTGGAGATCCTGGCGTGGAAGGCCAACCGCGCGAGTTACATCGCGACGCGCGCGATGGAACGGGTCGGACCGGAGCGGGTCCGGGAATTGTACCTCCGGGCCATGGACGGGCCGGCCTGGATTCATGCGGCGCCCGGGCTCCTGCGGTTGGACAGGAACGACGCCGAAGCGACGCGCCGCCTGGTGGCGGCTTTCCGGGTGATCACCGACGAAAGTCTGCCCGCGGTCATGGCGCTCCGGGAGGCGGCGACGTCCAACGCGGAGGCGATGCACGCCCTCGAAGCCTGGAGCCAGAGGGCGCCGGGCGGAGGTGGCGCCGCGGTCCCAGGCGGGGATCCGCGTTTCGAACTGATCGTGAGGGACGCGGCCTACGTCCTGACCCGGATCCGGTTCCGAGAGTGGATGGAGACCTCCGGGGTCCACGAGACGGAGTACTGATTGATCAATTGATCGGGCCGGCAGGGTTGGGAGTGGCGAATCGGGAGGGGATGGTTAGAGTCCCGGTCCCTTATGGATGCTTCGAATTCGGCCCAGCCCGGCGCGGGCGCGTCACCGGCTTCGTGGACGAGTCGGATCGTTGTCCTGGGTGCCACGAGCATTCTTCTGGGGGTGATCTGGGACATCTCGTGGCATCGGACGATCGGTCGCGACACGTTTTGGACGCCGGCCCACCTGGCGATTTACCTGGGTGGTTTGCTGGGGGGCCTGACGGCCGGTTGGCTGGTTCTATGGACCACCTTTCGGGGAACGCCGCGGGAACGGGAACGCGCGGTCCGGCTTTGGGGGTTTCGGGGCCCCCTGGGGGCCTGGGTCTGCGTCTGGGGATCCCTGGCCATGCTCACGTCGGCGCCCTTCGACAACTGGTGGCACGACGCCTACGGGCTGGACGTGAAGATCCTGAGTCCGCCGCACACGGTGCTGGCGCTGGGCATGTTCGGGATCGTCGTCGGCTCGCTGCTGTTGGTCCTCCGGGATCAGAACCAGGCGCCTGCGGGAACCCCGAGGCCCGGACGGCACCTGGTGCTCTACGCGGGCGGAGTGATCCTCGCGATGGTGGCGGTGTTTCTCACGGAGGAGAGCTGGCCGAACAAGCATCGGAACCACCTTTTCTACCTCGTTTCCTGCGCCTCCTACCCGCTCTACCTGGTCGCGGTCGGTCGGGCTTCGAACGCGCGCTGGGCCTGCACCATCGCGGCGGCGATCTACATGGCGCTGAACTGCGGGATGCTTTGGTTCCTTCCGTTGTTCGAGGGCCAGCCGAAGCTCGGTCCGATCTACAACCCGATCGATCATTTCGTGCCGCTGGCGTTTCCGCTGATCCTTGTGGTGCCGGCCCTGGGGATCGATCTCCTGCGCGCGGCGATCGGGCATGGCAGGGGTTGGTTGCGTGACTGGGTGTTCTGCATTCTGTGCGCGCTCGCGTTCACGGCCCTGTTCGGGATCACGCAATGGTACGCCTCCGAGTTTCTGATCGGTCCCGGGGGCCAGAACTGGGTATTCGGAGCCGACCGGCATTGGGACTACACGGAACGACTGGGACCGAACCGGTTCCGGTTCTGGAGCGAAACCCATCCGCGAGGGAACACGCCGGCCACGCTTCGAACGTTCGTCCTGGCGGCGGCCTTGGCGTTGGGAGCGACCCGAATCGGCCTTTGGATCGGCAACGGCATGGCCCGGGTGCGCCGATGAATTCCATGGAGCCCACGGCGGATCTCGGGGGGGCGCGGCGGAGTCTTCAGTCCGTGCTTCGGAGTTCCCCGCGTGCCGTGCCGGCTTTTCAGTCGGCTCCCGGTTCCCGAGTGCCTTTCAATCCCTTCCGCCGTTCGCCGGACTGGCGAGCCTTTCGGATGGGGCTTTGGATTCTTGTCCAACTTTGGTTCGCGGGTTGGCAAGCGACGGCCGACGTGGGCCATCAGCCGGTATTTTACGAGGGTCGCGTGGGGCCGTATCAGGCGAGGATCTCCGTCCGGCCCCCGGGCGTGATTCCGGGGCTTTCCGAAATCGCGGTCCGGATTCTCGAGGGGGAGGTGACCCGGGTCTCGGCGTTGCCCATCAAATGGAACATGGGTAAGGAGGGCGCGCCGCCGCCGGACGTGGCGGTGCCGGTCCGAGGCGAGGATAGCCTCTACTCCACCCAGCTTTGGTTCATGGAAGGCGGAGCTCACGGGGTTGAAGTGATCCTCGAAGGCGCGGCGGGCGAGGGAAGGGTTCTGGTGCCGGTCAACTCGGTGGCGACCCGTGTGTTGAATCTGCCCGCGTTCCTTGGTTGGCCGCTTGGAGCGCTTGGCCTGTTGCTGGTGGCGCTGCTGGTTTCGATCGCGGGCGCGGCGGTGCGGGAGAGTGTCCTGGCGCCCGACCAGGTGCCGAGTCGCGGACGGCGCTGGGCGGCTCGCGGCGCGAGCGTGGGTGTGGCGGCGCTGATCGTTGGCCTGCTGTGGGGCGGCTGGAACTGGTGGCAGGCGGAGGCGGGGATGTACCGGAACAATCGACTGTACCGTCCGCGTCCGATCGAATTGAGCGTCGTGACGGAGGCGGCGGCGCGGAGGAATGCGTTGCGGCTCGTGCTCGACGAGCCGAACCCGGCCCGGATGCCGCCGCTCGTTCCGGATCACGGCCGGTTGATGCACTTATTTCTGATGCGGGAACCGGATCTGGGAGCAATGGCGCATCTGCATCCGGTGCGCGTCCATCGGAAGTCTTTCGATGCGACGCTACCTCCACTCCCCGGGGGCGTGTACTCGGCCTACGCGCAGATCACGCACGAGACGGGATTCACCGAGACCCTGACCAACCGCGTGGTGATACCGGACAACCTGACGTCGTTCGAAGGCCTGACGGCTGTGGATTCCGAGGACGCCTGGGTCGCGGGGGAGGCGTCTCCCACCGGCGAGATCGAAGTGGGTGACGGCTGGCGGATGGCGCGGGTTGGAGTGAGCGACGTGGCGGTCGGGCGCGCGACATCGCTGCGGTTTTCGGTTCGGGATGCGGCGGGGCGACCCGCGAAACTGGAGCCGTACCTCGGCATGCTCGGGCATCTGGCGGTTCGAAGTCGCGACGGTCGGGTTTTCTCGCATGTGCACCCGAGCGGTTCGTTTTCGATGGCGGCCCAGCAGTTGTTCGCGATGCGGGAGGAGGGGAAGGCGCCGCGCCGCGTCGAGATGGGGTCCCTCGACCCGACCTGCCGTCTTCCTGGGGTTGAGGAATCCACAGCCAACTGGATGGCCCAGGCGCCGGCGGTGGGGGACGGCGAGGTTTCGTTCCCTTATGAATTCATTCAGCCCGGCGCGTTTCGCCTTTGGGTGCAGGTGCGGGTGGGGGGTGAGATTCGGACCGGGGTGTTTGATGTGGAGGTCGGAGAGTGATGAAAGGCGGGCGGGGGGTATTTGTCATATGTCCCATAGGTCCCATATGTCCCATGAGCCTGATGGGACACATGGGACACATGGGACATATGACCCGCTCGCTTGCAGGTGCCCTGGGAGGCGCGGCAGGCTAGCGGGACATGAGCTCGCAGACACAGGGTGCGCCGCGTTGGTGGCGCAACGAGGACTGGCTGGCGGTGATCGTCGGGGGCGCGTTGATTTTCGCGGTGCTGGCGGGCTGGAGGCCGGAGTTTCCCTCGATCAAATGGACCGGGCTCGGCGATCTGGCGGCGGGAGTCTCCGGTGGGAGTCTGGCCGCGCTCGCCATTCTGGTGGTGGTCTTCGGCGTGTTCTCGTTCGGTGTGATGGCGCTGACCGGGAGCGCCTCGGCCGCGGCGGTGGGCGGATTCGCGGTCGTGTTGGTGCTGGGATGGCTGGCTCAGTGGATCGCGGGACAGTCCGCTGTCCGTGCCTGGGGTCTGGAGTATGTGCTGTTCGCGCTTCTGATCGGGCTGATCCTGAACCACGCGTTCAAGCTGCCGCCCTGGTTGCGGGCCGCGGTGCGGACCGAGTTCTACATCAAGACCGGGCTGGTGATTCTGGGGGCCACGATCCTGTTTCACGAGATGATGCAGGCGGGGGCGCTCGGCCTCTGGCAGGGGGCGATCGTGGTGACCCTGGTCTGGGGTGTGACGTTCCGACTGGCCCGCAAGCTGAGGGTCGACGACGAGTTCGGGGCGATGCTTTCGTCGGCCGTGGCGATCTGCGGCGTCTCGGCGGCGATCGCGACCTGCGGGGCGATCCAGGGGGATCGGAAGAAGCTGTCGTATGTGACCTCGATTGTGCTGCTGGTGGCGATGCCGATGATGGTGGTGATGCCCTGGGTGGTGAAGGCGGTCGGGATGCCGGAACTGGTGGCGGGCGCCTGGCTGGGCGGGACGCTGGACACGAGCGGTTCGGTGGTGGCGGCGGGTCAGTTGATCAGCGAACGGGCGACGAAGGCGGGCGTGATCGTGAAGTTCTCCCAGAACGTGCTCATCGGGGTGGCGGCGTTCGTGCTGTCCGTCTGGTGGTCGATGCGCGACGGCAAGGGGGACGGAACCCGGCCGAAGGTTTCAGCCTCCGTGATCTGGGAGCGGTTTCCGAAATTCGTCCTGGGATTCGTCGTGGCGTCGCTGGTGTTTTCGTTCGCCCTCGATCCGGAGCTGGCGAAGGTCACGAAGCCGGTCCTGAACAATCTTCGGAACTACTGGTTCGCGATGGCCTTTGTGTCGATCGGACTGGAGACCCATTTCGGGGATCTCGTGAGGATGGAGGGGGGCCGGCCCGCGCTCGCGTTCCTGGGCGGACAGGCGTTCAACGTCGTCCTGACGCTCATCCTGGCGTGGTTGTTGTTCGGGGGCGTGCTGTTCGCGGTGCCCGATATCCGGTGAACCTGGAGACGGCGGTTTCAACCACGGAAGGCACGGAACACACGGAATTGGAAAGATTCGGAGGGGTGTTGGATCCCCGTCGGCCGTCCTGGCTGAAGCCCCGTGAGGGGCGACCCGTCTCTAGCAGGCCGATACCCAAATTTCCCCCAAGCTCCGTTGGAGTGGCCCGTTTCGACGGCGTCTCACGCTGATTTCCGGTGATTCCGACCATCCACCGGAATCATCGAGGAACCAGCGGCGGATCATTTCTTCAGACCGACGCTGCTGGAGCGTTTGGCGACTTTCCGGCTGGTGAGAACCTTCGAGACCGTGCCGGTCTTGAGATACTCGGCTCGCACCTTGTCGAGGATGGCGTCGCGCCGGTCGAAGAGCCGTTTCTGGGGCCTCGGCTTCACCCGGGCGAGCGAGTAGGCGGTGAGGAGCGGCATGACGAGCGTGGAATCGGCGTAGCAAACCACGCAATCCGGCAGGCTGTCGGGATCGACCTTGCCCCAGCTGACCGCTTCGCTGGGCGTGGCCCCGCTGAGTCCGCCCGTGTCGGGCCGGGCATCCGTGAACTGAAGGAAGTAATCGTGTCCCTTTTCCTGGATGCCCATGACCTCCTGGATCTGGGGTTCGGTCTGGAGCATGAAATTCTTCGGGCTGCCGCCTCCGAAGATGAGGACGCTGCTGGTTTTCCGGGATGCCTTGGCGTCATAGACGATGCCGGCGGTCTGGTTCACGTCGCGATTCACGTCGAGCATCAGTTTCCCGTCCCGCAACGCCATCGCCGCGACGTTCATCCCGATCGAACTGTCACCCGGACTGCTCGTGAAGATCGGAATCCCGCAGGAGTAGGCGGTGGCGAGGACCGAACTGTCCTTGAGTCCCAGCTTGCGTCCACGCGCATGGACGTATTTGCCGAGGAGATAATGGAATTCGTCGGTGCCCATGGGGCGTTGGAATTCGGCGCCCTGAATGACCTCGCGGACGAAGGCGTCGGTGTCGAGAAGGACGTTGTAGTCGAAGAGAACGTCGTAGATGCGGATGACGCCGTCGCGGTGGAGATCGACATCGTTGAGAAACGGCGACCCGGCGTAGAGGGCCATGTCGAGGCCGTAGTGAAGGTCGTGGTACAGGTTGGCGCCGGTGGAGACGATCCAGTCAATGAACCCGGCCTTCATCAGCGGAATGAGACAGCTTTTTCCGAGACCGGCCGGGGTCAGGGCACCCGTGAGGCTCACGCCGACGGTGCCGTCGCGGGGGAGCATCTTTTCTGTGAAGAGTCGGCAGGCTTCCCGCAGACGGCCGCCGTTGTAAGCGAGCATGGTCTGGTCGATGAGATCGGCGGCGGCGATGTTCCGCCCGACGCCGAGCGGATTGAGGCGCGGGTAGGCCGCGAATTTCTTCGAATGCGGAGGGCCGGACTTCTTGCTCATGTGGAGGCGGAGTGTGGCGATCCGTCGGCGAGTGAAAAACCAAAAACATGATTTCGCCGCCGGCGCGGGGGCCGGGGTAAGCGCCTGCCACCGGGGAATTCTGGCTAGACTGGCCAGAACGGCGAAGCGACGCTCCGGCCGTGGCCAAAAACCGCTGGCAGCTCCAGGAAGCGAAGAACCATCTGAGTCAGGTGGTCGAAAACGCGCTGGCGAACCAGCCTCAGGTGATCACGCGCCACGGAAAGGAAGCCGTCGTGGTGGTCTCTTTCCGCGACTGGAGCAGGCACGCTCCGAGACGGAAGAAACTGGTCGACGTGCTTCGCGGCTGCCCTTTTCCCGATCTTGAGATCCCCCGCGACCGCGACGTGCCGCGGGAGCTACCCCGTGGGGTGAATCAGGGTCGACCGTGGGGCGGAAGTAGCCATCACGATTACGGCATCCAATGAACCTGGAAACGGCAGTTTCAACCACGGAAGGTTCGGAACACACCGAAGGGGGAGGAGACGGGGGAATCGGCCGATCGCGGCGTCAGTCGGCATCGAGCGTGAAGACCCGATTGGAGGCGGACCGGCGGAGTTCGACGTGGGTGTCGGCGAAGACCGCGTTGGCGCGGCCCTTCGGGCGTTTCACACCGGCGACGCCGCGATCCTTCTCGGCGCTGCGTTCATTCCCGCCGCTGTGGCGGTAGGCCACGTTCGCGAGTTGGGAGCCATCCGGATACAGGCAGGCGTCCCAGCCGTCGGTGTCCGCGATCAGCAGGGTGCCCGACACGTCCTTGACGTCGCGGGAGCCCATGTCGATCCGGCCATTGTTGATGTAGCCGTTCTGGGCGTACGCGAGGAAGCCCCAGTAACCACCCTCCCGGAGGGAGCCGCCGAGGCGTTCCTCCGGACGCGCCTTTTGGAGACTGGATGGGCAGATGAACACGCCGCCGCCGGAGACCTGGACGGCCCGACCCAGATACGGTTGAAGCTGGCGATACCAGATCGGGGGGGACGGGCGCGCGAGGAGATCATTGGGCGGCCAGCCGACCGGGTACACCTGGTGATCGTCGTCGTACATCATCTCGGCGAGGCCGAGTTGACGGAGGTTGCCCTGGCATTTCGCGGACTTTCCCTTGTCCCGGGCACGGGACAGCGCGGGTAGGAGCATGGATGCCAGGATGGCGATGATGGCGATGACGACGAGCAGTTCGATCAGGGTGAAGGCGCGGGAAGCGCCGCCGGGACCGGTTGCCGGCTCGGGAGGTTCCGAACTGGGACAGGCAGCGCGAGTGGGAGTCGGCCTGGACATGAACATCGGATCGGATCCTGCGCGTGTGCAGGTCGGGAGTCGTGGTCCGGCTCCCCCTCGGACGTGGAGCAGCTTGCCGGATGGCCGAGCGTGACGGCAAGGACTTGGTGGGAACGCGGAACGCCGGAGAATTGCAAAGTCAAAGGGGATGCCACGGGAGCCGGTAAACGCCGTTGCGCGAGGCGGCGCAACCGGCACCATGACGGGGACTTCCCGGACTTCGACATCATGGCTTCGACTCCCGCACCCGAATCCGCGCGATCACGGGCCTCCGCGCCGGTGGATTCCGCCTCGGCGTTGTACCGGGGCGCTTCCGGGGCGTCCTATCACGACGGCAAGCGGGCGCTGGCGCCGTCGGCGCTGCCGTGGGTTTCCCGCCTGCGCGCCGGGAAGTTCCAGCGTTGGATCGGGGCGAACGACACCGTTTTCGAGTTGGGGGTCGGGGCCGGTTGGAATCTCGCGGAACTGCGGTGTGGTCGGCGCATCGGATGTGACGCGGCCGAGTTCCTGCGGGAACGGGTGCGGGCGCTCGGAATCGAGTTCGTCGCCGACACCGCCGCGATGGGGGACGGGTCGGTCGACGTCGCGATCTGCCATCAGACCTTGGAGCATCTCCTGGAACCGGCGGCGACGATCCGGGAGTTGGCGCGGATTCTGAGGTCTGGAGGCCGGTTGGTGGTTCATGTGCCCTGGGAGGTGGAGGGCCGGTACGCGCGGTACGACCCCGACGAACCGAACCATCACCTCTACCACTGGAACGCGCAGACCCTGGGCAATCTGATGACCGTGCTGGGTTGGCGGACGGAATCGGTGCGGGTTCGGCGGTACGGGTACGACCGGTTCGCGGCGAATCTCGCGGCAAAGCTGGGATGCGGTGAGCGGGGGTTCCGCATGATTCGCGCGGTCCTGGTCGCGCTCCGTCCGCTGCGGGAGGTGGAGTGGATCGGGAGGCGGCCGGACCTGGGAGGATCGAACGATGGAAATCGGGCAGCTTAGACTGATCCCGGCGCCCCAGCCCCTCGTGGCGCGGTTGGGTGAGGGCTTCTTCCGCGCCGTGCCCAGGGTTCCCGGCGTGTATCGGATGTACGACGAGGCGGGCGTCCTCATCTACGTCGGAAAAGCCGGGGACCTCCGGTCGCGACTCGACTCGTACCGGCGGACGTCGGGGCAATCGCGGAAGACGATCCGCCTGATCCACGCGGTGCGACGAGTCGAATGGGAGGCATGCTCCTCGGAGACGGCGGCGCGCCTCCTGGAGAACGAACTGATCCGAAGCCTGCGACCGAGGTTCAATCGGGTCGGCACCTGGCCCGCGTCGGCGCGGTTCGTTTGCTTCGAGACAACCTCTTCGGGGCTTCGGCTGTTCTTGTCGCCGGGCGGGACGTCGGCTCAAGCCTCGGCTCTGACCTCGACCTCGACGCCGCCCCTGACTCCGATTCCGATTCCGACCCCGACCTTGGAGGGGATGGAAAGGAGGTACGGACCGTTTCGGGGTGGGCCGGGGCGGGCTCTTTTGGCGATGGCTCGGCTGTTGAGCTTCGCGTGGCTCGGGCGGGGCGAGGTGGCGGCGTTGCCGCGGGCGTGGGTGGTTGGGGAGACGATCCGCGACCTGGTGCTCGATCATCCTTCCGCGTCGGAATGGGTGCCTGATCTGAGTCGGTACTTGGCGGCGGAAGATGACGGGTTGGTGGGGCGCCTCGTGGACGTGACGCCGCAACCGGAGGGGCGTTTCGACCAGGCGTTCATGGCCCGGGAGTTCGAAGTGCTTCAGGGGTTTTACCGGCGTGGACCGTTGAGAAATCGGCGACTCCGGGCGCGATTCGGTGGGGATGCCACGGTGGTCACGCCCGAAATGCTGGACGATTGGGCCATCGAGGCGGGAGTCGAGGAGGAGGCCCCGCGGTTCCGGCCCGACGAGGATGGGGACATCGGGCTTGACCTCGGGGCCGGGTTGCCGGACGAAGCTACTCCCAGGAATCCCCGGCCATGCTGAACCACTTCGATACTGTATTCGCGTTCGTTGCCGTGATGACGGGTGTGAGTCTGGTCGTGACTTCACTGACGCAGTTGGTGGGTGGCTTGCTGGGTCTGCGCGGGAGGCATCTTCGCTGGGGCGTCGGGTCGCTGCTCGAAAACTACCTGCCTGCGTTGAAGGGGTACGGGGACGCGGTGAGCGGTCAGTTGCTGAAACATCCCCTTGTCTCCGATTCGATGTTCTCGGGGCGGGGCTGGACGCCGATCGGCGGCTTGGGCCGGGCCTTGCATTTCTTCTGGCGCGGCTGGAGGTACGCCACGGTGGTGCGCCCGGAGGAACTGGTGGTGATCGTGGCGAACCTGGCGGAGAACCTGGAGGAAGTCATTCCGGTGGCGGAGCGGGCGCTCGGCGTGATCCGGTCGGGCAAGACCCACGCTGAGATCGTCCCGCTGCTGCTTCCTGAATTGCAGGCGGTGGCGGGTGGGTCCGGACTTGCGACGCCTTGGACGGAGGGCGCGTCCCGTCTCGTGGAAGCCTACAAGGCCCTGCCGACCGGGCGTGGATCGAGTACGAGCGCGCACGTTCGGCTCGTCAGGGAATTGGAGACTTTTTTCCGGGCCGTTGTCGGCGTTGGGATCTTTGCGAGCCACCTCCGGACGGACGGGGTGGAACCGTCGGGGGCGGCCGCCACTTCCGTGGTCGCGGGGAAGGAGATCCCGTCCGGAGGGAAGGCGGGCGAAGGGAAGACTGGATCGATTCCGACTTCCAGCCCGTCCGCTGTTCCCGTCGGACAGGCGGATGAGGAACGCCTGACCTTTGGTCGGCATTGGAACCGCTGGTTCGACGGGACGATGGACCGGGTCTCGGAAAGGTTCGCGGCTCACATGCGACTTTGGACGGTGGGGTTCTCGTTCCTGGTTGCGTTCGGGGGTGGACTGGACGCCCTCGGACTGTTCAGCCGCCTGTCCGCCGATCCGGAGTACCGCGCGATGATGGTGGCGGGGATCGAGCGCGTGGCGTCGCGCGCTTCGGACGCCGGCGCTTCCCGGGGCGCGGAAGCGCCGACCGACGATGCTCAGGCTCGTGAGCGGATCGAGACTCAGGTTGCTGAATTGAAGGCGCTGATCGGTGAGAACGCGGATCTCGGGATATTTTCGATGGAAGGTCCCTTCGCCGGTGGGGTGAGCGGGTTTCTCGGGCGCCTCGTCAGCGTGATTCTGCTGAGTCTGGGAGCCCCATTCTGGTTCAACGCGCTCAAGAAGATGTCGAATCTGCGACCCTCGCTCGCCAACAAGGAGGGGGAAGGGAAATAGTCCGGGGCCCCGGCACGCGGTTGAACCGCCCCGTTCCGGAGGCGAACCCATCGCGTTTCATCCCATTCCATCCCATCCCATCTCATCTCACCTTATCCCGATCCATTCCGTCGCGTTCCGTCCCGTGAAGGCCAATCTCCGTCTCAGAAACTCCGAAGTCGTCGACCTGCGTTTCCCGACCTCGCGCGGTCTTCATGGATCGGACGCGATGAATCCGGATCCGGACTATTCCGCGGCCTGTGTCGTGTTGCGGACCGGGGGCGTGGGCGGGCCGGAGGGACACGGACTGGCGTTCACGATCGGCCGGGGCAACGACGTGGTTTGCGCCGCGATCGAAGCGCTTCTTCCACGGGTGATGGGTCAGGAACTGGGGGCGATCGCGGGCGACATGGCGGGGTTTTGGCGGCATCTCCTGGGGGATTCCCAACTCCGCTGGCTGGGACCCGACAAAGGGGTGATCCATCTCGCCGCCGCCGCCGTCGTCAACGCCGTGTGGGATCTCTGGGCGAAGGCCGAGGGAAAGCCCCTTTGGAAATTGCTGGTGGACCTGTCGCCGGCGGCGTTGGTCCGGTGCGTCGACTTCCGGTATCTGGCGGATGCCATCACCGCCGAGGAAGCCATCGGTCTGCTCGATCGGCAGGTGTCGGCGAAGGCGGAACGCGAGGCGATGTTGCTGGATGCGGGACTCCGCGCGTACACGACCTCCGTGGGTTGGCTCGGGTACACCGACGACGAGATCCGGCGGCGGTGTCGGGACGCGCTGTCGGAGGGATGGAACCATTTCAAGATCAAGGTGGGTCGGGATCTGGGCGAAGACATCCGTCGCGCGGCCCTGGTGCGGTCGGAGATCGGTCCCGAGAATCGGCTGATGATGGACGCCAACCAGGTCTGGGACGTGCCCGCGGCGATCGCGTCGATGCGGGAGTTGGCGCGGTTCAATCCATGGTGGATCGAGGAGCCGACGAGTCCGGACGATATCCTCGGGCATGCGGCGATCGCCGACGCGATTTCACCGATCCGGGTGGCGACGGGGGAGCACGGCGCGACCGCGGGGATGTTCAAACAATTCCTGCAGGCGGGCGGGATGCAGGTCTGTCAAATCGACGCGTGCCGTCAGGCGGGGGTCAACGATAGCCTCGCGGTGATGT
>JBFWOK010000131.1:0-20718 GCA_050250555.1 Limisphaerales bacterium
CACCGGACTTCGGCTCACTTGGTCGCGCGGAAAACCGACCTACTCGGTCCAACGCAAGTCCGCGTTGGATGCGGCGGCTTGGACCGACCTCGGAGTCGTGAACGAGACCACCATCGTGGTGCCCATCGTCGCCGGAGCCGGATACTTCAGGGTCGTCAGTCCATAATTGCGCCACGCGGAGGCGGAGTGGGGACTCGGCAAGCGAGCCCCGGGTCACGATTTCGAATTCCCGGTTGGGGCGGATTCGAAGCCAACGAGGCCCGGGGCTTTTTGCGGTTCCTTCGGGTTTATCCCCGACTTTTTTCTCGACAGACCGGAGGGCTGGAAGCGCAAGTTTTTACAACCCATTGACCGTTTGACCGCAGGCAGGTGTGAAACCACCCGATCCAACTGCCCGGCCGCCTTTTCGCGCCGCGTATTGTCGAACCTTCAAACTTGATGACGCCAAGTTTGAAGCCGCGGTTCTGCGTCGTTGTTTTCCCTGGTGGTCGCGCTTTCTGGGCGCTCTGGTGCTGTCGCTGAAGCCGGCGGTGTTCCAACGCGAATTCCGCGCCATCGGCCAGTTGGGCCGCGCCACGCATCCCTCGCATTTCGGTCCCGAATTCGAGGCGTACCTCTACGAGACTGTCAGGGACAAGGCGCGTTTTAGAACCCGGACCCTCGGTCTCCGAATGTCGAGGCGACGGTTCGAGCGGCTGGCCTGGCAGGTGTGGGACTCCCCCGCGGCGCGGCGCCGATCGGCGGATGAGGCTTCGCCCCCGGAAGGATTGGGCGGCGCCGATTCAACCCGGTTGGCCGGGTCCGGCTAGCAGCCGGGTCCAGGGGGTTGGGCTCGGAATCGGGCAGGGCAGGGAAGGAGAGGGAAGCGCAGGAACGCCGAACCCGGGGAAAGGGGCCGGCGGTTCAGTCGTCGAGCGCCATCGAATCGAGCACAATGGCGCGTTCGAGTCGTTCCCGGGCATGGATGTGGAACGGTTCCAGCGCTCCGAAGTTGTGCCGATTCCGAACGAGGGAACAGGAGAAGGGCTCGGTCCAATGCCCCGGATTCCTAAGGGACGCGAGACGGAACAAAGCGCAGGCGAGGCAGTCGACCAGCGTCGAACGCCGTTCCCGCCGGAATTTCCGGACCCGTTCGGGCCGCAGGGCAACGCGGGGTCGCATGGCGACGAGCGCGGCGTCGGCGTCCGGTTGGAGGACGACTTCGTTCGAATGGTAGATGCCCTGGAGGTAGCAGTAGGTGACCAGGATCAGGAGGTCGTCCTTCGGCGCGGCGTGGGTAACCACGTTCTCGAAACCGCCGAGCAACTCGAGCCACGCCGAGCCGCTGGCGCGTTCGGCGGATTCCTCGACGATTGCGAGAAGCGTCGAGCGGGGAACCCACGAGGTCATGTCCTGCGGAAAATCGGCGAGGTCCGGCATCCGCAGGTCGTGCCTGGGCATTCCGACGGGCGGTGCGGAAGAATCGATGGTGGGCACCGTGACCATGTCGAAACCCTGGCAGGAGGCCTGGACGGACGGGTGGCACGTTCGTGACGAATCTGTGACGAAAACGGTGGACGCGATGGGTTGATCCGCTACCTGCCGAAGGCCCGGTTCCATGGAACGGGTGGAGCCCGTGGCGTGGCGGAGGGCGCTGTTCATCGATCGCGGCTGGAAATTGCCTCGACGCTTCCCGGCGGGCGCCGGAAACATCCGGGTTGTGCCCTTTGCGATCTGCAATGAAATCTACACGTCCGATCCCGATCCGCGTGGAGGTGGATGGACGCCGGAGCGCACCTTCGAGCATGCCGCGAAGACCGGGTACGACGCGGTCGAACTGGCCCCGTTCACGGTCTGCCGGCGGGTGACGGAACTCGGCGCGTTGGACCGGTCCCGATTGCGCGATTCGGCCAGGCAGGCGGGAATCGGCATCTGCGGGATCCACTGGCTTCTGGCCCAGACCGAGGGATTCCACGTGACCCACCCGGAGGCCGGCGTTCGGGAGCGGACCGCCCGGTATTTGAGGGATCTCGTCGATTTTGGCGCCGACCTGGGTGGGGGGATCCTCGTGTTCGGATCCCCGAAGCAGCGCAATCGGCTTCCGGGCGTGGAGCCGGAGACGGCCTGGGACCATGCGACCGCCGTCTTTCGCGACGCGGTGGCGCGGGCCGAGGACCGGGGCGTGGTGATCTGCTTCGAACCTCTTTCGCCGGCCGAGACCGATTTCATCAATACGGCGGCCGAAGCCCGGCGTTTTGCGGCTCAGTTTCGGAGTCCGTCGATGCGGATCATCCTCGACGTCAAGGCGATGTCATCGGAGTCGAAGTCGATTCCCGAGATCATCCGGGAGTCGCGGGGTGACTTTGCCCATTTCCATGCCAACGATCCGAACATGAAAGGACCGGGTTTTGGCGACATGGACTTCCTTCCGATCGCGGCGGCTCTTCGCGAGGTCGGGTACGCGGGGCAGGTTTCGGTCGAGGTGTTCCGCTTTGAGGAAGGACCCGACGAGATCGCGCGGCGGAGCCTTGCGTGTCTCAGAACGGCATTCAACGGGGGCGGGGCCGCGGAATGACCGGGCCCGGCCCAACCGGAACTGGCGTGGTGTGACCCGAGACGCAACCTCGCCTTCCGTCCACTTCCCTTTTCCCACCGCCCACGCCCACGCCCACGCCCACGCCCACGCCCACGCCCACGCCCACCGGTCCCCACCTTTCTTCAACCGAGGAGATCCCCACGATGGCCCATGCGCGACCCGATGATCTGCTGGACCCGCACGCCCTGGTGCACGCGGAAGTGCTGGGTCTGCATGCGCGGCAGGTGGTCGAGGGGTACATGGCGGGGGAACACCGGTCGCCGTTCTTCGGATTCGCCACGGAATTCGCGCAGCACAGGGAGTATTCGCAGGGCGACGACCTTCGGCACCTCGATTGGAAGGTTCTCGGCAGGACGGATCGCTACTATGTGAAGCAGTACGAACAGGAGACGAATTTCGTCGCCCAGGTCCTGCTCGATGGAAGCGAGTCGATGCGCTACGGCTCCGGATCGCTGACGAAACTCCATTACGCGAAGCAGTTGGCCGCGTGCCTTTCCTACCTGATCCTCCTCCAGCGGGATGCCGTGGCCGTCGGGTTGTTCGACTCGGCTCTGCGGAAATACCTCCCCCGGAGCAACAACAGGTCGAATCTCCACGTCATCATGTCGCAGTTGGCGTCGTTCGATCCGGAGTCGCAGACGCGGATCGGGCCTGTGCTCCATGAAATGGCCCGCCAGACGCCGAGGAAGGGGATGGTCGTCCTGATCAGCGACCTCTTCGACGACGAGGAGGAGATGCTCCAGGGCATCCAACACCTTCGGTTCGTCGGGCACGAGGTGATCGTGTTCCACGTCATGGATCCCGCGGAACTCGAGTTTCCTTTCACCGGCAACGTCGAGTTCGTCGGCCTCGAAGGGATCGCCCCCCTCATGACGCGCGCCTCCGAGATCCGGAAGAGCTACCAGCGGGAAGTGGAGGAATTCAGGAACAGGATCCGGGAGGGCTGTGAACGGAACCAGTCGCACTACGTCCTCGTGAACACCGGGGATCCGCTGCGGGACACCTTGAGCGGGTACCTCGCCTTCAGGAAGAAGACCGGGCGCGCGCGCCGCGGGCCTGGCTGACCATGTCGTTCCTGAATCCAGCCCTGCTCGCCTTCGGCGCCGCGATCGCGGTGCCGATCCTGATCCATCTTCTGAACCGGCGCCGGTTCCGCACCGTGACCTGGGCCGCGATGCGCTTCGTGCGCGCGAGCATCGAGAAGAACCGCCGACGCATGGAGATCGAGGATCTCGTGCTTCTGGCGCTTCGCTGCCTCATCGTCGGACTCTTCGCCCTGGCGCTGGCTCGTCCCGCCCTGCGATCGGTGTCCGGCTTTCTTCAGAGCCGCCGCGTCACCGCCTCGCTCGTCATCGACCAGTCCGCCAGCCTGGGGGCCGGCGATGGGACCGGGACGCGATTTGACCTGGCGAAGCGGGCGGCGGAGCAGGCGGTGGACGCCTTCCCGCCGGGTTCGGCGGTCGCGGTCGTGCTGGCCGGGGACCGGGCCACGGCGCCGGTCGCCGAACCGTCCCCGGACCGGAACCTTGTCCGCAAGACCGTCCGGGAAGCCGCGCTGACCGATCTTGCGACCGATCATTCCGTTGGGATCACGGCGGCGTTGGAGGCGCTCGAAGGGGTGGCCGCGCTTCGCAAGGAAATCGTCCTGATTTGCGACCGCCAGGCGGCGGGTTGGCGGCGTCTGCCCGAGTTGACGGCCTTGCTCAGAGAGCGCGCGCGCGACGTCCGACTCCGGGTGGTGTTCGTGGGCGAACCCCTCGACGACAACCTCTCCGTTTCGAGCATCGGCCGGTCGCCGGGTTTCGTTCCGGCGAACGATCCGGTGCGATTCGACGCCGAGATCGCCAACCGCGGACTGACCGAGGTCCGGCAGGTTCGCGCGACGCTGCACGTCGATGACGGCCGGGCTGTGGACGAGGTCATCCTGGAGAGCCTGGCGGCCGGCGAGGTCCGGCGCCTGACCTTTTTTGCCCGCATGCCCGGGGAAGGGTTTCACTCCGTGACCGTCCGGTTGCCGACGGATCGGCTTCCCGGCGACGATGCCCGTACGATGGTGGTGGAGGCCGTGAAACAGGTTCGTGTCCTCGTGGTGGACGGGGATCCGTCTTCGAACGGCGCCTTCTTCCTTCGCAACGCGCTTCAGCCCGTTCCGGCGGAGGCGGCGTCCACGTACTACCTCCAGCCCCAGGTCGTGCCGTCCGGGTCGGTTGGCGTGGCCCGCTTGTCCGATTTCGACGCGGTCATTCTCTCGGATGTTCCGCCCCTGCCTCCGACCGCGGTGGATCACCTGGTCCGGTATGTGACCGAGGGCGGCGCGCTGCTGGTCTTCCCGGGGCCTCAGGCGACCACTGCCTTCTACAACGGCGAACTGCTGGCCCGCGCGGGTTTGCTCCCGGCCTCACTCGGAACCCTTCGGGGCGATCGCGACGGCCGGGAGGAGGCGCCGAACCTGGTCCTTCAGGATTCCGGCCATCAGCACCCGGTCCTGTCGCTTTGGAACGAGCCCGGAGCGGGTTCGCTCGCCGCCGTGCGGTTCCGCGCCGCGTGGCCGTTGATCCCCCGGGCCGTCCCGACGAATTCGGTCCCCGCGGGCGAGCCCGCGTTCACAGCGCCCGAAGTCATGCTCCGGTTCGCGGACGGAGTCCCGGCGATCGTCGAGGGAGGCGTGGGGAGGGGCCGAGTGGTCCTGTTCTGCAGCACGGCGGGAACCCTGTGGAACGATCTTCCCGTTCGCCCGGCCTTCGTGCCCTTGCTGCATCGGGTGGTGGCCTCCATCGCGGACGTTCAGGGTGGGCGGTTCAACATCCGCGCGGGAGGGCGGGTGTCGCTGCGTCAGCCGGCCGAATTGGCGGGACGGGACGCGACGATTTCGGCGCCCGGAGTCCGGGATCGACGTTGGGTCCGGACCCTGCGGGCGGTTCCCGGGGCGTCGCTGCTGGAATGGGACGAGACTTCGGCGGCGGGGGTCTACCGGGCGGCCATGGCGGGTGTGTCGACGCCGCTCGCCTTGTTCGCCGCCCAGCCGGACCCCGGTGAATCGGACCTCACGGAACTGACCGCCGAGCGTCGCGCCGAACTGGAGGGTGTCGCGCAGGTCATCGATTGGGTCCCGGGCATGGACCTGGGGGCGGAGTTCGACAGGGAGCGCGTGGGAACCGAGTTCTGGCTCCCGCTGGCGGTCGCGGTGCTCCTCCTGGGAATGACCGAGGTCTACCTGGCGCAGAGGTTCAGCCAGCCCAAATGAGATGAGATGCAGGCCGGCATGAGCGCGACACTCCTTCGACTACTCGGGGCTCCTTCCGGCGAGGCGGGAACGGTGCTCTCGACCCGATTCGAACTGCACCCCGTCTTCGGCGGCTGGGTTCTCCTGCTCTGGCTCGTCGCGGCGCTGGGAGTCGCCGTGTGGAGCTACCGCCTCAAAGCCGTCGAATTGGCGCCGGTTCGGCGCTGGATTCTCCTCGCGCTCCGATGCCTTTCGACCCTCGCCATCCTTGGGGTCTTCCTTCGACCCACCCTCGGTCTGACCGTCGACGGAATGGTCCGTCAGGTGCTGATCCTGCTCTTTGACGAGAGCGCGAGCCTCACGTTGCGCGATCCGAGAACCGAAGAGGCGGACCGGGTGCGCGCCGGCATCGCGACGGGTCGGCTGTCGGCCACGGGAGGGTTGGGTCAGTCACCTCCCGGACCCATGGATCCCGCCCCGTCGCGTCTCGACCTGTTGCGGGGGGTGATCACCAATCGCGACCTCGCCCTGCTCGACCGTTTGGGCAGGAGTTTTGATCTCCGGGTCGCCGGGTTTTCGGGGGATTTGACTTCGGTCGTGCTTCCGGCTTCCTCGGATCCGACCAACGCGCCAACCGGGAGCGCCGGGTCCCTGCCGGCCGGTCCCCTCGCCTCGGCTCTTCGCGCCGAGGGTTCCCGAACCGCGCCCGGAACCGCGCTTCGCGAATTGCTGGATCGCGAGCGCGGACGGCCTGTCGGCGGTGTGGTCGTGTTCACGGACGGAATCCGAAACGCGGGCGCCGACCCGCGGGACGCGCTCGGCCTGGCTCGTGACGCCGGGATTCCCGTGCATTTCGTGGGATTGGGAACCACGGCGCCCCGGGACGTGCAGGTGGTGGACCTCGGCGCCCCGCAGGTTTCCTTCGTCCGGGACGAGGTCGCCCTGAACGCCCGAGTGCGCACCCGGGGCTTGGCGGGGGAAACCGTGCGCCTGGCCCTTCAGGTCGACGGTGAACCGACGGACGAACGTGAGATCCGAGTGGAGGCGGATGGCGACGTGGAGGTGCCGATGAAATTCACGCCGTCGCGGACGGGGGACTTCGAACTCGTGGTCGAGACTCCGGCGCGACGGGACGAGATCCTGGCCGAGAACAATCGCCAATCGCGCCGTCTGAAGGTGATCGATGACCGAATCCGGGTCCTGCTCATCGAGCAGTCGCCGCGATGGGAATTCCGCTATCTCCAGGCCCTGCTTCTCCGCGACCGGCGGGTGGACCTGAAGTGCGTGCTGTTCGACGGGGACTCCGCGATCACTCGAAGTCCGGGTTCGCCGTACCTCGATGAGTTCCCCAGCCGGCGGGAGGATTTGTTCACTTATGATCTCGTGGTCTTCGGCGATGTCGACCCCCGGAATTTCACGCCGGCGCAGCTGGATGTTCTGACCGAGTTCGTGGCGCGGTCCGCGGGTTCCTTCCTGATGATCGCCGGCAGGCGATTCAGTCCGTGGAGCTACCGGGACACGGCCCTGGAACGGATGTTGCCCGTGGAATTTGAACGGCTGCCGCCGGGGGCCGCCCCGACGTCGCTCCATGAACGGCCCATCCGGTTGGCGCTGACTCCCGAAGGCCGTGTGAGTCCCCTGCTCAGCATGTCGGATGATCCCGCCGAAAACCTCCGGCGATGGGACGCGCTTCCGCCGCTTTTCTGGGTCGCGCCGGTGCTTCGGGCAAAACCCGCCGCCCAGGTCCTCGCGGTGGACGCGAGCCAGGACGATCCCGCGGCGAGGACGCCCGTCATCGCCGTTCAGCAGTACGGAGTCGGCCAGAGCATGTTCATCGGGACGGACAACACGTGGCGCTGGCGTCGGAACGAGGGGGAACAGTTTCATGTCTCGGTCTGGGGCAGGGTGGTCCAACGCCTGGCCATCACCCACCTCCTGACCGGCAGCCGCCGAACCCAGCTGACGCTCGATCGGACGACCGCATTGCGGGGCGAAAAGATCGCCGTCACCGGCCGGCTGTTCACAAGCGCCTTCGAACCGCTGCTCGAACCCATGGTCCGCGCCCGAATCGAACCGGCCAACCGCGTGGCGGGCCCCGGCACGACGCCGACCGGGCCGGCGGGCGCGACGGAGTTGATTTTGCGGGCGGTTCCGGATCAGCCCGGTGTCTTCCGGGGCGAGATTGTCACGTCGGCGCCAGGACGTTACCGCGTCACCCTCGGGGACGACGCGCCGGCGTCGGGCGACTTCACCGTCGAAGAACGGTTGGTCGAGGCCGGGGAGACGGCGATGCAGGAATCGACGCTTCGTGAACTGGCCACCCTGACGTCCGGTGGGTTCTTCCGAGAGGAGGAACTCCATCGCCTGCCTGATGTGGCCCAGACCAAGGCCCAGAGGGTCCAATCGCGCCTCGCGATCGAAATCTGGATGTCGCCCTTCTACTATCTGCTCGTGCTCGTGCTGCTGGGGACGGAATGGGGATTGCGCAAATGGTGGCAGTTGAAGTGAAGGGGAATCACGCCGTCGAATTCTTCGATTGATTCGCGCGCCTTATTCCCCAACATCCCACGGTCGCCGTCCGGAATTCGTGGGAACCAAGGCGGGAGGTCTGACCATCGTGAATGCCATCCGGGAACAGTCTTCCGCGCCTGCGCCATCGGGCCAGGCGCCACTCCGGTCCGCGCGTCGGTCAATTTCCGTGTTGGCCGCCGCCGCTTGTTTGATCGCCGCCGGTGGTTCGGTCCGAGCCGCGGAAAGTATCGCCCGGATCTGGAACGAACGGGCGCTCGGCGCCATCCGGTTGGATACGCCGCATCCTCCCGCCCAGGCCCGCAATCTCTTCAGCCTTTCCGCGTGCATGTACGACGCCTGGGCGGCCTATGAATCCACAGCCGTCGGATACGCGTACCGCGGCAAGCACGAGGCCGCGAGTGGGGAGGTCGAGATCGCGCGTCGGGCGGCGATCAGTTTCGCCGCGTTCCGCCTTCTCAACGAGCGCCACGTGTATTCCCGGACCGCGGCCGACACGCTGGCCGCCAACCGGGCCCTGATGATCTCGCTCGGCTATGATCCCGACGACGCCACGCGCGATCCGTCGACCGCGGTGGGCGTTGGAAACCGGGTGTATGACGCGGTCTCAGCCTGGTTCATCCATGACGGGTCGCGCCAGACCAACGGAACTCCCTACCCCATCGCCAATCCCCCCGTCGCCTACCCGGACTCCCCGCCCAACCGGGGCGGTTATATCTACGTCAATCCCGCCCTGGCGACCGCCTTTCCCGGGATCACCGATGGCGCCGGGAGGACGGTGCTCGACATCAACCGCTGGCAGCGCCTCCAGATCGTCAATGCCGTCGATCAGAACGGATTTCCCGTTGGCCCGATCCAAACGTATCTCGGCGCCCAGTGGCTCGGGGTCAGGTCCTTCGCTCTGGCCCGCGCCGATCCGGCAAAGCCGTGGTTCGATCCGGGGCCGCCCCCGTTCTTCGGCACCGACACGCACGCGGAGTTCATCAGCAATGTCGTCGAGGTGATTCGGCGGGGCAGCGAACTGACACCGGACGACGGAGTCACCATCGACATCTCCCCGGGGGCCATGGGCAACAACACGCTCGGGGCCAACGATGGAACCGGCCACGCCGTGAATCCCTTCACCGGCCAGGGCTACGCGCCCAACGTGGTCCGGCGCGGCGATTTCGCGCGCGTTCTGGCGGAGTTCTGGGCCGACGGTCCCAGCTCCGAAACGCCACCCGGCCACTGGAATACGGTCGCCAACCACGCGAGTGACTCTCCCGCCCTCGTGAAACGCATCGGCGGAACCGGACCGGTCGTCGGCGATCTCGAATGGGACGTGAAACTCTATTTCGCGCTCAACGCGGCCGTCCACGATGCCGCGTGCATGGCCTGGGGCATCAAACGCCATTACGACGGCTGGCGGCCGATCTCCGCGGTGCGCTACGTGGGCGGTCTCGGCCAGTCCACCGATCCCGGACTTCCCGGCTATCATCCGCTCGGGTTGCCACTGATCACGAACCTCATCGAGTTGGTCACGCTTCCTTCGGTGCAGTCGGGGCGTCATGCGGGCTTGGCGGTGGGGAAGATCGCGGTCCTGGGCTGGCCGGGGCAGCCCGCCGTTCCCGCCACCACGTACCAGGGGGTCAAGTGGATCCGGGTCGAAAACTGGATCCCGTACCAGCGCGCCAACTTCGTCTCCCCGGCCTTTCCCGGCTACGTTTCCGGCCACAGCACCTTCAGCCGAAGCGCCGCCGAAGTTCTCACCGCGTTCACGGGATCGCCCTATTTTCCGGGAGGCATGGGCTCCTACTCCTTCCCCGCGAACTCCAGCCTCGTCCATGAACGAGGCCCGTCCCAGACGGTCCAGCTGCAGTGGGCGACGTATTTCGATGCCGCGGATCAGGCCGGGCTGTCCCGACTCTGGGGCGGAATCCATCCGCCCGCGGACGATTTCGCCGGACGGCGCGCCGGCTCGATCGCCGGAAAGGCGGCCTGGGAGCTGGCCCGGCGCTACTGGGACGGATCGGTCTCGAAGGTCGAACTCGCCATAAGGCGGCTCGCCGAATCGCTGTGCGAGGTGACGTTCACCACCCGGCGGGGCTTCGCCTACCAGCTTCAGGGCGCGTCGACCCTGGATGGGCCGTTCACCGACGAGGCCGCGCCGTTCAACCAGCCGTTCGACATCGTCACCCTGGTTCACACCAACCGGATGGACGAAACCGCGCGGTTCGTTCGCGTCGTCGCCCTTCCTTGAGCCCACGCTGCCGGCGACGCCACGGCGGCCGACCGATCCCGCGGCCGGGACCCGGGGTTCGGGTTCGGGTTCGGGTTCGGGTTCGGAGAAATGGACGAATCGAACCTTGACTCCATCGGTGGTTGTTGTGGCGGAATGCCGACAAGCAGGAACCCGAATCCCAATGAGAATTCCAAATACGATCTCCTGGTGGAAACGCTTCGGCTTCGCGGTCGCGATGGTCCTTCCCCTCCTGAAGCCGGCCCCGGCGCGCGCGTTCAATTTCGACACCGGATCGGCTCCCATCGAGGTCGTCATCCCCCAGGTCATTCCGGTGCTTTTTTCCACCGTGAAACCCGGCGACGCGACCCTGATCCTGCGCGCCACCACGATCCTGAACCACGGGTGGTTCGACGCCATCGCTCCGTATGCCGAGACGAGCGTGGGAGTCTCGTCGCGCATCGAACGCCGCCCGCTCGCGGAGCGGACCGACGCCAACCGCAATGTGGCCATCCTCCACGCCTCGCTTCACGTTCTCACCAGCCTCTATCCGTCCCATTCCGAGAATTGGCGCGCCATGCTCGCGGGCGTGGGTCTGGATCCGGACAACGCCTCCCTCGACCCCACCAGCCCCATCGGCATCGGCAATCTCGCCGGGCGGGCCGTGGTCGCGGCTCGCGAGAATGACGGGATGAACCAGCTCGGCAACCGAACGAAACGCGGGCGCGGCCAGGAACAGCGCTACAACCGCCGCCGGTACGCGGACTACACGGGATACAAGCCCGTGAACACGGCCTACGAGGTTCATGACGCGTCCCGGTGGCAGCCGGCGCTGCTCGACAACGGCCATGGCATCTTCACGGTCCAGCAGTTCGTCACGCCGCAATTCGCGCTGGTGGACCCCTATTCCTACAGGACGCCCCACGTGTTTCGCTCCCCCAAGCCGGTCGCCAGCGACATCAAGAAACGGCATCTCTACAAACAGCAGGTCGACCAGGTTCTCGCCGCGTCGGCGGGTATGACGGACCGACAAAAGATGGTGGCCGAACTTTTCGACAACAAGATCAACAGCCTCGGTTTCTCGGCCCTCTTCAAGGCGATCGTCAGTGGGCTCTCCCTCGAACAGTTCGTCTGGTACGATTTCGTCACCAACCTGGCCGCATTCGACACCGGAATCGCCATCTGGCAGGAGAAAACCCGACACGACGCCGTCCGCCCGTTCACCGCCATTCGCGAGATCTATGGCGATCGCCCGGTCACCGCCTGGGGCGGTCCGGGCGAGGGGACGGTGAACGACCTTCCCGCCAGCGAATGGCGAAGCTATCTGCCCGTCGCCGACCACCCGGAGTACCCCTCGGGATCGGCTTCGTTCTGCGCCGCGCACGCCCGGTCGAGTCGGCTGTTCTTCGGATCCGATGACCTTGGCTGGTCTTTCAACGTTCCGATGGGTTCCTCGACCATCGAGCCCGGCATCACACCCCAGGCCGACCTGACGATCGGTTGGGCGACCTGGACCGAGTTCGCTCACGAGTGCGGTCAGAGCCGCTTCTGGGCGGGCGTTCACTTCCCCGCCTCGATCACGGCCGGCGCCGCGATCGGTGATCAGATCGGAATCCTGGCCCACAACTTCCTCATGGATCACGTCGCCGGCACCGCGCCCGCGCCCTGATCGGGTGGGGGAAGCGCGAGGGGAGTCGCCGGAAGCGGGTGCGCCGCGCCGCGCTTCGCGTGGCGTGGCCCGACCCGGCCCGACTTGGCCGGGCTTGGAGCATGGCGAGGCTTTCGGTAGAATCGCCGCATGCATATCGCCGGGATTCACGTCGGCATGAGGGTCCAGCATCCGAACCACGGAATGGGGACCGTGCGCGCGGTCGACGATCAGTCCGCCACCGTGCAGTTCGATGATGGAATCCGCCGTCAGGTCTCGCCGGAATCGAGCGGGCTCCAGCCGGCGGAGGCGCAGGCGTCGTTGACGGGGTTGGAGCTTCCGCTGGACCAGTTGATCGAGGCCACCGTTCGGGCCGTCGCGGACCGGTTGGGGATCGAGCAGCCGGATGCGGTCCGAAACGAACTCGCCTCCCGCTGGCATGGCGGCAAGGTCGTCCTGCACCCCGCCGACCCGACCCTGGCGACCAAGGAAATGCCGCTCGACGCGTTCTTCCACAAGATCGTCATGATGCGGAACAACCTCCGGACCCTGGAGCAGAAGCTGAATTCCAGCGACCGGTTGACGGACACCGAGAAGTTCGATTGGCAGGGGTACATCACCCGCTGCTACGGATCCATGACCTCCTTCAACGTCCTGTTCCGCAGCAAGGAGGACCAATTCAACTCGAAGGGTGGCGAGGATTGACGGACGGACGGGTCATCGTCTTTCTGAAGGCGCCGCGACCGGGATTTGTCAAAACCCGGATCGCCGCGGATTTGGACGCGGAGGCGGCCGTCGCGATCTACCAGGCGCTGGTCGGGATGACCTTGTCGCATTTGCGGGACCGGAAGGACGTGGAACTGCGGTTCACTCCCGACGATGCGGCGGCGGAAATGGTGGGCTGGCGACGTCCGGGGTGGAGTCTTCGGGCGCAGGGCGACGGGGACCTGGGGGAACGCCTCCTGCGGGCCGTTGAGGAGGCTTTTTCGGAGGGGGTTCCGAGGGTCGTGCTCCTGGGAGGGGACTGCCCCGAACTCGCGTCCGGCGACGTCGAGGATGCCCTTGTCGCCCTCTCCCGCCATGATGTGGTGCTGGGACCCGCCGTCGATGGCGGCTATTGGCTGATGGGGCTTCGCCGGTCGTGCCCGGATCTGTTCCGCGGGATTGCCTGGGGCACGGATCGGGTTTGCGAGGAATCGATGAGGAAAGCCGCCGAGGCGGGCCTGACGGTCGCCGAGTTGCGAAGGTTGAGGGACATCGACTCGCTCGCCGACTGGCGGACCTGGTTGCGGGAACATCCGTTGTGAGAAGCTTCCCGATGCCGAATCGTCGGACGGTCCATCCATTCCCGATCCAGGTTCGACGGCTGACGACGAGCTCAAGATGAGATCGGTCCTGCGTCATCCCCTGCGGGTCCTGGTGCGATCCCTGGCGTTCCTCGGAATCACGGGGGCGGGAGTGATCGAGCATGCCTGGCGATTCCGCCGGGTGGGTCTGGGAAACGACCCGAAAACCTGCGCCGCGTGGGTTCAGCGATGGAGCCGACGCTCCCTCTCACGGGTCGGAATCCGGGTCGAAGCCGTCGGGACTGTTCCGACCCAGGGCATTCTGGTCTGCAATCATCTCGGATACCTCGACATCGGAGTGATCGCGATCTGCGGTCCCATGGTGTTCGTTTCGAAGGCCGAGGTGGCCCGCTGGCCGTTCATGGGATCCCTGGCTCGCTGCGCGGGAACCCTGTTCCTGCGACGGGACCAGCGGGCCCATGTCGCGGAGATCTCAGCCGCTTTCCGCCCGATTGTCGAAGGAGGGACCGTGGTGGCCATGTTTCCCGAGGGCACCAGTTCCGGGGGCGATTCCGTGCTTCCGTTCCGGCCGTCGCTGCTGGAACCGGCCGCCGCGAACGGATGGCCCGTGACGCCCGCGTGCATCCGTTACGAAGTGTCCGACGGTCTGGTGTCCGAGGACGTGGCGTACTGGCGGGAGATGACCTTCGCGCCGCACTTCCTGAATCTCATGTCGAAGCGTTGGATCGTGGCTCGGGTCGAGTTCGGGAACCCGATCCAGGGGATCCGGGATCGCAAGGAGCTCTCCCGCCGGCTCCACGGCGAAGTCAGCGCCATGCTGGAACGGAGACGGGGCAACGCCTAGTCGCCGGCAACGGGGCGACCTTCGGACCGACCGCGGGGAAGGAAAGGGAAGGGGAAGGAAGGGGAGGGCAACCCTTACGAATCTGTAATGATCGGGAAAGGTTGCGCTCAAGGGACGGGTTCATGGTGTTCACGTGATCGCTAGGGAAAATCTATGAACACGATGAACCAAGGAATACCCATGTATCGTCGCAATCCACTCAGTCGCGGGGCCCGCGCGGCTCTGCTTGGCGCCGTCCTCCTCGCCGCCGTGGCCGGCGTGGTCTTCACCCAGGCCGCGGGCGCCCGCGAGAACAACACGGGTTACAAGGCCCGGGATCTCAAACTGAATCTCGATTCGAAACCGGCTCAGCCGGCCGTCGAGTTGCGCGCCAGCTTCGCTCCGGTCATCAAGGGCGTCTCACCCAGCGTCGTCAATGTCTTCACCTCGACCAAGCCCCGCCGCATCGAGGGAAATCCCTCGCCGTTCGGCGGAAACCCGTTCTTTCGCGAGTTTTTCGGTGATCCGGGTTCCGGCATGGGACGTTCCTTCCAGACCCCGCGCCAGGAGGGCCTCGGCTCCGGCGTCATCCTCACTGAGGACGGATTCATCCTCACCAACAACCACGTCGTCGAGGGCGCCGACAGCATCAAGGTGGCGTTGAATCCCGATGGCAAGGAGTACGATGCCGAGGTGGTCGGCCGCGATCCCAAGTCCGATCTCGCGGTCATCAAGATCAGCGCGGACGGTCTCGCCGCCATTCCCGTGGGAGATAGCGATCGCGTCGAGGTGGGCGACGTCGTCCTGGCCGTCGGCAATCCGTTCGGCGTGGGCCAGACCGTCACGATGGGAATCGTCGGCGCCACCAGCCGGGCGGTCTTCGGCCGGCCCATGGGTCTGGAGTACGAGGACTTCATTCAGACGGACGCGGCCATCAATCCAGGCAACTCGGGGGGCGCGCTCGTCGATGCCGCGGGACGCTTGATTGGAATCAACACCGCGATCATGAGCCGTGGAGGAGGCAACAACGGAGTCGGCTTCGCGGTGCCGATCAACCTCGCGCGGTCGGTGATGGAGAGCATCGTCGAGCACGGACGTGTCGTCCGGGGCTTCCTCGGCGTGAACATCCAGGACGTGACCCCCGCGATGGCGAAGGCTTTCAGCCTGAAAGAGTCCGAAGGAGCCCTCGTCGCCGACATCACGCCCAAGAGTCCCGCGGAGAAGGCTGGAATCGAACCCGGCGATGTCGTGATTCAGTTCGACGGTCGTGAGGTGCGGGACAGCCGCCATTTGAAGCTCATGGTGGGCCAGACTCCCCCCGAGAAGGAGGTGACTCTGAGCCTGCTCCGTGACGGAAAGCCGCAGAACCTGGACGTGGTCCTTCGGGAACTGCCCGAGGACGGAGGCCTCGCCAGCCTGCGACGCGGCGGGCCGCGAAGCGCGGCTTCGGACACGGGCGGATTGCAGGGGGTGGTCGTGAGCGACGTGAACGCCCAGATGCGCCAGCAATTCGGTTTGTCGGGCAGCGTGCGGGGCGCCGTCGTGACCGATGTCGACGAGGAATCGGCCGCCTGGAAGGGGGGTCTCCGTCCGGGCGATGTGCTCGTCGAGATCAACCGTCAGCCGGTCCGCGACGCGGAATCGGCGATCGAGATCGCCCAGTCCCTCGAGAATTCGCTCATCCGCCTGCGGGTCTGGCGCGATGGCGCGAACCGATTTGTGGTCGTGGACGAGACGAAGTCCTGAATCGGTAATCGGTCCGAAGTGGGACGGGACCCTGGCGGCCCCGGGCTTGGCGCGAGCCATCCCCGGGGCTTTCCTCTTGTCCCTTTCTGGCGGGAGCCGTCGGCTTGTTGCAGGGCGAACGCGTCCTACCCATCACTCCAATCCAGGCCAAGGAGGACCTGGTAGCTCTTGGGATCGGTCATCATGGTGTGGTGGGTTTAGGGTCGTTTTCGGGTCGCAGATCGTATGGATCCGAGGCGTGGATCGCCGTAGGAGCGGCCCGTTCGGACAGCGTCTCACGCTGATTTCCGGTGATTCCTCCCCATCCACCGGAATCATCGAGAAACGGGGGAGGTGGTCAGCTTCGGGTGGCGGTGGGCTTCGGAGTGGGGATGAGAACGTCGACGCGGGCGGGGGGGATGTTGCCCCAGACGAAGCTGGATTGGCTGCGGTGGAATCCGTCCGGGAAATCGCGGTGGGCGAGGGCGTAGGTGTATTGGATCCAGCGGCCGGACGGGCGGATCAGGGCGCTGATCTCGCGGACGATGGACTGGACCTTGGGAGCGGGGAGGGACCGCAATGGAAGACTGGAGACGATGGTGACGGGAGCGGAGTGGGAGTGGGAGTGGGGGTCGGCGCCGGCGCGTCGGAGCAATCGGCGGAGATTGGCGGCGTCGCCGCAGAGCACGTGGACATCGTGGAAGCGTGAACGCAGGAGGCTGGCGAGGCTGGGGGACAGCTCGACGGCGAAAAGGCGGTCCGGTGCGATGCCGCGATCCAGAAGGGCTTTGGTGACCACCCCTGTTCCGGCGCCGAGTTCCACGACGAGCCCGGCGTCGGCCGCGGGGATCAGGCGGGCCATGCGCCGCGCGAGATTGGGGGAGCTCGGAGTGACGGCGCCGATCTCGCGGGGATTGGCGAAAGCTTCGCGCGCGAAGACGAACCAGCGACGGATCTTCGCCAGGGACTCGATCCCGGGAGGGCGACGTTCCGCGCGCGCGGCGAATGCGGTCGGGCTATTCACTGGAGGACGGCTCGCGGGAGGGTGCCGAGGCTGTGACGATTTGTAAACAAACCCTTGGGTCGCGGGATCCGCAGTAGGACGCATCACAGGACCTGGACGGAGTCCGAGGCGAAGATCGACTCCAGCAGACCGGAATAATCCGGCGCGCCGGTGGTGAGGTCGACGACGTCGACGCGGGAATCCGGGAGGGACCGTTGGGTGGAGATGAGGTGATCCTGGAGCAGGTCGGGCGGGCGGACGAGAATGACGAGGATCTGGCGCATAGGGAGTTTCAACGAGTTGCGGCTCGCACGTTGGATCTATGACCCGCGGAGGATTCCACCACGAAGACACGAAGATCACGAAGAAGACGGATGGATTGGATGCTCTTCGTTCTCTCGGTCTTCGTGTCCTTCGTGCGCTTCGTGGTTAAGTGCCGGTTCATGGAGTGGAGTCGGGATCGGCTAGAACCGGAGGACGCAGTCGTTTTCGGCGGCGAGGCGAGCGAGCCGGGCTGGGTCGATGGCTTCGAATTTCACGGGCGCCTCGCCCAGTTCACCGAGGAGGGGTGCGCCGGCCTCGACATAAACGGGTTGCTCCAATTCCCCGATGATCGGCAGGTACCGGCTGAAGTTGTCGTCGTCGACGAGGTCGTCCGGAAACTCGGAGAGCGCGAGGACGGCGGGACCCCAGAGCGCGAGGGTGACCCGCACTTTTTTCCAGGCGCCGACGCCGGCGGCGATGCGCACGGCTTCGGCGGGCCGCGGGCTGGTGCGGGGATCGGAGCTGACGATGACGAGGGCAGTGCGGTTCACGAGGCGCGTTGGCTTTTCCGGGGATCGTCCGGATCCGGATTCGGATTCGGCTTGGGACTTGGTTTCGGTCGGACCGGATCGATCCGGTGGATGCGGCGGGTGGTTTGAGAAATCCGAACGACTCGGACGAATGGGCTGGGTGGTTGTTGGAATCAGTTGAAGCTGACGAATCGGTCGGTGCTGGCGATGAGATCGTTGACGACGGTGAGGCCGGCGAAGGCGGCGAGGGAATTGACGGGGAGATTCCTGCGGTGGGCGCCGTAGGCGCAGGCGTAGAGCTTCAAGCCGCGATCGCGCAGGGCCTGGAGTTCGGTGTCGGCGACCCCGTGGACGGCATCGTCGATGCAATAGAGGTAGACGTCGGCGCCGGCTGAGAGGGCGGAGTCGGCGAGGCGCACGCCGTGGCGGAAGCTGGGTTCGGAGGGCGCGGTGGAAAGCAGGATTCCGAGCTTTCGGCCGCGGAGCGCGGGGGTGGTCGTCATGCGGTGGGGGCGGTCACGGGCCAGCGGGCTTCGACCATGGCCTTATACCCGCCGGCGAGGGAGGCGACGTTGCGGTATCCCATGCGTTGGGCGACCTCGCAGGCGAGGGCGGACCGATACCCTCCGCCGCAGTACATGATGATCTCGGTGGCGGGGTCGGGGACCGCGCGTTCGAGGTCGCGTTCGAGGATTCCCCGGCCGAGATGTCGGGCCTCGGCGGCGTGGCCGGCAAGCCACTCGTTGTCTTCGCGAACGTCTAGGAGGACGACGCCCGGTTGTTGAGCGAGGCGGGCGCGGGCTTGTTCGACCGACACTTCCTTCACCCGGGCTCGCGCTTCGTCGACGATTCTCAGAAATCCGGGTGAATGCTGCATGGCGGCGGATGGTAGGGCAGGAACGAGTGCGGGCAACGGAGAATCCGTCGTGACCGGGGGACACGGCGGTCGGTGGATGCGCGACGAGGTCTTGCGTTGGGTCGCGGATTGACGCATGCGAGGCGGCGCGTGAACGAGACTTTCGAGGAAGGGAGAGGGTGGCGGGCCGGGGAACGGGTGGCTCGATGGATCGCGGTTGCGGTCGTGGGGCTGTGGGTGACGGGGTGCAGTCCGACGACCTATCTGGCGCGCCGGATGATGTCCGCTCCGAACCGGGTGCCGGATTTCGTGAAGCCGGAGGGCCGGGTCTGGCTGGAGTGGCCCGAGGGCGTGTTTGAACGATTTCCCTCGGGCACCAATCGGTTGGGGAACCCGGCGGTTGAATTGCGTTGGGTGGCGGTGGAGCCCGCGGATTATGGGTGGAGCACGCGGGTTTCGACGGAGACGAACCGGAGCCGGGTGCGCGCCCGGTTTCGGTTCGATTTCAAGCTGCCGACTGAGGGGCTTCCGCCGGCGCGGCCCGCGAAGGGGACGGTTTACGTGCTTCACGGGTACGGAGTGGACCTGGAGACCGTATTCCCTTGGGCGGTGTTCCTGGCCGAGGCGGGCTGGCGATCCGTTCTGATCGACCTGCCGGGGCACGGGCATTCGGGTGGGCGACAAGTGACGTTTGGAATCCGCGAGGTGGCCTTGCTCGTGGAGTTCCGGCGGACGGTGGGTGAATCGAAGGGATGGCTGGGTCCGTCGATCGCCTTTGGGCACTCGATGGGCGCGGCCCTGGCGTTGCGGTGGCAGGCGGCCGACAGGGGCATCGCGGGATCGGTTGCGATGGGCGCGTATTCGGAGTTTGTGCCGGCGGCGCTTCGTCTCCGGGACGACTACGCCCGGTGGATTCCGCGGGGGTGGGTGCGGCGGGCCGCGGGAAAGGTGCCGAGGCTGCTCGGGGTGGCGCCCGAGCGGATGGACACGCTGGCGTCGATCCATGGGTGCGACGTGGTGGCGTTGCTGGTGGCGTCGGCGGAGGACGTGGTGACGCCGCCGGAGGACAGCGCGGCGTTGTTGTTGGAATTGGGACGAGGGAGCGAACTCCTGATTGTCGGGAATGCGAGCCACGAGGCGCTGCCGTTCCACTTCGATCAGCATGGGGAGCACGTGCTGCGTTGGATCGGGGAGGTCGTCGAACAGGATTCGGGAAGGGCGCGCGGCTTGGCCGGGGGACGATGAGTGGTCCGGGGACGGGGGGGCAGGGGGAAGGGGGAAGGGGGAAGGGGCGAGAAAAAAGAAAGCCGCCCGGTGGGGCGGCTCTTTTTTGGCGCGCGGGATGCGCGGAAGGGAATGGACCCGGGGGTGGCTCGAGTCCCGCCTAATTCCGGTCGGTGGGGGAGGGCAGGGAACCGGCGGGGGCGTTGGCGTTGAGTTGGCGGAGGAGTTCCTCGGTCATGTCATTTTCGCCGTTGGTGTAGAGAACGATGGGCGTCTGGTTGACGCTGTCGGCGGCGACGTCGATGACGAAAGTGTAGCCGGCGGCCTTGGACTTGGTGACGACCGTCTCGCGGATCTCGCGGAGAATCTGGTCGCGCATGCGTTTGCGTTTTTCGAGAAGGGTGGCCTCGGACTGGCGCTGGTACTGCTGGATCTGCTGCTCGAGATTTCGGATCTCGAGGAGCTTGTCCTCGGCGGTCTTGCGGCGCTTCTGTTTCTCGTCGGTGGAGATGGCGCTGTCGCTGGCGGCTTCGACGAGGCCTTTGTAGTCCTCATTGTGCTTGCGGTAATCCTCCAGCATCCCTTTGGCGGTTTTCTCGAGTTCGGAGGCTTCGCCCTTGATCTTGGTGTCCGCCTCGCGGGTCTTGTAGTAGCCATCGAACACCTTGCGGAGGTCGATGATGCCCATTTTGACGTCGGCTTGGGCGGAGGCTGCGGCGAACAGGACGGCGGCTGCGGTGAGCAGGGCTTGGAGGGGACGGATGTTCTTCATCATGAGAGTAGCCTCGGCGAG
>JBFWOK010000132.1:0-20712 GCA_050250555.1 Limisphaerales bacterium
ACAAGTCGGGAGGAGGCGCCGGTGCCGGAGGAATTCTAGTAGCGTGCTCGGGGAATCTCCTTATCGGCGGACTTCTCCGTGCAAACGGAGGGGCGGGGGATGCGACAAACCCCGGAGCTGGGGGCTCTAGCCAACGCATGGTTTCAGGTGGCGGAAGCGGAGGCGCTGTTCGATTGATTGCCGGAACACTAACTGGTGTAGGAGGTGGGACTATCCAGACCCTTGGAGGAAGTGGAGGCTGGGTAGGCGGCCTCGGCCGCATCCGCCTGGAACGTACCTCTCATTCCGGGTCTCTCACCGTCACGCCGGATCCAAGCATCGTGAACTTGGCCGACGGCGCCACAGCCCTGATCTGGCCGCAGGAAAATGCGCCGACGGTGAAAGTCGTGTCCATCGGAGGCATTGCGGCACCGGAGGATCCCCGTGCCGAATTCGGTGCGATCGGTGCGGATGTCGCGCTCCCCCAGACGTCCAACGTTCAGGTGGTGGTCGAAACGACCCAAGTTGAAGAATCGTCGGTCGTGCGTGTCCGTCTTGCTCCTCGGTCCAACGGCGAGTTCTCGTCCATCGTCGCCACCAAAGACGCGGTGCTCGCCGATGATCCGCTGACGGTTCGTTGGGTGGCCAATGTTCCGGTGGCGACCGGCTATTCCGCTCTGCAAGTCCACGTCGTGCGGCCCTGAGGCGCTTTTCGGAGTTTTGAGTTCCGAACGGCATCCCACGGCCTATTATGGATCTGAGTCGAACCAGCGGTTTCGTTGGGGTTTCTGGCGCCCTTGCCGGGGCGCTTGGGGAACTCGAAGAGGTACCGATGGCGGCACCCGCCCCAAACAGGCGGGTTTGCAACGGTCCATCCGGGACCCTGGATTTTGGCCATTCTCCAAACGTTTTGGGAACTCAGCCCGAAGGGCTGGCGGAGATTAGCCGGCGGCAAACCCGCGCCAGCGGGTGCGGCCGCCGGACGGAAACCCGAAGAACATGCGCCCCGGCAGGGGCTCTGGAGGCTCCCGGATTCACCATGGTTACCGGTGGCCGCGGCGGCAACCCTCCATTGTCCCTCCGGAACACCTCCCCCGCTCCCTCCGGGGCGGCGACGATACAATGGCCTCGATTCCGGTGGCCGCGCCCGCCTTCGCAACGCTTCGGCGGTCTTGCCACCGGCTACCTTCCGGTGTCCCTCCGGGAGCAAGAATGGCCAAACCCCGGCGTCCATCCGGGACCGCCCTCGATTCACGCTCTCCAAGGATGGCCAGTGGGCTTCGGACGAGACGGAATCGCGTTGTGGATCCATTCCATCCCACGGGGGACGTTGAGGATCCTTTTCCTGTTCCTCGCTTTCCTCCTGGGCGCTTTCTCTGGGAAAGCTCAGGAAACAACCCTGATCCGCGAACTCGTCTCCCGCGAATTCTCCATCCACGTGGGCGGCCTCCAAACTCCGGACATCAAGGAAATCGTATCCCGGGAATTCTCGATCTCGGTGGAGAACGGCGCGGCCGATCGCCAAAGGGAACTGTTCTCTCGGGAGTTCAGTCTGGTGATGACCACCGCCGCCCCGCCGCCACGGTTCGCCGACCTTGGCGTGGTCGTCTCCGCCATGGGCGACATCGTCACGCTGAACTGGTCCGGCTACAATCCGTGGGCGGTCGGAGACGTCCTGCGCTTCGATGTCTATCTCTCGGACGCCGCGCCGTTCCAAAGCGTGTCCGGCAGGACGCCTAAAGTGAGTGTCTCCGGGGAACAACTGTCCGTCACGCTCACCGGGCTGACCCCGTTCACGGACCACTATCTGGCGGTGGTGCCGGTGGATGCGTTGGGCAACTTCGATCCCATCGTCAACTATTCCGCGGCCTATGTTCTCACGCCTGAACTGGTCTCCCGCGAATTCTCGCTTCATATCGAAAACGGTCCCTCAACGCCTCAGGCGGAGTTGGTGTCCCGGGAATACAGCGTGGTGGTGGTTTCGACGGCACCACCACCAGCGATCACCAGCCTCGCCGTTACGGTGTCGGCGGAAGGCGATTCAGCCACGTTGGATTGGAGCAGCTACAACCAATACGCCGTCGGCGATATCGTGGGCTTTGACGTTTACTATTCATCGGAGGCGCCCTTTTCGAGTGTGACCGGGAGGACGCCTTTGCGGCGCGTGCCTGGCGGGAGTAGTTCGGTGGTGCTGACGGGGCTGGCGCGATTCACGGACCATTACTTCGCCGTGGTACCGGTCGACGGCCTCGAGCAGTTCGTTCCCGAGGTGAAATACGCGGCGGGATACGTCCTTTCGCCGCAGGTTGTCTCACGCGAGTTCTCGTTGTTCATCGAGAACGGCCCTGCGGAGCCCTATCCGGAACTCGTTTCGCGTGAGTTTTCGATCTTGGTTCCCGACGCGGCCCTTCCCGCACCTGTGACCGGCTTGAACAGCGGGTTCGCTGTCAGCACAGCCACGACGGAGTTCGGGGCGGTGGTGTTGGACTGGACCCCCTACAATGAACTCGCTCAGCGCGACGTCGTACAGTACCGCGTCTACGTTGGCGAAAGCTTCTTCGAAAACGTCGAAGGGCTCGTGCCCGTTGCCTTCGTCAATGCAGGCACCCAACGCTTCACGCTCGGTGGCCAGCCGGGGAATCGGGTGCTGCATTTCGCGGTGGTTGCCGAAGATGCGTTGGGCGGCTTCAACCCGGTCGTGCGTTCGGTGTCGGGCCAGACCTCGGTTTCGGGTGTGGGCGAGGTGGTGAACCTGACGGCGGAAAGCGGAGCCGACCGTTTGCGATTCACGTGGGACGCTCCGGGGGAGACCGGCGGGTTCCTAGCCGGTTATCGCGTGTTCTTTGGAGACTCCTCGGAGCCCGTGAATCTTCCGTCGAGCACTCGGAGTTGGGAAGTCACCGGACTGGCGGCAGCCACGGGTTATCCCGTGCGGGTCAGTACGGTGGATACTTTTGGCAAAGTCAGTCCGGGCGTGACCCGGATCGGGGCCACCTGGCTCCCGAATCCCTCGGGCTTGATGCTCACCGCGAATGGCGAGGACGTCCTACTCTCCTGGTCGGCGGCTGATCCGGAATCGCTGGTGAAGGAGTATCGCATCGTGCGCGACGTAGTCCCGTTCACGGACGCATCGACGCTGACGCCGATCGCGACGACGACCGGAACATCGGCCCTGCTCGGCACAATCGCGTCCGTCTCCGGAGGCCACTTTGCAGTGGTCACGGTCAACATCTCGAACGGTTCGGACCCAACGGTGGTTTCGGTCTCCGCGACGCGCGAGCGTCAGACCGTCGATTTTCCGATTCCGAACCTGACGGGCTCGATCATCCCCCTGGTGGCCACGTCGTCGAGTGGCTTGCCGGTGAGCTTCCTGGGCGGCTCGTCGTCGGTGGCCGTCGTCGAAGGAAACACCCTTCGCGTCGTGCAAGGCGGTGTCGTCACGGTGACCGCGTACCAGGCCGGGAACGGGTCCTTCTGGCCCGCTGACCAGAGCCGGGAACTGCGAATCCCTCCCGTCATTCAAAAGTTCAAGGCCAACGGGACCGACCTAAACGACGGGCTGCGATTGACCGCGGTCGAGGTCCGGCTCGGGGTGGAAGTGGCGGACACGATCGGATTGGGTCGAGCGGAGTTCTACGGCCGCCCTGCGGGGACGGGGCCGTGGACGCTGTTGGGTTGGGACGAAAACCCAGCCGAAGGTTGGTCAATCTCTCTGAATCTGTTGGGGCTTCCGCGCGGCGACTACGACGTGCGCGTGGTGGCGATGACGTCCGACGGTGCGGAGTCGGAGCGCGTCCGAAGAGTGACGCTGGATCCGATTCCGTTGCCGGACCTTCTGGTCCACGCCTTCGATCTGCCGGCCACGGCTTTCGCGGGACAGTCGGTGACGATCGGTTGGACGACGACGAACGCTGGGATTGGTGGAGCCTCCGGAGGTTGGTCCACCCGAGTGTCCTTGTCCCAGCACGAGAACGGAGCGCTTCTTCTGGACCGCGGCACGGTCTCCACCAACCGGGCGTTGGCTGTGGATGAATCCGTCATTCAGGCAGCCTCGATCCTGGTGCCTCCGGGTTGGTCGGGGCAGGGGTATGTCGTTCTGGAACTCGACGTGAACAGTGCGGTCAACGAATCGAATGAAGGCAACAACCGGGTCGTCTCGGCGGCGCCGATTCAGATTCTCGCGCCCGATCTTGTGCTGGAATCGTTGGGCGGCCCGAACTCGGCGTTGTTGGGACAAACGATCTCGGTGACCTGGGGTGTGACCAATCGGGGAGGCGCATCCACGACGGTGGGTTGGCGCGACCGGGTCTGGTTGACGCCCACCGCGGGCTCCCGAACCGGGGCCACGGAGTTGACCGCGGTGGCCGGTCCGGAAGGCGGCTTATCGGCTTCCGCCGGATACGCGCGAACCGCCAGCGTCACAGTCCCGTTGTCGACGAGCATTCCGCCCGGGGACTATTTCCTGCTGGTGGAAGCGGATGGGGACGGTTCCCAGCCCGAACTCGACAAGGCGAACAACCGCAGTTCGCGCCCCCTTCGACTCGGCCTGCCGCCGTCGCCGAATCTGGCGGTCAGCGAGGTCACGGCTCCAGCGTCTGCCCTTCCCGGGGGAACGATCGAGGTGCATTGGAAAGTGTCGAACCTCGGTTCCGTGCCTGTGGTTGGGCCGTGGAAGGAAACCTTGTCCGTGTCGAACTCGGTGCAGGGTCTTCGGGAGTTGGCGCTGTTGAGCTTCGAAGGAGCCATCCCCGCCGGGGGCGTCGCAGAACGAACCCATACCCTGAATCTTCCGCCGGGCACTGCGGCTGGGGTGAACGCCGTCTGGGTGGCCACGGACGCTAAAAACGAGGTGGTCGAATCCGACGAGACCGACAATCGCCGACGATCCGAAGCGACGGTTTCCGTACCCCAGGTTCTGACATTGGCTCTGTCCGCTTCGCAGATTCGCGAGGACGCGAGCGTGCGCACGATCCGGGGAACCTTGACCCGAAATGGGCCAGTGAGCGCGTCGTTGCGAGTGCTTCTGACCGGCGCGGATGCCACCGAGATCACCGCACCCGCGGAGGTGACCCTTCCCGCTGGGCAAAGTGCGATCGTCTTCGATCTGACGGCGGTGGCCGACAACGTGGTGGACGGCCATCAGGCGATGACCTTGGGGGTGAATGCGGATGGGTATGCCGGGGCCACGGCCGGATTGACGGTCTTGGACGCCGACTTGTACCGGCTGTTCGTCACGGTCGATCCTGCGACCGTTGCGGAGGGCGGCGTGGTCACGGGCACGGTTCGTCGAGAAGATGCCAACGGTCCGGGGTTGACGGTGACCCTCGTCAGTTCCCAGGAGAGCCAACTGAGCCCCACACCATCGGTCACGATTCCGGCGGGAGAAGCCTCGGCAACCTTCGAAGCGTTGGCGGTGAACGACAACCGTCCGGAGAGCCCGACCGACTACACCCTGGTCGCTTCCGCTCCCGCGCACCACGACGGCACCGCGACGGTTCGGGTCCTGGACAACGACGTGCCGAGCCTCGTGATCTCATTGGCGAGCCGGTCGGTCAGCGAAGGCGCCGGCCCTTATGCCACTTCGGCCACCGTGACACGCAAACCCGTGGGCAATGGCGACGTGACGGTTGAACTGGTGAATCCGAATCCCGGTCTTCTTCTGATGCCGAGCCGGGTGACGATCACCGGAGGACGCGATTCGAAGAGCTTTCCCGTAGGCGTGGTGAATGACGGATTGGTGAACGGACCTCGCACCGTCGCGATCGGCGGGTTCGCGCTCGCCGCGGGTTCCGGGGCACGACTTCAAGAGGCGGCCCCGGACCTGCTCACGATCACCGATGACGATGGTCCCACGCTGAAGCTGGCGACGGCCCAAGGTTTGGTGAGGGAAGGCCTGAGTCCGGCGACGACCATCACGGTGACGCGCAATACCGATCCAACCGCGCCCCTGGAGGTGACGTTGGCTTCCGCGGATACGTCCGAGGCCACGGTGCCAAGTGCTGTGACGATTCCCGCCGGGGCTGTTTCCACGACCTTCGCCCTGACCAGCCTCGCCGACAGCCAACCCGATGGCAATCAGCCGGTCGTTGTGACCGCGTCGGCCAACGGATTCGTGGATGGGACGGTCACAGTGGTGGTGTCCGACACCGACCTTCCGGATCTAGTGGTGAACGGGGTAGCCCACGTCACCGGTGCGACGTCGCGGCAGCGGGTGGACGTTCGGTACCGATTGGGCAATCAAGGCCTGTCGGCCGCGACCCAGTCTGTGCTGACTCGGGTGTACCTGTCCCGCGACGCGGTGGTCGGGGACGACATTCTGGCCGCTCAATCCCGGGTGACCGAGACCCTGGCCGTGGGCGCATCGGTCGAGCGGGTCGAGACGATCGAACTCCCCGTCGAGATCGGGAACTACTGGGTCGTGGTCGAGACCGATGCCGAGCAGACGCTCGACGAGGGGCTCGAAAACAACAACACGGCTATCTCCAGCCAGCCCATCGCCGTCACCGCCGACTACGGAGCCTGGGTGATGAATCGGGAGCCCGACGCCCGGCTCGCCGGCTCGCCCATGCCGTTGTACGGACAAACAACCAACACGGCAGGGGCGCCGGTGGGAAACAAGCCGGTGGTGGTTCATGTCTTCGTGCGAGGGACGGAAAGGAAGATCTCCGCGACCTCCGACAGTTCCGGGAACTTCACCGCGATCTTCAACCCGTTGCCGGGCGAGGCCGGTCATTACGACATCTTCGCGACCCATCCGGGCATCGCCCGGGTGCCGGTCCAGGATACCTTCGCTCTGCTCGGTTTCAGGCCTGAGCCCGCCAGCCAGTCCCTGACCCTGATCGAGGGATCCAGCCGTGCGCTCACGGTGAAGCTCCGGAATCTCGCCGACATTGATCTGGAAGGGTTGACCGCCGAGATCGTGAGCAAACCGGCGAATCTAGAGGTGACTTTCGGGGTGTCGGGCGCCGGTGACGCGGTCCAGGAATCTCCGCGTCGATCTTTCCGCCTGGCGACCGTCACTCCGGCCCTTTCCCGCGCGGGCGGGAAAGGGGAACCTCTCGTGTCCGGAAACGAAAGCGTGGGCGGGAAGTCGCGGTGGCGACTGGCGTCGGTCGCCGATGAATCCGAGGCGAACTATGTCGGGGTCGGGCAGGCGGTGGGTCTGCACCGGGCCGAGCCCCGACTCCACGGCGATGGCGCGACTCTGCCAGCGCTGGGCACTTTGGATCTGAACGTCAACCTGCGGGCGCCCGTGGCGGAGTCCTATGGAACGGTCCATCTGAAGGTCCGAACCGATGAAGGCCTGGCGCAGGACGTGTACTTCGGAGTGAGCGTGGAACCGCTGCGGCCGCGTTTGGTGGCGATCCCCGGCAATCTATCGGCCTCGATGCTCGTCGGCGGCCAGTCCATCGTGGAGTTCGACGTTGTGAATGTGGGCGGCAAAGTCTCGGGTCCGGTCACGTTGTCCCTGCCGAACGTGCCATGGATGAGTCTGGCCACGACAAACCCGATGCCGGCGCTGGCGCCCGGAGAGACCAACCGGGTCACGGTGCTGCTCACCCCGGCGTCCGATCTGCCCCTGGGTCCTTACACCGGCAATCTGGCGGCCAACACACCCGGAGCCGGCGTGGGAATCCCCTTCAACTTCCGCGCCGTGAGCGAAGCCAAGGGAGACCTGCGAATCGAAGTGGTGGATGAATTCACCTATTACGCCGAAGGCGCGCCCAAGGTGGTGGGGGCTCAAATTGTTGTGCGGGATGCAGCGACCCGCGAAGAAATTGCCCTCGGGACAACGGGAGAAGAGGGGTTCTTCCATTTCTCGGGGCTCGCGGCGGCATATTATGAAATCGAAGTGACAGCCGATAAGCATGGGCCATCCAAGATAATATATTCGCTCAAGGGCGGAATAAACAATGATGTGCAAGTCTTGTTGAGAAGGCAAACCGTCACCTATACCTGGACCGTTGAGCCTGTCGTCTTGGACGATCATTATCAAGTGAGTGTAGATACAACATTTGAATCCTATGTGCCGGTACCGGTGGTGACCGTAACACCTCGATACCTAGACTTATCTGCTCAGGAAATCAGTGGGGCTGGGTTTCAGATAAATATTACAATATCAAATCACGGAGCAATTGCGGCAAGCGAAGTGCAACTGCAACTCCCATCCCATCCGCTTTATGTATTTTCAACGCCTATCGAGTACATTGGAGTCCTTCCTGCAAATTCCTCCTTGGTCGTGCCAATAAATATATCCCGGCTTAGCTCCATAAATGGGGAGGAATCGCCCTATCAACCAGATGAGCTCAGTAGTACATTTGCTATGTATGACAGCTCCGAGGCTACGGAAGAAACGATTTGTCACTGCACTAGGAATGATTGGGTCAAAAAAGATGGCTCCGAGAAATACAAAATTCCAATTGACATTCCTCTGACATGCGGCGACGAAATTAGTGGCCATTTTTCCAGTGAGATAAGATACATTCCTGAACTTGGAATTGGCAAAGACAAAGACGGAAACCCGATCGTGGGTTCTCCGACCATCCATACAATGGAGCCCGATTCCTGGACTTTTCAGACGAAGTGCATAGTCGATTATATCAATGTTATAGTGTGCGACGATCAACCGCCACTCTGGGGTGGAGTAAGAAATATCATTGGATGTAAGAACCCGATAACGGAACCTCCGTGTGGGGGTTGGGATAGTAAGGTTGGTGGCTCCGATTGTGATCCATTTTTCCGAGATAGCCCCAAAGATTTCTTCGACCTTCCATCGGGAACGACTCGTCAACTCTTCAACAAAGTTGTGTTCAAGACCTTTCCTGTACTCAGGGGAGGATGTATACCCGAGCGGCACTTTGTTCCACTGGATGGATTGATATGGGGCTATCGCTTGTCTTACCTTGAGGATGGGGACGAGATTGTTGAGTATGATTTCATTCCCGCAGGAGTCACTTCTCCAAATCTGGATGAAATAAAGAAGGCGCTTGTGAGTGGGGGATTTTTTGATGATTGGAAAGTGTTGCCGAAATCCGCCGCGCGACTTTGTATCGAGCCAACGTCTCAAGCTGACCACTTTCTCGCATCGGAGAATGGCGTTCTACTTGGGGATGTGTTGATCAATGATCGGAAGGAATCGTGTGCTCCGATTTCTGGTGCAAGTTTGATCTCAACTACAAGTAATGGAATTTTGACATTTGGTGATGATGGAAACTTCATATATAGGCCGCGCTGCGGATGGAGTGGATTCGACGAGTTTGTTTACCGAGCACAAAATGGGTCCGTATCAGGTTGCGATACACGTGTCGTCATCGAGATTCAGCCCTGCAGCCTTGTACCGGTCGTATTGAGCAGTGTTACATGCGGCAAAGTCGAATTGATCAGTCATAGTCCGATTATGCTTCAGTTTACCCCGCGTTGCTTGGAGTGCGTTGGTGGCGCGTCGGTTGGGGTGCCTGTGGGTAACCTCATCGGCAGCTACGCGGGAGTGAAAAGTGGTGTTACTGCGCCAAATAGGATTGTAAGTAATAGTGATCAATGTATGCCATCGCCTTCGACGCATGCGAACCATGCGAATAGCTCCGGCGTTCCGGCGGGAACAGGCATGTTGGCTGATCCAGAATCAGGAGTCTGTGCACAAGTGAAATTGCAGCTCGAGCAAGATGCTGTTCTCGCTCGGGATGGTTTTGGTGTAACTCTAGAGGTTGGCAATCAGGGCTCCGAGCGCCTGAGTAATATGCGTTGCACCATTGAGATACGTACTGTTCTTGACGAGAACGCATCTCAAGTGTTCTCGGAAAGACTGGTGAGTTTGGAAGGAATTGGGTCGATCGACGGAAACGGCATCCTTCCCGGGAACAGCACCGGCACGGCCAAATGGTTGATCATTCCTACGGTAGACGCGGCGCCGAACGAGCCCACACAGTACTTCGTGGGCGGGACGTTGAGTTATCGGCTCGATGGGCAGGACGTCACGGTGCCTTTGGCGGATGTTCCCATTACGGTGCTTCCCAGTCCCCGCCTCTGCCTGAAGTATTTCCATGAACGCGACGTGTTCAGCGATGACCCGTTCACGCCGGCTCTGGAACCCAGCATTCCTTACAACCTGGCGGTGATGATCGAGAATCGTGGCAAGGGATTGGCCAAGAACTTCCGCATCACCTCGGCCCAGCCGCGCATCGTCGAGAATGAGAAAGGGTTGCTCGCGAATTTTCAGATCATCGCGGCTCAGGTCGCGGGCAGGTCGGTATCGCCTTCCTTGACCGTGAATTTCGGGGACATCGGTCCGGATTCGAGAACCCTGGGACGCTGGCTGATGACGTCGTCGATCCAAGGGCTGTTCACCGATTACAAGGCTACCTTCGAGCACATCGACGGCCTGGGGAACCCGCGGCTGTCGTTGATCGACGAGGTCTCGATCTTCGAGATGAACCACCTGGTTCAGGCGGATGGAGCCTTTGAAGACGGCCTTCCGGACTTCCTGGTGAACGCGGTTCCCGACTCGCGGGACCTGCCGGATACCCTCTTCCTGAGCGATGGCACCACGAACGAGGTGGCCCTGGTCGAAACCGCCACGCTGGATGTCGATCCCAGCGTGAACGACTTGGAGGTCCGACTGACGACTTCGATGCCGTCGGGGTGGGCGTACTTGCGCGTGCCGGAACCGTCAGAAGGGCAGCTCCGTCTCATGCGAGTGATGCGAGCCAGTGGCACCGAGGTGCCCTTCGGAACGAATGTCTGGGTCACCGATCGCACGTTCATCGGCCTCGGACGCCGGCCCTTGAACGAGCACACGCTGCACCTGTTGGATCATGACAGTGCCGGGGATTATACCCTGGTTTATTCGATTCAGCCGGCGGAGCTCACGGATGACGTGCCGCCTACGAGCTTCGTGCAGGCCTTACCCGAATCCGTGATGCCGTGGTTCCAGGTCTCCTGGACCGGAACGGATGAAGGACGGCTCGGAGAAGCGGCGAGCGGAGTCGCGGGGTACGATGTCTACGTCTCAGAGAACGGCGGAGCCTTCACTCCGTGGCTCAAGGACACCCAACTCGTCAGCGCGACGTACATTGGAACCGCGGGAGCCAGTTATGCATTCTATTCGGTGGCCACCGATGGCGCGGGCAACGTGGAAGAAACGCCGCAAGTGCCCGACACCCGTACGCACGTGGGACGGCTGAATGCGGCTCCCGTCTTGGTGGTGTCAGCCCAAGTGGAAGTTCAGGAGGGGAGCACGGCCGAGTTTGTCGCCAGCGCCACGGACGCGGATGGAGTGGAACAGACACTCACCTTCAGCTTGGGACCGGTGCATCCGCCGGGGGCGGTCATCGACGCGACGACCGGTCGGGTGACCTGGCCGACCGGGGAGGCGGATGGCGGGACCACACGTCGTATCGATATCGTGGTGACGGACAATGGATTTCCGAGCCAGAACGCCTCGGGGGCGGTGTCGGTGGTCGTACGCGAGGTCAACAGCCCGCCCATCGCGGTGGGGGATTCGATTCGCCGGCAGTCGGGCAAGCGGGTCCGGGTGCGGGAGAGCCAGTTTCTGGTCAACGACCTCGACGTGGATGGGGACACGCTTTCTCTCTCGGGCGTGGCTTCGACCAGTGTTCAAGGCGGGGTGGTGCGGAGGGCGGAAGGATGGGTCACGTACATCCCTCCCGTGGGCAACGATGGTCCCGATCAATTCACCTACACCGTGACGGACGGCGCGTATGAAGTCACAGGCGTGGTGGAAGTGGCCGTGGGTGGAACGGACGACGACGCCACCTTGAACATCATCGGGACGGTTGTGGGGCCGGACGGGACGATCCGACTGACGCTCGTTGGGATCCCTGGCTGGGAGTATGCGATTCAGATGGCGACGAGTCTGGTGAACCCGATTTGGAGCCCGGTGGGAGCCGCGCGAGCGGATGCCACGGGTCGGTTTGAATTCATCCACGCCAACCCGCCGTTGGGCGCGGCGTTTTACCGGGCTGTGGAACGAGTGACGCCGGCGCTCAGGCAGGAATGATGGAGGATTGACCTATGACTGTGAACTCGATGCGATCCATGAATCTGCGGAGGGTACCTCTTTTGTGTTCATGGATCGTTGTTGCGGTTGCGGCGATGCGGATGGCGATGTCGGTGTCCGCGCAGGTGTTTGTTTTTCCTTCCGGCGTGGCGGTTCCCGACGGCACGGGTAGCGGCGTTGCCGACCGCCGGACCGTTTCCGGGGCTCCCCTTCAGGCGAGCGTGACTGTCGGGCTGACGCTGACGGGCTTGGGCGAGGGCATGGTGAACGGGGACCTGTATGCGACCCTGAGTCATGAGAACGCCTCGGGAATCGTGGATGCGTTCGTTGTGTTGCTGAATAGGCCCGGAAAGCGGTTGGACAACGATGAAGGGTACTTCGACAGCGGCATGAGCATTGACCTAGTGGGAGACCCATCGGCCCCGGACATTCACAACTATCGCGTTACGCTCGGAGGCAGCCACACCTTGCCGCTGGGTGGGCCGCTCACGGGAACTTGGTCGCCGGACGGGCGGGGGACCGACCCTGAACTGGTCTTGGACACGGACGAACGTTCCTCGGGTCTAGACGCTTTCACGGGAATCGATCCGAACACGGGTCGCTGGGTGCTGTTTGTGGCGGATTTGGTGCTGGGTGGGGAAGCGCGGCTGGACTCCTGGAGCTTGGGATTCAGTCCCGTGGCAGTTCCGGAGCCGCAGTTGTATGCGTTGGGTGCAGGGGTGGGGCTGGCGGTCCTTGCGTTGGTCCGGCGTTTGTGGACGGCGCGTTCTGAGAAGTGCCACAGGCGATGAACGACCACGAACGGGGGAGTGGTCCCGGTGGAGGCTTCGGCGTGACAATACAAAGGGACGGGTATTTGGTGCGGCTCGGGCAGGGTGCAGGGCATCATGAGGATGGCGCGGATAAGGATTCCGGAGGATCGACCGGGGGGGGGCTACCACTGCGTTTCCCGCGTGGTGGATCGGCGTTTTGTTTTTGAAGACCCGGAGAAGGAGCATTTCGTCCGGTTGATGCGCGAGTACGAGCGTTTCTGCAGGGTGCGGATCATCACCTTCTGTCTCATGTCCAATCACTTCCACGTGCTCGTGGAGGTTCCCAAGAGGCCCGCGTGTCTGCCGGGACCCGAGGAGATTGTCGAGGATCTGAAGCGGTTGTCCGGTCATCATTTTCCGGAGACGGTGCGTCAGCGATTCGGGATGCTTGCGCAAGCCAAGGACGAAGTCGGACAGGCGGCTTATCTCGAGACGTTTCACGCGCGCATGGACGACGTGTCGGCGTTCATGAAGTTGGTGAAGCAACGGTTCACGCAGTGGTACAACGGGCGGGTCGGGCGGGTCGGTGTTTTCGGGACCTGACTTTGACCGGTAAAGATCGACTGGATCACGCGAGGCTCAGTCCGTAGGGTTGGAGCACGTCAAAATTGGAGCGGTTCTCGGTGGCCAATCGGGCGCCGAGCCGGATGGCGACGGACGCAATCATGCAATAGGGCAGCGAGCGGGAGCGTCTCCCGGTACGGGAATGGATCATGGATCGAGAGGGGACGCTCCGTGCGGAAACTCAGCGCCGAGCATCGCGTACTGCCGACATCCATTCCGCGGCGCGCGACGCGTCCAGTTTTAGATGGCGTTGAAGAGCTTCGAGTGCTTCCAGCGGCGACGAATCGGAATCCTGCGGTGTGTCGGAAGGAAGAATCGTCAGAGGGGCCCGAGCGGAATCGGGCAGTTTCTCGGGTTCTTTCACGACAATGCGGCAGCGACCTGCATGGCGTCCTCCAGGTCGGACATCGGGAATCCCAACGCAGCCATCATCTCTTTCCGTCCGACTTCCGGAATTTCGACGAATTCCAGGAGTTCTTTGATGAATTGCCGCGCGTCCGGACGTACGAGATAAAACAAATTGGCGAGGCTCTGCCACGCGACCAACAGTCTTCCGGGGTGAGCTTCGCCCCATCCCATCAAGGCGGCGGACGCTTGGAAAAACCCGTCACGTCGCAGTGCCACATCCAGGAGCACATCCGTGTCCAGGAGTGCTTTCATTTCAGGGAATGCTTGGCCTTGAGAGCCGTCAACCTTGCGTCGCCCGAGGTGTCTGGCGTCACAGAGAAGTGCCCCGCCCAGCGGTCAGCGAACGCAAGCGAACGCCGGGGTCGCGGTGCCAAAGCCTCGCGCAGGAGACTCTCGAGCAGCCCCGACACACTTGTTCCGCGGCTGTGAGCCACCTGCCGCGCGTGAGCGGCGAGCTCCGCCTCCACCGTCACCGTCAAGCGGTCCTTCATGTGCATACTCTGCTGAGAAGTATGCGCGATGCCAAGCCGTTCTTGCCGTGGGGCGCCAAGGTTCCGCAGATCTGTGGCGGTCCATGGCGGAGCTTCCATTCGCAACCGAGCCATGGCGTCGAACCATGGAATACAAAGGAACGGGTATTTAGTGAGATCCAGGATACTCAGTCGGGCGCGGTCGGATCGGGGCTTTCGTTCCCCGCGAGTGTGACAAACTGTGCCGGCGTGAGAATGGGTGTGGTCCCAGCAAAGCGCTTGGGGAAGTGTCGCTGGTTCCCTGTCACCAGCGGGACGCCTGCCGCCCTGGCGCACTCCAGGAATGGGAGATCATCTGGGTCTGGCAGATCCATTGCGGCAACCTCTGGAGACGCTTCGATCCGGAACGCTTGGTTGCCGATCCTTGCCAGGACCAGCGTGACTTCTGTGGGAGGAAGGCCGAAAGCTGGACGCAGCAACACCTCAAGGTACTCGGCCGCAATCCGATCATCGAGGACCGCTTGGACGGCTTCTGAACGGAGCCACTCGACGATCCGACCCGGGGGGCCAGTGGGTGACAGAAAGCCTGAGACGATCACATTCGTGTCGAAGACCGCGCGAATCATCAGGGAAGGGTGCTCCGGGCCTTCCGCGTCGCGGAGATTTCGCGATTGATTTCGGCCAGTGGCAGCCGATTGGCGCCGCTGGCTGAAGCGGCTTCACGGATGCGGCTCATCGCAAGTCGGCTGCGGGAATCCCGGATCGCCCGAAGGACGGAGTCCGGGTCCTCGGTCTCATCGACGCTGACCAGAATGGCGACCGGCTGGCCATCGCTGGTGAGGAGCAGTTCCTTCTCCGCCAGCAGCCGCTGCTTCAACTGTCGCGGCTGTTTGAGATCCTTGATGGCGATCAGTTTCATTCGGGAATGTCCTTTTAAGGACTTTTAAAATAGGGGTCAAGCTAGGTTTGGGTCGCCAGCTTTTCGGTGGTGGCATCGAATGGAACGCGAAATACAAAGGGACGGGTTTTTAGTTGGAATGCGCTTCGCGCGTGCCCCGGTGGCGATGGGGCAGCAGGCGTCGCCCCATGCTGAGAGTCCCTGTTTTCCATCCGGAAATGGCGGAAAACCTGGCGTTGCGCCTCCGACGCCTTTGAGCGAGGTCAGGTTACTGATCGACATTCTTGACCTCGACCTCGATCCCTCCCAGCCAGTTGGCGAGGACGTTGTAGATCGCGGCGAAGATCACAAAGAAGACGAAACCCAGAACGGCCATCAGGATGGGCATGAACAGGTAGATGAGCCCCACGGTCCGGAGCTTCTCGCCACCGAACACGAGCATCGGAATGCCGATCAGTGTGTAGATGAAGCCCATCAACACGTAGAGTGCCGTCACGATCTTGCTGGATTGCAGGATGGAGACCCGGATCAGTTGTTTCTTCATGGTATTGATGGGGAACTGAGGATCGATGGTGAGGAGGGCCCCGGCGCTCCGATGACGTGAGACCCCTGGTCATTCCGTGAGCGTTGTGGCTTCGATTGGAAGCGTGGTCAGAAACTCCGCTCGCAGTCAAAGCGGTTTCCTAGGGGTCAGTTCTTGTTATTGTCGCATCTCCCTTTTGGGTTTGCGGGAGTGAAGAACGAGTGGAGTCGACGTCGGGGGCGGCCGTTTGGGGTGGATTCGGCGGGCAGAGTGTGATCGAGGTCTCGGTGGGACCGTGGATGTCCCACCCAGGGGTTCATGCTCGCCCCCGTTATGAACTCCAAGACGACCTGGCAGGTGATCTCGAACGCGGGCGGATGCGCTTTGATTCTGGTGTCGGCATGGATCTTCCTCGTTCTGGTTCTTTCGGTGGGGTGACGTCCGCGCTTCCCGCCAGCCCTGCGATCGCACGGACCCTTCGAACCCTTTGAAGCCACCAAGCCCCTCGGACCGACATGGACCTTTCCTTTTTTGACCGACCCCAGCTCCTCGGACGCCGTGGGCGCCGACGTCGGCGGCGCGGCATTCTGCCGGTGCTCCGCCGAACCGAGCGTTGCCTGCCACTGCCGATCGAGCTACCAGGGACGGGTGATCACTCCTTTCAACTTGTCCCCGTCGCGCCAGGCGCTGTTCCTGGGTGGTGTCCTCGCCTGCCTCACGGTCGATCCCACGGCTTTGGCCCAGGAAAACTGGCCCGGCTTCCGCGGTCCCGGCGCCCGTGGCGTGGGTGAATCGGCGAAGCTGCCGATCGCGTGGGGGACCGGAACCAACATCGCCTGGCGCACACCGATTCCGGGTCGCGGGTGGTCCTCGCCGATCGTCTGGGGGGATCGGATCTTTTTGACGACGGCGGTGAGCGAGGGGGAACTGGAGGCGCCGAAGAAGGGCCTTTATTTCGGGGGCGACCGCGCCGAGCCGCCTCCGCACCGGCACCAATGGCGGGTGCTCGGCCTGGACGCAGCGACGGGCAAGGTCCTGTGGTCGACCGAGGTCAAGGCGGCGTCGCCGACGACGCCGGTTCACATCAAGAACACCTACGCCTCCGAGACGCCTGTGACCGACGGCGAACGGGTGTTCGCCTACTTCGGGACCGTGGGTCTTTTCGCGCTCGATTTCGAAGGGAAGGTCCTTTGGTCGCAGCCGGTTCCGGCGCGGAAGATGGCTCACGGCTGGGGCACGGCCAGTTCGCCGATCCTTCACGATGGCCGGGTCCTCATCGTCAACGACAACGAAGAGGCGTCGTTCATGGCCGCATTCGACGCCCGGACCGGCCGGGAATTGTGGCGGGTCGCGCGCGACGAGCCGAGCAACTGGTCGACGCCGTATGTTTGGGAGCACCAGGGGCGGGCCGAAATTGTCGTCACCGGACGCAACAAGGTGCGCGGCTATGATCTCGACGGAAAGCCCCACTGGGAATTGAAGGGCATGTCGACGATCACGATCCCGACGCCCTTCAGCGCGGACGGCCTGCTCTATGTGGCGGCCGGCTACGTGGGCGACCGGCTGAATCCGAACAAGCCGGTCTACGCGATCCGGCCCGGGGCTTCGGGGGACCTGACGCTCGCGGAGGGTGAACGGTCGAGCGCGCACGTGGCGTGGATGGAACCGAATTCGTCGCCGTACAATCCGTCCCCACTGGTGGTCGACGGACGGTTCTACGTCCTTTGGGATTTCGGGTTTCTGAGTTGCCGGGACGCGGCCACGGGGCGGGAAATCTACGACAAGCAGCGCATCAAGCCGGACGGAACCGTCGGGTTCACCGCGTCGCCCTGGGCCTATCGGGGGCGGGTCTTCTGCCTCAGCGAGGATGGCGACACCTACGTGTTCAAAGCCGGGGATGAAGCCAAACTCGAACGGGTCAACGCGCTCGGCGAGATGTGCATGGCGACTCCGGCGCTGGCCGGCGACAGTCTCTACATTCGTTCGCTGTCGCACCTGCACCGGGTTCGGGAGAAACCGTAGTCGGCGGCGGGCGCGATGGATGGTGTCGGACGATACGGAAGGGTGTCACCCGGTTTCAGGTCCGCTGAGGGCGAGTTGCCGACGGGGATTGCCAGGGTGGGAGTTCTCGCCGAGATACATCCGGGTGAGTTCCCGCTGGCGGTGAAAGCCATGTTGTTCGGCCCATTGAACGGCGTGCGTGTTGGGTTCGGGGATGTCCCAAAAGATGCGGCGTCCACGCGTGCCGCCGAAGAGCGCCCTGAGGATCGCCACGGAAGTCTCCGGGTCGGTGGCGACGGCGGGTCCCAGATAGTCGGCCAATGCCCCGGGGCGCAGGAATCCGTAGCCCTCGACCTTTCCGGAGACTCCTTGCCGAACCACGGCCTGGCGGCTTTGCCGGGCCAGGGCCGCCAGGAGTCGGGTTCGAGGCGTCCCGAAGGCCGTTGCGTCCAGTTCCTCCACCGCGCTCCGGGGGTGCAAATCATCGGTTTGGACCGGTCGCCATGAATCCGTTGGGTTGGGTGCCGTCGGTGATCCCGGATGCTCCCAGCGGCTCAGGGTCCATTCCGGTTTGAAACCGATTCGTTCGTACACAGGCCGGCCCAAGGGAGTGGCATCGAGCTTGATGCACCGGATCCCCCGTGAGCGCAGGTGCTCGATGCAATGAAGGAGAAGCGCCTTCCCGATTCCCTGTCGTCGGAACTCCGGCTGCACAAGGACCATTCCAATCCAGGCGAGGTTCGGTCCGTGAACGAGTGTCGTCGCGGTCCCGGCCGGTTCCCCATGCCAGGTGGCGACGAAACAGCCCCCCGGTTCGAGTTCCAGAAAACGATTCCAGTCGCCCACGGTCTGGTTCCAGCCGACCGCGCCCCGCAAGGCGTCGGCGAACGCCAGATCGGCGGAAGTCATGGGCCGGATACGGATAGCGAGATCCCGGTTCACGGTCGGAGCGAGGGCTGGTGGAGGGGAGGAAGGGTGGAACAGTGGAACAGTGGGCGGGTCAACCATAGAAGTATCCCAGTTCCCGAAGTGAAGTGAAATCCCGGGGACGTTCGGTGGTGCGCTGCCCGAGGATGACGTGGTCGAGGACCTCGATTTTCAGGAGTTGACCGGCTCGAATGAGATCGCGGGTGACGCGGATGTCGGCTTCGGAAGGTGTGGGATCCCCGCTGGGATGGTTGTGGGCGAGGATGATTGCGGAGGCGTTGGAAGCGATGGCCCGGCGGAACACGTCCCGGGGATGGATCAGAAGTGTGTCGAGCGTTCCCTGGGCGAGCCGTTCCTTCGTGATCAGCCGGCGCCGGGTGTTGACGAGGAGCAAATGAAAGGTCTCGACCTCCAGTGGGCGCATGTCTTCCCGGAGCAGGTCCGCGACGCGCTCCGGGGTGTCGAGGAGGGGCGCTTCACGGCGGACTTCCTGGCTCATGCGCCGGGCGAGTTCGAAGGCGGCCTTCAAGGTGACCCCCTTGTCGATGCCGACTCCGGTCACCTGGCGGAGGTCGTCGACGGTCGCGGCGGCGAGGCGGGTCAGGGAATTGTCGAAGACCCGGAGAAGATTCTCCGCCAGGCGGGTGACGGGAATGCTCTTCGAACCCGTCCGAAGGAGTATCGCGAGCAATTCCGCGTCACGAAGGCGGTCGGCGCCCAGCGCTGCGAGGCGTTCGCGCGGTCGGTCGTGCGCCGGCGTGTCCCGCATCAGGAGGCTCATCCGGTGCCGGAGTTGGTCGGAGGCCGTCGACCCTTCATGGACTGAAAACGCGGGACCCGGCGCCGATCTTACAGGGAATGCTGATACGCTCATCCCCCTCCCGTTGCTCCGAAGTCGCTCATTGCACGATCCGGCCGTCCCGTGTTACTCCGGTTCGGTGGAATTCCCTCTGATCGCGCAGGTCGTCCAGTCGGGCGGCCAGACGGTGGGGCCGGTGGTGCAGTCCGGCATCGGATTGGGTTCGGCGATCGCCGTGGTGTGCTCGTGGCAACGGAATCGTTCGATCCTCTGGGCGATCGTCGCGGGCCTTCTCTCCTGGTTTTATGTCGTGTACTTCGCCCTGACCCGAGGACCGGACGAGACTAAACCATAGGGTGGACCGAACACGGGTCCGTTTCCCTCTCCCTCAAGACCGCCGATACCCGACGCGGGCCGGGGATGCCAAGATCGACTCGGACGGCGACGGACAGACCAACCGCGAGGAATTCCGTGCGGGATCCGACCCTGGCAATCGCGAGAGCGTGTTCCGGGTTGGCGGGTTCGAACGCGCCGATGGGAGCCTGCGCATCCGTTTTTCTGGGAATTCCAACCGACGGTTCCAGCTGGAGAAGGCGACCCGTCTGGAAGGAACCGCCTGGACCGCCGTCGGCGGAACCGTCCGCGGCCGGGACGGAGTTCAGGTCGTGGACGACCCCAGTCCCGGACTATCGGATCTGTCGTTCTACCGAATCCGAGCGCTGGATCTGTGAGACGGACTAATGTTGTGTTCCAGGGCGGCAGATCATCGAAGAACTGGAAATGGTGCGCAGTGTACCGAAGGCCGGGTCGGTGAGGTTTCCAGCATCCGGAGAGTGTCGGTTAACCCATCAGAGCCGGGTGTCGCGAACCCGTGAATTGTTGACGCAGGCTACATGTCAGGAATACCGACAGAACTTTAGACTGATAATCGCCGTCGGGATGTGGACTGATGATTGACTCAAGTATTTTGTAATAAGGCAGTTGTGATTTGTCTCGGGTTTCCGATTTTTCGGAAACCGCCTCAAGAAGTGTCGCGCTCTTTTACAGTCTGGAATGGATCTTTGGCTGGACCAGGGTTGGAATCGGAGAGTCGATTGGTGTGCAAGCTATTATATCGTAGCGATTTGCGGAAGTTTTCAGGTTCGGAGTGGTTGAACTGCATAGCGTCTTGGCACGTTAATTGCTTAGGTGAATCGGTCGGTCTACATGGCCTAAGAAAAGGTCCTGGATCGAAGAATTAATTAAGCGATTGAAGATTCTTGTCATGAAAAAGGCCATTCTCGCTGGCGCCTGTGTTCTTGGAGCTCTCGTCCAA
>JBFWOK010000133.1:0-20581 GCA_050250555.1 Limisphaerales bacterium
GGTTCCAATGGTCGCAGGTCGCCGACCTCTTTCGGACGCGCCAGTTCTGGGTGGTGTGCGCGCTGAGCTTCACGCTGACGCTGCTGCGCGAGACCTTCAACACGTGGACCGTCGACTTCTTCAAGACGGAGGGGGGACCGGATGTCTCGAATCGGATCGCGGCCTTCCTGTCGACTCCGTTCGACGCGTGTGGGGCCCTGGGAATCCTGCTGCTGGGTTGGGTGTTTGGCAGGGTGACACCCACGATGCGGCGGGGCCTGCTTTTCCTCATCCTCGCGGTCCTGGGCGGCGTGCTTTTTCTTCTGCCGTCGCTGGCGCGGCAGGGACTGGTGGCGGCGACGGCCGCGGTCGGGCTGGTGGGGTTCCTGACGTACGGACCGTACAGCCTTCTCGCGGGGGTTCTGTCCCTCGAGATCCGTGGGCGCGAGTATGTCGCAAGCGTGGCCGGTCTCGTGGACGCGGCGGGCTATCTCGCGGCGGTTCTGGCGGGCGCCCAGTTCGGGCGTTTGCTCGATGTGGGGGGGTATGCCCTGGCTTTTCCGTGCCTGGCATTTTTCGCGCTGATTTCCGCCGTTCTCTGCCTATTCTTGTACCCAGCTGCCGGGCGTGCGGCAGCGGTCGACTAGATGTCCATCAACGCCATCGACTCCAAGAAACCGCCGGTCAGTCTGGTCATCCTGGACATGGCCGGAACGATTGTTTGGGACGGCGAGGGCACCGGACGCTGTCTCGGAGAGGCGTTCTCCGCGGCTCGGATCACGGTGACCGACGAACAATTGTGGAAGGTGGCCGGGTTCTCGAAGCCTTCAGCCATCCGAAGCCTCTTGGCTGAAATCACCGGCGGGCGGCCCGAGGAGGAATGGGTGACTTCGATCCACGACGATTTCGTTCGGCGGATGATCGAGTTTTACCGGACCCAGCCGGCGGTCGCCGAGATGCCGGGAGCCACGGAGCTCCTGAAACACCTCAAGGAGGCCGGCGTTCGTGTGGCCTTGGACACGGGGTGCAGCCGGGTGATCGTCGACGCGGTCCTGGATCGGTTGGGGTGGCATTCGACCGAATTGATCGACGCGACGGTGGCGAACGACGAAGTGGCCCGGGGACGGCCCCATCCCGATCTCATTCTCGAAGCGATGCGGAAGACGGGGATCTCGGATGTGACGTCGACCGCCAAGGTGGGAGACACGCCGACGGACCTGCTTCAGGGCATGGCCGCGGGCTGCGGTTGGGTGGTCGGGGTGACGCACGGAACCCACAGCCGCGCCCAGCTCGCCCAGCATCCCCACACGCATCTCGTCGCGAGTCTCGGTGAGCTGCCGGAGATTTTTGGATTGTGATGAACCTGGGAACGGCCGTTTCAACCACGGAAGGGACTGACCCCACGGAATCGGAGGGATTTTGCGAGTCGGCGCGTTGCGGTTCGCGCGTTCGTTCCAGGAACCGCGGAGGAATCCACAGATCCGGTGGGTATGGGTCGTTCCGGTCGGGAGTCCCGGAGGGACGAAGGAGATGAGCCGGTGGCAAGGCGGGCCGGGCCGCCGCGGCCACCGGTCGCTGTTCCGAAGTTGAGATGGCGCCCGCCGAAGCTCAGCCGAGCATCATCATGCCGCGGACGAGCAGCGCCGCGATCGTGACAATGGTGAGCATGCCCGAGGGCATGAATTTTCGCGTCTTCTGGAACCGGTTGGCGAAGACTACGACGAGGATGACGAGCACGGCGTCGCCTGAGAACCGGCCCGGAATGATTCCCTGGGCGCAAAGGGCGAGGAGCGCTCCGAAGATCAGCGACATGACCAGGGAGATCGTGCTCTTGGCTTTGACGAAGCCGACGATGCCGCCGGCGATGAGGAGCACGAGATAGATCCAAAGGACGGCTTCGGGTTTCATCGGGAAGGTGTGGCGGGAGATTCCTTCAGCCGCCCTGAACGTCCAAGCCCAGAATCTCGCCGGGTTCCGACTCCACGAAGACCTCGAAGGGGCGGCAGCAGACCTCGCAATCGGTGGTGAACCGCTGGGACGGTTGGGCGGTGTCGATGGCGAGCGTTCCAGGTTGACCGCACCAGGGGCAGACGATGTCGGCGGGGACTTCCATCGCGCGGGATTTCAGGCGGCGGATCGAAGGAGAGCGCTGAGTTGGGAAGCCTCGGCCTGGAGCGCCGCCAGATCGGCCACGCTGCCGACGCGCGCGTACCGCGCCTGGTTGCAGGTCTGGAAAAGGCGATGGAGGGCGTCGACGGCTTCCGGGGGAAGGCCGGCGCGGACCGCGTCGGAATCGAGGGACCCTTCCGTGATCGAGGCGGGCGCCTCGCCGGTTCGGAGGGCGACGGACTCCTGCAGGGTGCGGAACAGGACCACGAAGAACTCGTCGGAAGTCCCTTCGCGCGCGAGGGACTGAAGGGTGTGAAGGCCCTTGCTGATGCGCTTCTCCAGATCGGCGCGGCGCAGGCTTTCGCGGTCGGCGGCCCGTCGTTCCCTCCAGGCGCGCCGGAATTTGAGCGCAAGCCAAAGGACGGGCGGCGCGATCGCGAGGGCGAGGAACCACGGCTGTCGGATCCACGGCGCCGGTCGGACCACGACCGTGCCGAGGTGCGGCTTCAGCGGGGCGATGTCGGGTTTCCGCGCGGTTCCGCTGGTCCCGGTTCCGGCCGGCTCGGGAAGTTCGGGGCCCGCGGCGCCCGCGGCGACCTTCAGCGGGATGGCCGCCGAGCGCAGGGTTTTGTAGGTCTTCGATTCCGGGTGGAAGAAGCTGAAGACGAACGAGGGCAGCGAGGTCAGATCGGCGGATTCCGGGGTCACGATCTGCTCGAAGTGCTTTGAACCGGTGATCTCCGAGGACTCATCGGTCTTGAGTTCGGAGGTTGGCGGATACAGTCGGAAGCCGCGCCACGCGGGCTGCTCGGGGAGTTGGACCGAATCGAAGTTGCCGCGTCCCTGGATGTCGATGCGGACGGTGATGGGATCGCCGGCGTTCAGGTTGGTGGGACCGGCGGAGACGGCGAGTTGAAAGTCGCCGACGGCGCCGTTGAACCCCGGGGGCATTCCCTGGCGGGGAAGGGGAGCGACGCGGAGCGCGGCCGGCTCCGAGGCGAGCGTGAGGCGGCGGGTCTCGCGGAGGTTGAAGATGTCGGCGAACGGATCGTTCCCACCGCCGCGTCGGGAGACGGGGATGTCGAGGACGCAATTGGCGGCCTGAAGGAAGAGGTCGCCGGCGCGGGCCGCCGTGACGGTCTGGAGGAAGCGGGCGCGGGTGTAGGGGCGGTTGTTGACGCGCACGTTGCCCTGCTGACCGCCGTCCTGGAGCTTTCCGAGGGTGAAGCCTTCGGCGGTCAGTTGCGGAGCCTGCTGGAGGCGTCCGCCGGTGGCGTACAGGTGGATTTCAACGACGAACGATTCCCCGACGTAGACCTCGCGATCGGGCACGACCAACCGGAGGAAGGCCGCCTGATCGAGGCCGTCATTGCGGGCCGCGCGCGGGTCGTTGGCGGGAACCACGGTCAACTGAAGGGGCGTCGACTGGGCGAGTTGGCCGCCGACGGTGGTCGTGATCGGTCCGATGGTGTAGGTGCCCACCCGTGTCGCGGTCACCGTGTAGGTGATCTCCGAGATGATGGACTGGCGGCCGTTCAGGAACGAAAAGCTCATTCCGTTTCCGCTGAGTGTGAAGCGGAGGCCGTTCACCTCGGGAATGCTTGGCGTGTCGCGTCCAGAACCGCCCTCGACGGTGACCTTCAGGACGGCCGTGTCGCCGAGCGCGATCGTTTCGCGATCCAGGGCGGCTTGCACGGAGGCGGCCGCGGCGCTCGGTGCGATGGCGAGAAAAGCCAAGGCCACCCCCATGGCGAGGCGGCCGAGGATTCGTGCCCATGCGATGGAAATCGCCGCGTTCACCAGTCCTTGAGGCTGCGGGGTCGGCCGCGCTTCTTCTCGAGCGGCATCAGTTTTTCCTCACCTTTCGCGGCGTCCAGCAGGCGAAGCGCCTGTTGGGGCGACATGTCGCCGGGGGGCAGGGGTTCGCCGGGTTGGGCGCCCTCGGCGTTCTGCGCGGCGTCCTTGCCCGCGTTCTCGGAACCGGGTTGGCCGTCCTTCGGGGGATTGGACGCCTGATCCGGGTTGTCGCCCTGATCGTCGGCCGAGGATTGATCGCGTTCGCTCTCTTTCGGTTGATCCTGGGGATCCTGGCCGTCCTGGGGCTTGGAGTCCTGGTTGTCCCCCTGGTCCTGCTTCTGATTCTGCTCCTTCTTCGAATCGTCCTTGTTGTCGGAGTTCTGGGGATCCGACTTCTGCTGATCCTTCGACTCGTCCTCCTTGTTTTCGTCGGGGGACGACTGATTGGGATCCTGCTCCTGTTTCTGTTCCTGCTTCAGGTCTTCGAGCCGTTGGCGGACGTAGTCGAGGTTGTGCTGGGCGTTGGTGTGCTGGGGGGTGAGCTGAACCGCGGCTTCGAAGGCTTTGAGCGATTGTTCCCAGGCCTTCTGGCGGGCGGTGGGATCCGCGCCCTTCTCGCCGATCTGGAACTGCGAATTGCCGAGATTGTAGAACGCGTCTGTCTGGAGGCGGAGGTCGGTCGAGGCGAGGGAATCCTGGAAATGCCGGGTGGCGGCGTCGAAGTCGCCGGCCCGGTAGGCGGCCGTTCCCGCATTGAACTTCAGGCGCGGGTCGGAGGGCTTTTCACGGGACAGCCGTTCGAACTCGGTCTGAGCGCCCTTGTAGTCGCCGTTGCGATAGCTGCGGAACGCGTCGGACGACGAAGCCCGGGCGGATGGGGAGCCGAAGAGGTGTGCGGCGAGCGCGCAGGCGATCACGAGCGCCAGGGAGGCGGTGGCCGGCGAGGGTTGTCGCGGCTGGGGTGTCAGGGTCGGATGATCCTGTCGGCTGGCGCGGAGGCGATTTCCGACCGGGGCGCGTTCGGGGAACAGCGCTTCCCAGAGGAGGAGGAGGAGGGCGGCGGCGAGGGGGAACTGGAACCGTTCGAGGTACTGCTCCATGAGACGCGCCTCGATATCGGAGCGCGGGAGCGGTTCGAGGGCGCGTGTGTAGAGTTCGGTCATGGCTCGGGGACCCTGGAGGGGAAGGTACAGTCCGCCGGTCTGGAGGGCGATCCGACGGAGGAGATCCTCGTTCAGCGACGATTTGACGGCGTTTCCCTGGGCATCCTTGAGGTAGGATGTGGCGCCTTTGGCGTCGCGAAGTTGGATGACCTCGCCCTGGGGCGTGCCGATGCCGACGGTGTAGATGCGAAGGCCCTTGGATTCGGCGCGCTTGGCGGCGTCGAGGGCGCCGTTTTCATGTTCCTCGCCGTCGGTGAAGAGGACGAGCACGCGGACGTTCTGGCGTTCCTCGCTGAAGGCTTCGAGGGCGGTGTGGATGGCGGGGCCGATGGCGGTGCCGCCCTGCTGGATGACGGTCGTGTCGAGCGCGTCGACGCTCTGGCGGAAGGCTTCGAAATCGATGGTGAGCGGGCACTGGAGAAAGGCGCCGCCAGCGAACGCGACGAGGCCGATGCGATCGGTTTTCGCCAGGCGCGCGAGATCGAGCGCGGCGAGTTTGGCGCGTTGGAGGCGGGAGATCCGCGGTCCGGCGTCCTCGGCCAGCATGCTTCGGGACGTGTCGATCCCGACGAGGATGTCGAGTCCGCGCTGGTTGACCTCGACCATCCCGGCGCCGAGTCGGGGGCGGGCGAGGGCGAGGAGGAGGAACACCACGCCCAGGGTGAGAAGGGCGGCGCGGGCGGCGGCGCGGCGCGGCGAGATTCCGAGCGTGAGGGCGGCCTGGAGGCGTTTCGGGACGAAGCACGTGATCAGGCGCTTGCGGGTCCGCCAGGACGCGATGAATCCGAGGGCGAGCACGGGGACGGCCGCCAGCGCGAGGATCAGGAGGCTCGGATGGGCAAAGGTCATGGCAGTTTCCTCCACACCGTGTGGCCGAGGACGATTTCGAGCAGGAGCAGGATCAGGCCGGGAACGGCGAACCAGCCGAAGACCTCGTCGTACCGCTGGAATTTCCGGATCTCGGCGTCGGAACGTTCGAGTTTGTCGATCTCATCGTAGATGCCGCGAAGCGTCTCGGTGCTGACGGCGCGAAAGTATTTGCCGCCGGTGCGTTCGGCAATGCGTCCGAGCAATTCCTCGTCGATGTCGACCTGCATGGGGACGTAGCGCGTCTGGCCGAAGACATCGGTCTGGGGATACGGCGCGGTGCCGCGGGTGCCGACGCCGATCGTGTAGATCTTCACCTTGAGGGCTTCGGCCGCCTCGGCGGCGGTCATGGGCGGCACCTTCCCGGCGTTGTTCTGTCCGTCGGTCATGAGGATGACGATGCGGCTCTTGGACGGGAGCTCGCGGAGGCGGTTCAGGCCGGCGGCGATCCCGGATCCGATGGCGGTGCCGTCCTCGATCAGCCCCAGTTTCAATTGTTCGAGGCGCTGGAGAAGGAAGCCGTGATCGAGCGTGAGCGGGGCGGCGACGTAGGCGTTTCCCGCGAAGGCGACGATGCCGATCCGGTCGTTGGGACGCCCGTCGATGAAGCGCCGGAGGACGTCCTTGGCGGCGGTGACGCGGTTGGCGCGGCGTCCGCCGATCTCGAAATCCTCGGCCGCCATGCTCATGGAGAAGTCGACGGCGACCACGATGTCGATGCCGCTCGCCTTGATGGTGACCTCGCCTTCGCCGATGCGGGGACGCGCCAGGGCGACGATCAGGAACGCCAGGGCCAGCCAGCGCATGCGGCGGAGGATCAGGCCGGCGTAGGACCGGCGCAGGGACGCGACGCCATGGACGAGTTGGACGGACGAATAGAGGAAGGCGGGATCGCGCGCGCGACGCCGGCGGAGAATCGCCGCGAACGGCAGGAGCAGGAGCAGCGTCAGCCACCATGGATGGGCGAACGTCATGCCGGTTCGGAGGTGTTGGGTGATGCGTCCCTGCCGGACCGGCTTTCGCGGGGGAAGACGTCGGGATCGACGGGAAGCGGAGGCGGGACGGTGTCCTCGACCATGCGGACGGCCGCCTGGTGGATCTCGAGCAGTTCGGGTTCGGACGGGTCGTACCTGGCGAATTTCACGAAGTCGCAGCGGGTGAGGAAGTCCTGGATCAGTTTCTGAATGGACTCCGACAAGCCCTCGCGGGTTCGAAGTTCGGCCAGGAACTCCTCGGTGGTGCGGTCGGGGGCGTTCCAGCCGAAGCGCCCTTCGAGGTAGTCGCGGAGGGCGGAAGAGACCTCGGTGCAGAAACGATCGGGATCGCCGAGCAGGCCGAGCGCTTTTTCGAGTCGGAGGCGGGCGACGACGTGGGGTGGGAGGGGCGGTGGGGGTGGAGGGCCCTGCGCCTGGAGCGCCTGGCGGCGGCGCCACCATCGGCGGGCGAGATAAGCCGCGAGGGCGAGGAGCGCGGCGAGCGTGCCCCAGAAGAGGAGTTGGGCCGCCAGGGAAGTCACCGGAACGGGACCGGCGATGTCGCGGAGCCCGTCCGCGCCGGGGACGGGGCCGGGAACGGGGCTGGGGCCTGGGACGACGATGGACGTGGGGGCGTTGGTCATCGTTCAGCCGCGCAGCCGGCGTTTTTCGCGGGTTTCGAAAAATCGGGCGAGCGCCTTCGCGTACGGTTGATCGGTGCGGAGCTGAATGAAATCGACGGTGGCGGACCGAAAGATCTTCTCCAGTTCACGCTGGGTTCGACGCTGCCGCTCGGCGAACGCCTCGCGTCGGACGCGGTTGCCGGTGTCGATTTCGAGGACCTCGCCCGATTCGGCGTCCTTGAGGATGAGGCGGCCCAGCGGGGGAAGCTCCAGTTCGAAGCGGTCGACGACCTGGACGGCGACGACATCGTGGCGGCGTCGGGCCTGGCGGAGGGCGGAGAGCGAAATCTGGCCGAGGGTTCCGCTGAAGAGGGCTCCGCGCCGGAGATGGGCGGCCACGTCCTTTCGGGCGGTGTGCGTCTGGCCGAGGAAATCGGAGACGATCACGACGACCGCGCGGCGTGGAATGACGCGCTGGAGGAAATCCAGCGCGATGTGGAGGTCGGTTCCGGGATGGCGCGGCTCGAAGAACAGGATTTCGCGGATCACCCGGAGCACGTGTTTTCGGCCTTTGCGCGGCGGGATGTATTTCTCGACTTCCTCGGTGACCAGGAGGAGCCCGACCTTGTCGTTGTTGCGGATGGCGGAGAAGGCGAGGACCGAGGCGATCTCGGCCGCCAGTTCGCGCTTGGTGTAGTCGCACGATCCGAAGAGACCGGAGCCGCTCACGTCGACGACCAGGACGACCGTCAGTTCGCGTTCCTCGACGAATTTCTTGATGAACGGATGGTTCATCCGGGCCGTGACGTTCCAGTCGATGGCGCGGACGTCGTCGCCGGGCTGGTACTCCCGGACCTCGTCGAAGTCCATGCCCTGGCCCTTGAAGGCGGAGTGGTACTGGCCGGCGGCGGATTCGGAGACGAGCCGCTTGGTGCGGATCTCGATCTGCCGGATTTTCTTGAGGATCTCGCGCGGGATCATGGCACGGGCATTTCGTCGAAGATCGTCTGGATGACGGATTCGCTGGTTTTGTCCTCGGCCTCGGCCTCGTAGGTGATGGCGACGCGGTGGCGGAGGACGTCCATGCCGATGCTCTTGACGTCCTGGGGAGTCACATAGCCGCGGCCCTGGAGGAAGGCGTAGGCCTTGGCGGCCAGGGTGAGGGCGATGGTGGCGCGCGGGGAGGCGCCGAGCTGGATGAAGTCCTTGACCGTGATCTTGTAAGCCTCGGGATCGCGCGTGGCGCAGACGAGGTCGACGATGTAGTCCTTCACTTTGTCGTCGATGTAGACGTCGTTCACGACTTTGCGGGCGGCGAGGATGGTTTCGGCGTCCACGGTGGGATGGACCTCGGGGAGGTTCACGGTGTGGGCCATCAGATCCAGGATCTGGCGTTCCTCGTCGCGGGTGGGGTAGCCGATCCGGAGCTTGAGCATGAATCGGTCGACCTGCGCTTCGGGGAGCGGGTAGGTGCCCTCCTGTTCGATGGGGTTCTGGGTGGCGAGCACGAGGAAGGGTTCCTGGAGCGCGAAGGTATTGTCGCCGATGGTGACCTGCTTTTCCTGCATCGCCTCGAGCAGGGCGCTCTGGACCTTGGCGGGCGCGCGGTTGATTTCATCCGCGAGGATGAGGTTCGCGAAGATCGGTCCCTGGCGGGTGGAGAAGCTGCCGGACTGCGGATTGTAGACCTGGGTGCCGATGACGTCGGCCGGCAGCATGTCCGGGGTGAACTGAAGGCGGGAGAACTTCACCCGGAGGGCTCGGGCGAGGGACTTGACGGAGAGCGTTTTGGCGAGGCCGGGAACGCCTTCGAGGAGGACGTGGCCGTTGGCGAGCAGGCCGATGACGAGGCGTTCGACGAGGTACCGTTGGCCGATGATGACCTTGTTGATCTCGGTGAACAGGGGGCGGACAAACGCGGAGGCGCGCTGGACTTCCTCGTTGATCGCGGTGATGCCGGTGCTCATGCGGGGTCATTGATGCCGAACGGACGAAGGGGCCGGCAAGTCCGTTCAGAAGGGCGAATGCTTTGCGGGCGCATCCGAGTGGTCGGCGCACGGACACCGCGGCGGCGTTCCGCGGCCTGCGCGAATCTCCTTGAGGGGACGCGGCTTCGGGCCTAGACAGCGGCGAACCCCCGGGGATGCGACCGAAGCGATTCGGGCGCCCAACGGGGCCGTCAAACGACCGGACCGCCGCGTCGGACCCTTCTCGGGAGGCGCGGTGTCCGACCGTCCGCGAGGACGGAACGAAAGGACTCCGACATGCCTGCCAAGGGAAACTCGCTCCACATCGCACTGAACTTTGAGAACCCGGACCACTACGGCGGATGGGACGGCGAGCTGAAGGCCTGCGAATTCGACGCGAAAGACATGCGATCGATCGCCAAGTCGAGGCGATTCAAGGCCAATCTTCTGCTCACCCGCCGCGCGACGTCGGACGCGGTGATCGCCGGAATCCTCGCTGCGGCGGCGGAGTTGAAATCGGGGGACATCTTTTTCCTCACCTATTCCGGTCATGGCGGGCAGGTGCCCGACACCAACGGCGACGAGACCGATCCGGAGCGCCAAGATGAAACCTGGGTGTTGTGGGACCGGCAGCTCGTCGACGACGAGTTGTGGGACCTCTGGGCTCGGTTCAAGTCGGGGGTTCGGATCGTGGTTCTCTCGGACAGCTGCCACAGCGGAACGGTGACGCGGCAGATGCCGGCATTCCCGCGGACGGGTCCGGCGCCGAGGATTCGGATGCTTCCCCCGAGGCAGGCGGCGAAGGTGTACCGGCAGAACGAGGCGTTGTACGACGGAATCCAGGACGCGATGCCGGCCGGAGAGAATCGCCGGATCCGGCCCACGGTCATCCTGATTTCCGGCTGCCAGGACAACCAGTTTTCGTTGGATGGCCGCCGGAACGGGCTGTTCACGCAGACGCTGCGGGACGTCTGGCGGCGGGGACGGTTCGCCGGGAGCTACCGTCGGTTCCGCGACGAGATCGCGCAGCGGATGCCGGCGCAGCAGACTCCGAATTACTCGGTGGTGGGGCCCGCCAATCCGTCCTTTGAATCCCAGGTGCCGTTCACGCTCTGACCGCGATGTCACCGGGCGGCCCCAGGCCTGCGACGGATCCGTCGGTTTCCGCGAAGTCCTCCTTCAAGCCGGGGCCGGGGCAGGCCATGGGAGACGGGGCCCCGGCCGGTGGTGTGGGGCGGGGTCACGGGCCGCTCCCGGATCCCGCGCCCAGGGTCGGAGGAAAAGTGGTGGATGAAGGGGCTGGAATCCCGTGGAAGACCCTGGCGAAGGGAGCGGTGATCGCGGTGGTGGTCTGGACGATGCTGGCGCTGCTCTTTGCGGGGCAATACTACGCCGCGAGCGCGATGCAGGGGAGACCGGTCCTGTGGTCGCACGCGGTCACGTACGCTTTGGCGGACTGGTATGTGTTCGGGTTATTGGCACCGCCGGTGGCCTGGCTTGGGAGGCAGGTTCGCCTTGAGTGGCCGTTGCGGGCCCGGCACCTCCTGATTCATCTCCTGGCGTGCGGCGCCTTCATGATGGCGTACCTCCTGATCCGGGCGGGGGTGGCGGTGGTTCAGCTCCGGTGGGCGGGCGGATCGGTGGCGTTCGCGGACGTTTTCGAGCCGCTCCTGGTCAAGACGCTGCCGCACAGTCTATTGGTCTACTGGGCGGTGGTGGTGGTTCAGCATGTGGTGGCGTTTCAACGGCGGGCTCAGGAACGCGAGCGGCGCGCCGCCGAATTGGAGCAGCGTCTGACGGCGGCGCGGCTGCAGGCGCTTCAAATGCAGCTCAATCCCCATTTTCTCTTCAACACCCTCAACGCGGTCGCCTCGCTGATGCACTCGGACGTGGAGGCCGCCGATCGTGTCCTGATTCGGCTGAGCGAACTTCTGAGGCGGGCGTTGGATACCCGGGATCGTCAGGAAGTGCCTCTCCGGGAGGAACTTGAGTTTCTTGATCGCTATCTGGAGATCGAGCAGACCCGGTTTGGAAACCGACTTCGGGTTGAGCGGGAGATCGACGGAAGCCTGCTGGACCAGCTCGTGCCGAATCTCGTGCTCCAACCCTTGGTGGAGAACGCGATCAAGCATGGGATCGAACCCCAACGGCGGCCCGGGACGATTTGGCTCGGCGTCGGGCGGGACGCAACAGATCTCGTGTTGCGGGTTCGGGACAACGGAGCGGGGCTCAAGGCGCCGCGCCCGGGGAGGGCGGGGCACGGGATCGGCTTGGGAAACACCCGGCGACGGCTCGAACAACTTTACGGAAAACAGCAAGAATTGACGATTCGCGAGGTGGAAGGCGGTGGCACGGAGGTGATCGTCCGACTTCCCTGCCATGCAAATTGACACTTAGACGCCATCGAATAGGCTAGCCCGCTCGTTGTCCTCGCGGAATTTATCCGCACCCTGGCAGGTCATTTGGCTGGGGCGGGACCACGATTTGAGACTCGATGAGCGACACGGTCACGACTTCCACTCCACCACAGGCTCTCCGGATTTCCGACATTCCCGAGGCCATCATCCGCATCGCGGGCAATTCGCAGGACGGCATCCAGGCCATCGGAGGGTTCCTGGCGCGTCTCGCCGGAAGAAGCGAACAGGAGGTCATGACGTTCATGACCATCCCGTCGACGATTTCCGGCGGGCCGTCGATCTTCCAGGTCCGGATCGGGTCGGGCGAAGTGCTGAGTTCGGGGGACGACGCGGATGTTCTTCTGGCGTTCTACCAGCACTCCTACGACGAGCACCTGAGTTCCCTCCGGCACGGCGGCATCGTCGTCTACGACACGGACCATGTGGAGCCGAGGAACGAGGCGAAGACGACCTATCACCACATCGGTGTTCCGATGACGAGCCGGACGGTTGAGGCGATCGGCGGGGTGGGGCGCGACAAGGGCAAGAACATGTTCGCCCTGGGGCTGTTGACGCGGATGTTCCATCTGAACGTTCCGAAGCTCGAATCGCTGATCAGGGAGCGGTTCGCGGGCAAGGACGCCAGCGTGGCGGAGAACGCGCTCACCGTGTTCCATGCCGGGTTCAGCTTCCAATTGGAGAACGTCGTCGAACTGTTCCGGTTCCTGGACAGCCAGAAGCGTTCCGGTCGCCAGGTCGTCATGAACGGGAATGACGCCCTCGCGTACGGACTGATCGCGGCGGGTGTCCGGTTCGGAGCCGGTTATCCCATCACGCCGTGGTCCGATATCATGGAACTCCTCCGGCGCGAACTCCCCAAGTACGGCGGCATGTTCGTGCAGTGCGAGGACGAGATCGCTTCGGTGTCGATGGCGATCGGCGCGAGTTACGCCGGCGGGGTGGCGGTGACGGGCTCCAGCGGGCCGGGAATCGCCCTCAAAACGGAGGCTATCGGATGGGCCGTGATGGCCGAGGTGCCGCTCGTCGTCGTCGATGTTCAACGCGGCGGGCCGTCGACGGGAATGCCGACGAACGTGGAGCAGAGCGACTTGAACATCGCGTGTTTCGGCGGGCACGGGGACAGTCCGCGGGTCGTGGTGGCGCCGACGAGTGTGGAGGACTGCTTCTACATGGCGATTGAGGCCGTCAACATCGCGCGGAAGTACAGCGTTCCGGTCATCATCCTTTCGGATCAGGCGATCGCGACGCGGATCGAGGCGTTCGAGGAGCCCGATTTGAAGGCGATCTGTCAGGATATCCGGCCGGATCTGACTCCGGTGGCGGACCACAAGCCGTACGATTTGGAAACCCCCGACGGCGTGACCCGCCACCTTGCGCCGGGCACGCGGATCGCGAGCGGCAAGTATCCGGTCGTCACGGGCCTTGAACACGACGAGATGGGGCATCCGACCGGCCTCCCGAAGCTGCACATGCGGATGACCGAGAAGCGTCGCCGCAAGATCCAGGCCCTCGCCCGCGAACTGCCCGCTCCGGAGGTCTTCGGGGAAACCGAGGGGGAGATCCTGCTGGTGGGTTGGGGATCGACGCAGGGCCCGATCCGCGAGGCGGTGGCCCGGGCCCGAAAGGCGGGGCGACACATCGGTTCCCTCCATCTCCGGCACCTCAATCCGCTGCCGAACGACCTCGAGAAGACGTTCGCCCGCTACCGTCACGTCTTCGTGATCGAGATGAACGATTCCGGTCTCTATGGCTTCGGCCAACTCGCCGCCCTGTTGCGGGCCCGGTACTGCGATCCCCGCATCCAAGGGATCAACAAGACCGACGGACTGACCTGGAAAGTCCGGGAGATTCTCGACCAGATCCAGGCCCGCCTGACGTCCGCGCCGACGGGCGACAACCTCCACGCGGCGGGAACGCCGGCACCCGTCGCCACTCCCACCAACTCCATCACCGCTACGACCACCGCGGCCCCCGCCGTCGCCACCGTGGCGAACGGCGCGGGCGTTCTACCCCACAGGGCCTGAATCCAACCCGGTGCCGCTTGAGAACCTTTCTTTCACGACCATCCCGCTGAGGAAGCATGAGCCAAACCATTTTGTTCCAAACTCCGCCGAGGCCGGCGGGCGCCCCGGTTCCTCCCCTGGCCGACGCCGACCGCAAGCCGCTGACGAAGAAGGAGATTGCGGCGGATCATCCGACATGGTGTCCCGGTTGCGGCGATTTCTCGGTTCTCGCGCTGTATTACAAGCTCATCGAGAAGCGAAAGGTCTGGCATGAGAAGGTGACCACGATCGCGGGCATCGGTTGTTCGAGCCGGTTCCCGTACTTCGTCCAGGCGCACGGCGCGCACTACATCCATGGTCGCGCCCTGTCGTTCGCGAGCGGCGTTTCATTGAGCCGGCCCGACCTCCACGTGTTCGCTTTCAGCGGCGACGGCGACGCCTTTTCGATCGGTGGAAACCACTTCAACCACACCGCGCGGAAGAACATCAAGATGACGCTGGTGGTGATGGACAACTGGGTCTATGGGCTGACCAAGAAACAGACGTCGCCGACCTCCCCATTGGGTTTCAAGAGCAAGACCGATATCTGGGGATCGGTGGATCAGCCGATCAACCCGATCCGCCAGGCGCTGGCCGCGGGGGCGACCTTCGTGGCGCGCACGACCCACACGAATCCCAACCACCTGCTCCAGACGATGGAGGCGGCGATGGACCACGACGGGTTCAGTTTCATCCAGTGCCTCAGCGAGTGCGTGGAGTTTTTCCCCCACGCCTTCGATCCCTCCAATCCGCGCAAAGGCGGGACGTTCACGGAGGTGCCGAAGGATCACGATGTGACGGACGACATCGCCGCTTACAAACTCGCGGGTGAGCCGTTCCCCGGATACTTCGGCGTCCTTTACAAGAAGACCCGGGCCACGAAGAACGCGCTCGAAGGCAAGATCGTGTCCGACGCCCAGACGCGGATGGCGGGACAGGAGCCCTGGCAGATCCTCGGTCGGACCTTCGAGCGGATGCGGTAGGGAGGGGAATCGGGACTGAACTCTGGTGGGCCGAGAATGAGAAGGGGTTGGGTATTCCAGCACCTCTCTTGTTTGTGGGCCACGGTCCCGGACGTACTGCGCGACTCCGTCACCCCGTGGGAGCGTTGGCGGCGGTTTGTCGCGCGGTTTCAGCGATCACCAGGGGTTTGCCCAGCGCCTGTGCCAGGGTCTTGAAGTGCTTTTCGTTCTTCGTCGCGATGAAGTGATGGATGGGGGCTTCGAGGCAGATCAGTGCATCGCCACATTGGTGACAATCCGCGCCCGCAAATTTTGTTCCAATTCTCTGGCCTGGCAGACGCTTCAGTGCCGCGATGCGACGCTCGGTCTCCTTATCCTTTTCGTCCGCCGGGAGGGCGTCCAATGCTGCCGCGATCGCTTCAACATCTCGCCGCTCCGATTGGATGAACGACTGAAGCTGGCAGGCGTCCGGCTCTCCGCATTTATCGACGGGTAATCGGTGGTCGCATCTCCCATCTGGCCGAACGGTCGGCCTCGGCAAATCTTCGCGGCAACCGATCATGTTGACGACATGGAAGTCCTTCGCCATTCGCCGCCATCCCCGGCGAATCCAAACCCGCAATTTGGCGCGGAATTCCTCCAATTTCAGGATCTCCGTCGACGCTCCACCCTCCGCCTCCAAAGCGGCGAAGTAATCGTCGAACGCGCCCAGCCAAGTTGCCATGCGGTAGGGCCTAAACCGTTGCTGGCCGGAATGCGCGGCCTGATGCAACGCCGAGAAGGTTGGGTACTCGAAGGACTGGTTGTGCAGGGCGATAAGGCTTCGGAGAAAACCGCGGGCGACTTCGAAGGCGACATACCGAGAGCAGACAAGCTTGGCTGAGGGCGGGAGGACCGCCTGGCAGGCCGCCCTTTCAGCCGCATGGCGGAACAGGAGACCGATGACGACCGACGAATCGAGAAACGCGTCAGGCATCGCCATCGCGGAGAGCGTCGGGGGCGAGCGAGTCGATGCCGCCCGCCTCCAGGGTATCCACCACGCGATCCACGACTCCTTCGTCCAGTCGTTTGGCCTGCGCCACCAACTCCAACGCGGCATGCAGGGCGCTTAAAACGGACTCCGGCGTATCCTTGCCAAGAAATTGGAACCGGGCTCCGCGTAGCTCCGCCACGATTTCCGAGATCGCCATTGACGCCCCCATGAACTCGTTCAAGCGACCGACGTCCGCCCAGAGAAGCGCCACTTGATGGGCCCTTTCGATGGAATCCGCGCTTGCGGCACCGGCTTCCTTGGCTCGCACGAGGAGCGCGCGCACGGTCGATCGGAAATGTCGGAGCGGGCTGCCTGCGGCTCCGTAGAGTTCCTCCGCTGAATACGTCCCTCCGGGGATTATCCGGGGTCCGAAGATCTCAGGCCCGGCGGTACCGCTCTTGCGCACCAGGAAAATTTCATAGTCGGCAGGGGAACCACGTTGGGATTCGATGCGCCGCCGCGATTCCTCGGCGAGGAAGCCATCGAGGTTGTGGTTGCCGCCTGTATCCAACATTTCCTCAACGGTTTGCGAGACGACGTTCAGATTGGTAGCGGCCATGATCAGACAAGGTGGGGTGCGAGTTTGCCGAGAATCTCCGCGGAGTGGTCCTTGCGGACCTTCTGAATAAAGGCTGCGGCGTCAAAATCGGCCACATCGATGGGAACCGACCCCTTGAAATCGACGTGGAAGGTAATGTGCGGCAATGGGGCGTTCGCCGGCATGTCCGCGGTGACAAGGCTTCGATGCGGCACCATGTCGATAACCGCGACTCGAGACTGGCACGCGAAGTGCCCGATAGTGAATTCGACTTGGAGGGCATCCCAACGCCGCGGTTCTTTCAGGGAATCCAACTTCGCTTTGGTCTCGACGGAAACCATCGGCCACATCAGCGCCTGGGCCTCCTCGTGGCTGGCACACGGCTTGCCGAGGACATGCCGATACCGGAAGTCCTTTATTTCCGTGATCTCGAAAACTTCGGAAATTGCCTGAACAAAGCTGGCGGCCATCTTCGGGAACTTGTCGTGAGCGGGGGCCAGCGTTTGGATTCGGCAGAGTCTGATCCCGAAGAATAAGTCGAGATCCTCGCCGGGCAGCGAGAAGTCTCGCTGCTCCAACGTGTACGTTCCGGCCACCAATCCCGGGAAAAGCTCTCGGAGGCGGCGTGCAAGCGCGCCTGACCGGTCGAAGAACAGCACTCCGTCCTGGTAGCTGAACTCAAAGAGTTGGAACAGCGACACCATTGGCGCCATGACGTTATCTTGGGCCACTTCGGCGCGCAATACCCTCGCCTCGGCGGCGTTACTAAAGTGCTTCGGGTGTCGGCCGTCATCGTGGGAAAGGGTGGGGTGGCCATCGCCCCGAGCCGGCGCAACCTGGAACGGCCTACTCCCGCTTCAGCGTCAGCCAGGTCATCACCGGGAAGTGGTCGCTGGGGAATTGGCCGCCCTGCTCGAAGGTGATGATCTCCGTTCCGCGCACGTCGGCTTCGCCGCGGAGCAGGATCCAGTCGATGCGCCTCCCGTCCTTCCCCGGCGTCTCGAATCCATTGAAGCTGTTGTACTCCTCGTTCCGACGCTCGGCGGCCAGTTTCCAGGTGTCCCGGAGGAAATCGTCCGCCGTGAGAATGTCGTAGGCCTTGTTGGCGCCGGCCGTGGCGTTGAAATCGCCGACCAGCAGGAACGGCAGCCGGGTGTCGATCCGGGCGATCCGGCTCCGGATCAGGTCCGCCGCCTTCTCCCGCGCGGGCTGCACCTGGTGGTCGAAGTGCGTGTTCCAGAAATAAAACTCCGAACCGTCGCGACGGTCCTTGAACCGCACCCAGGTCACCATCCGCCGGTTCGAGTGGCCCCAGGTGCTCGATCCCATCACGTCGGGAGTGTCCGAAAGCCAGAAGTGATCGTACTCCATCGGCTCGAAACGATCCGTCCGATAGAAGACCGCCATGAATTCACCCCGGCTTCCTCCGTCGCGACCCAGTCCAATCCAGGTGTAATCGGGCAGGTCGGATGCCAAATCCTTGAGCTGGGCGTAAACGCCTTCCTGGGTCCCGATGAGGTCCGGCGCGTATTTCTCAAGGCAGGCCTTCATCACAGGACGCCTGGCCGGCCACGCGTTCGGCGGGTTCTGGCTCGCGTACCGAAGATTGAAAGTCATCACGGCCAGCTCGGCTCCTTGGGCGGATGGTATCCCGCCGAAGGACGAGGCGACGGCAACGAGCAGGAGAAGGGATTTGAAAAGGCGCACGGTTTTCATGGGACATCGGAGTCGGTATCGGAATCGGTATCGCAACCGGTATCGTAGTTGGAGTTGGAGTTGGAGTCGGATTGGGAAATGAATTCGGGGTCGCCCCGCTCAACGGCCTTCCAGCAGGACCCGGCGCGCTTCGGCCGCGGCGTCGGGATCCCGCCGGAGCATCAGCGTGTAGGTGTTGGTCTGGCTGATGCGATCACCCGGATTCATCCGGTGCAGGGGACCAAGCATCTCCAGTTCGACGTAGGTTTTCGGGTCCGGGTTGGTGTAGATCTCGGCGCTGCTTTCGTGGTCCGGATATCGGGCGCCGGGGACCCGCGGCGACTCGATCAGAAGCATCTGCCCGGTTCCCACCCAGAGCAGCCGGTCCGAGTCCGTGCCGATCTTCGACGCGCGGGTGGGGTCGCGTTTGAGGGAAACCAATCGTCCATCCACCTTCAGGTCCGCCGGAAGCACGTCGCCCGATTGCCGATTGTAGCCATCGGGGAAGATCGATTTCGGGGGAAGCAAGGCAAAGGCGGCGACCGGATCCTCCAACTGGGTGATGATCCAGACGCCGACCTCGACGGGATCGCCCGTCACCTTTTCGTAGGTCGTGACGATCGTCATCACGGGCGCGTCGTGTTCGAGTCGGAGAAACCGTTCGGTCCGAATCCCGAAATGTGGATCGACCGGGGAACTGATGACGATCCCGTCCCGGCGCACGGAAGCCTCGACGGGCATGGAATCGAAAGCCTTGGGTGGAGGCCAGCCGCGCCCCGTGATTCGACCCCAGTCCGCCTGCGGCGACGGCCAGGTTTTGTCGCCGCCGAAGTTCCCCCATTCGGAGGAAGCGGGATCCGGATTCGTCCCGCGTAGCGAGGGGTCCTCCCAGAAGGCGCTCGTCCTGCCAACGAACCGAAACTGCATCACCCGGCCAATCGCGGGAACGACGACGGCCTCCACCTTCCCGTTGCCGATCGTCCAGCTCCGTTCCCACCCAAAGTAGGGGCCGATGCGAATCTGAATCGGAGCCTCGGAGGGCTGCAAGACGGCGGTACCTTGGGGAACAGGGGACGGACGAGGGGGTGGGGTTCCTGAAAGGAGTTTCTCCGCGCCCTTGGGCTGGGCCTCCGCCGTGAAGGCGACCCACGTGACGAACGCGAACGCGTATGCGAGTCGAAGACAGCGCCGGGCCACGACGGGCACGGCGGGGATGGGGATGGGGATGGGAAACCGGAAGAACTCGGGAAATGAGCGCGGCGTCATCGGTGCGGGCGGGAGCGGATCCGTTGATTCGGGGAGTGCGTGATTCAGGCCTGCGCGGGATGTCGAGAACAGCCGTTCCAGGCGAAGAACCATCCCGCGAGGAGCGCGACCCACCCGAGGCTCGAGCAGGACGGGTGCGTTGGGGGCGTGGGAGGGTTCACGGAAGTGAGCAGTAGCCGATGTGAAAGGACCGGGCAATGCCGGAAACCAGGGGTCGCGATGGGTCTGTCGAAAACACCCGTCAACCCGCGTCAGCGACCGGTTGCACGCCGGCGGTCCAGGTTTTTCGTCCCGATCCCCGGGGCATGGACAACGCGTAGCGCCCCCGCGAGCGTCGGAGACGGAGCGGAGTCCCGAACGCCCGGGAAAGCGTCGCGCCGTTGAGCACCTCCCGGGTCGGGCCCGCCGCGAGAATCCGTCCTTCCCGTAGAACGAGCGCGTGCTGGAAAACAGGCACGATCTCCTCGACGTGGTGGGTCACAAGAAGGAGGGCGGGGCGGGCGTTCTGGCCCAGGTGCGCCACCAGCGCCAGAAAATGTTCCCGGGCGACCGGATCCAGCCCGGCGCACGGCTCGTCGAGGATCAGGACATCGGGCCGCGCCATCAGCGCCCGCGCGATCAGAATCCGCTGGCGTTCTCCCTGGGACAGCACCGCCCAGGGGCGCTGCGCGAGGGCGAGGCAGCCGACACCATCAAGGAGCCGGCGGGCCAGGCGGACATCGCGCGGCTTGGGTTTGTCGCGGATATCGATCGCCGCGTACCGGCCTCCGATCACGATCTCGATCGCCGGTTCGTCATCGTGAAGGAGGTGGCGCAAGGCGGGGCTCACCAGTCCGATCCGGCGCCGAAGGGCGGGCCAGTCCGAGTCGCCGAATTCCTCGCCCAGGACCTCGATCGTCCCGCCCGAGGGCGTGAGGTAGGCGGTCATGGCCGCCAGGAGCGAGGTCTTGCCCGAGCCGTTGGGACCAAGAATGACCCAGTGCTGACCGGGTTCGACGGTCCAGGAGATGCGATCGAGGATGACGGTGCGTCCGCGGTAGACCGTGAGATCGGACACGCGAAGGACTGGGGAGGCGGGTGTCGGGGATGGCATTCGAATCCGGGGTGCGAAGCCTGCCCGCGGGCCGTCCTTCGCCGCAAGAAGTCGCG
>JBFWOK010000134.1:0-20307 GCA_050250555.1 Limisphaerales bacterium
CGCGCGGCATCGACGTCGGCGGGGGTGGTTTCGAGGGCGGGTGTGGGCTGGTCCGGGGTCTCGGTGCTGGCGGCTGGATCGGAATGGGTTTTGGAGGACGGCGTGGGAAGGGGGCTCGGAAGGAAGCTGAGGGCTTTGCCTTCCTCGACGAGGAGCCGGAAGATCTCGCTGGCGCGCTCATCGTGGACCTGGACGAGGCGGGCGGATTTGGAGCGGATCGGGACGGCGAGCAGCCGATTCCGATTGGAGAGATCGAGGAGTTCGCGGCGGGCCCGGTCGAGGATCGGCCGGAGGGGAAGCTGGGCTGGATTCGGCGTGGGGGAGGGGGAGGGGATGGGCTCCACGGAAGTGTGGGGGCTAGGGCGATCGGACGGAAAGGGGAGGAAACAGGGTGGCGGCCTGGAGTGTTTGGGCCTGGGGAATAGGCCAAGGCTTCATCGGCGTTTTCCGGGGAATCTGAAAGGGAGGACGCGAACTTGGAAGCTTCCCGTGGAGCGGTTTTCGGGGGGGGCTCATGGGGTGGGAACCGCGAATGGGGAGAAGGCTGTCTCAACCACGGAAAGCTCGGAACACACGGAAAGGGAGGGGGGTTGAGAGGCCGCGCGGCTATAGGTAGGCAGGCAGGCGGCGTCTCCCGCACCCCTGCCGGGGCGTCCGATGGCGCGGGGTCGGGGGCCGGCGGCCGCGCGCGCTCAAGCGGGCTTGCCGTCGGCTAATGTCCGGTGGCCTTCCGGGCCCAGAAGAATGGCCAATCTCCAAGGTCCGTGGGACCGGCCTGTTGGTAGCCGCCGCCCGGGGGGGGCTCCTCCTCAGTCCTCGGAGAACAGGTATTCGAGGTCGTTGCTCGTGAGGTTTTTGGCGAACCCCTCCTCCCCGAGAACGTCGCTGATGGTCTGGGCCTTTTTCTGTTGGAGATCCCAGATCTTCTCCTCGACGGTGCCTGGCGAGATGAGGCGGTACGCGTTGACCGTGCGGGTTTGGCCGATGCGGTGGGAGCGGTCGATGGCCTGGGCTTCGACGGCGGGGTTCCACCACGGATCGTAGAGGATGACGTAGCTGGCGGTGGTGAGGTTGAGGCCGGTGCCGGCGGCGCGGAGCGAGAGGAGGAAGACGGCGGGGCGTTTTTCCTCGTGGAACGCGCGGACGACCTCCTGACGGTCCTTGGTGTTGCCGGTGAGGATGTGCGTGGCGATGGAGCGGGTGCCGCACTCGCGTTCGAGGATTTTGAGCATCTCGACGAACTGGGAGAACACGAGGACCTTTTCGCCCTTTTCCATGAGGGGTTCGAGCAGTTCGAAGAGGGTCTCGGTCTTGCCGGAGGCGGTGTCGCTGCCGACGAGGGTGGGGTGGCAGCAGATCTGGCGGAGCCGGGTGAGGGCGGCGAGGACGTGCATGCGGCTTTGGGCGAGCCCCTTGGTCTGGAGGGCCTGCATGACCTGATCGCGGCTGCGCCGGAGTTCGGCGAGGTAGAGCATGCGTTGGGCTTCGCCGAGGTCGCAGTCGCGGCGTTCCTCGATGCGATCGGGGAGGTCCTTGGCGACCTGCTGCTTGAGGCGGCGCAGCATGAGGGGTCGGAGCTTGGCGGAGAGCCGGCGGCGGTTGATGCGCTGGGCGGCGCCGTCCTCGCGGGGCGCCTCATAGGTTTCGTTGAAGTCGACCTGGGTGCCGAGGTAGGTGGGTTGGATGAAGTCGACGATGCTCCACAGGTCGAGCAGGCGGTTCTCGAGCGGGGTGCCGGTCAGGGCGAGGCGTTGCTGGGCCTTGAGCTGTTTGACGCACTGGGTGACCTGCGCGCCGGGGTTCTTGATGAACTGGGCCTCATCGAGGATGAGGGCCTGGAAGTCGAACTTCTGGAGTTCCTCGAGGTCTCGACGGAGCAGGGCGTAATTGGTGACGACGATGTCGAAGTTCGGGATCTGCTTGCGGAGGTTGTGGCGGGCGGCGCCGCTTTCGAGCACGAGCACGCGCATTTCCGGCGTGAACTTCTCGGCTTCGCGCCGCCAGTTGTGGAGGACGGAGGCGGGGCAGATGACGAGGGCGGGTTTGGATTTCCGGCCGTTGCGTTTCTTGAGCCAGAGAAGCCAGGCGAGCGTCTGGAGGGTTTTGCCGAGGCCCATGTCGTCGGCGAGGATCCCGCCGAGCTGGACGCTGTGGAGGTGGCAGAGGAAGTCGAAACCGTCCTTCTGATAGGGGCGCAATTCGGCGTTGAGGCCGACGGGGAGGTCGGTGTCGGGAACACCCTTGAAGTGCGTGAGCCGCTGCCGGAGGGCGCGGGCTTCGGGTGAATCGCCGAAGCGCTGGAGGGCGCCGTCGTCGAGGGCCTTGGCCTGGACCATGTCGACCTTCTGGGCGATGGGGACGAGGCCGTCGACGCCGAGTTCGGCCATGGTTTCGTGGGCCTGGGTAACGGCTTCGGTGTCGAGTTCGACCCAGCCGGCGTCGGGAAGTTTGACGTAACGGCTGGTGGCGGTGGCGAGGCGTTGGAGGTCGGCGGGGGTGAGTTTCATCCCCTCCTGTTCCCACTCGGCGGAGACGGAGAGCCAGTCGATGCCCGAGCCTTTGACGAGGAGCTTGGGTTTGAGGCGACGGGGCTGGAGGAAGAGCCGTTGGAAGGCGGGATTGCCGAGGAATTCGGCGCCCGGCGGTTTGCCGCCCCAGACCAGGGAGAGGGTGGCGAGGAAGTTTTCGTTGGCGTCGCCGACCCAGAGACCGGGTTCGGGGGTGAACCAGTCGAGGCGGCGGAGCCAGGCGATGGCGTCGTCGAGGCGAAGGTCGTCGAGGAGATCGGGTTTGTCGGTGCGCCGCGCTTCGGTTCCCGCGTAGACCCATTCATGGCCGTTCCACTGCCAGGTGGAGTTGTCGCGTTCGCTGACGGCGAGGAGGCGGAGGCGGACGACTTCGTCGCTGAGTTCGAAGATGAACTGGGGGCGGGCCTTGTGATTGACGCAGAGGCTGTCCCAGCGTTTGTCCTGCTGGGCGTGGGCGCGCCGGAGCTGGGTGAGGAGGCGGTGGCTCAGTTTCCGGATGGGAAGGACGGGTTTCTCGAGCAGGCCTCCGAGGAGTTTCACGCTGGGCGGATTCTCGATGAGGAAGAATTCGCCGCCGGCGAGGACGAGCGGGAGTTCGCCGGTGAAATAGTGGGCGTCGGCGAGGGAGCACACGCCATCGGGCGTTTCGAGGGAGTGGGCGAGGCTGAGTTCGTGGTCGCCGTTGTCCAGGCGGTAAATGAACCGGGCGAGTTGTCCGCGGAAGCGGAGCGGAGTCTGATCGGAACTGGTGAGAAGGCGTCCGACGCGTCCCCAGCGGACGAGCCAGCGGAGGAGTTCAACGCCCTCGATGAGGAGCGGGTCCGGCATGGGATCGCGCTGGCGGTAGTTTTCGGCGAGCCAGCGGATGAGTTCCCAGTCCTCGGGGGGGAAGAGTTCCTGTTCCTGGGTGGCGCGGAGGGTGAGTTCGATGACTTCCTGGAGGGTGCGATCCTTTTCGCCGGTCCGGCTGCGGATGACGTTGAACGTCAGGGCGAGTCGGCTCTGGCCGTCGCCGGTTTCGCCGCGGCGAGGTTCGCAGAGCACACGGAGGCCGGCCCTGGGTGAGTCGAGATGGTCCGGGGCGGGAGGGAAGAGCCAGCGTTCGAGGTCGGTGACGAGTTGCTGGTCGCGTTCGGCCTGTTGTTGCTGGGCGAAACGTTCGAAATTCGCGTGGCCGACCAGTTCGGTGGGGAGGGCGCGGTTGGCGCGGAGGAAGAGGTGCGCGGTTTCCTCGAGGCGTCCCTTGCCCTGGGCGCCCATGAGCTTGCCCCACCAGTCGTCGCCGGGGAAATCGCGGCGCGAGAGGGCGAGTTTCTCGAAATAATCCTCGAGGAGGAGCCAGGCGCGCTGGGGGTCGCCGCAGGTGGCGAACTGGCCCAGGATGACGCCGCGTTCGGCGACGGCGCTCTTGGAGTCTGCCAACTCCCTTCGCAGGTCGGCCAGGGGCCCGTAGGCGCGCCCGAGCACGTTGTGGTGGGCGTCGTAGCGCGCTGCGGCGGCTGATGATCGGATGACTGGAGTCCCGCTGTTTTTTCGACCTCTCGGCATGGCTTAGGAAAACGCCTTCTAGGAAGCGTCATTGCCGCACAACGGCGGGAAACGCGTCAAACCTTTATTCCGGTTGTCTTGCCACAGTTGGCTAATGAACTCTTTCAGCTCGACTCGCTTGAGTTGAATTTGCTAGCCCAGAAGCCCTATGGCCATTCGTCGCATCGTTGTTTCCTGGGTGGGCCTTGGGTCGCGTTCGCTGGGGCTTCTGGGCGCGCTCCTGTTGCCGTCTTCGTTCTCGAGTCGGGCGGCCGATGGGGAATCGGTTTCCCTATTCGAGTACGCGTTCAACCTCAACGGCAGCATCACCAGCTTCGGTGCGCCGCTGCCGGGCGGCGGCAGCGGATTCAATCTGACGACCGGGCTCGGCCTTTTTGAGTACACGGTCCGGGATCCCGGTCGCCATTCCGTGCTTTTCTTCCTCGATCACGAGATGTCGGAGCCGGTCAATTCGTATCGGAACGAGATCGGCGGCGTTTCAACGCAGCCGGTCCCGGCGGGACTGACGTGGGAGGTGGATGATCCGGGTTGGAGCGGGGGCAACGTTCTTCAGAATTTCCTTCTGAACGAGTTGGATGGAACGGTGGCCACGACGAGTCCGGGGGATGTGTCGATGTCACTGGGCTGGGAGTTCGACTTGAACCCAGGGCAAGAGGCGGTGATCCGGTTCAGCGTCTCCGAACTGGAACCGGACGGGTTCTACCTGACGCACCATGATCCCGACTCCGGGGAACGCATCTATTTCGACAGCGCGCTGACGCTGTCGGCGGTTCCGGAACTCGGGGCGGGTGCCCTGGTGTCGGCGCTGGGGCTTCTCGGGTTGGCGACGGCGCGTTGCGCGTTCCGAAACCGGCCGGCGGCTGGCAAGCGTTCGGCTGGGATGGGCGGATGACCTGACTCGGTCAAACCTTGCGGATGAACTTGCGATCGTCCCAGACGGCCTTGAGCGAAGTGAGATTCCTGGGATCGAGGACGTGGCGGGCGGCGTCGAGGAGACGTCCTTTTCTGACGGCGTGCCAGGCGTCGCTGGCGTTGACGGCGATGTGCTGGAGGACGCTGGGATCCCGGTAGCAATCGATCATGCAACGCGTGCATCCGTCCCGGATGAGACGGGAGGCGTCGAAGTCGTAGATGCTGCACATGGGGGATTCCCAGAAGTGGCAGCGGTAGAGATTCAGGTTCCAATCCAGGTAGAAGTACTTGTGCCCTCCGAGACATCCGAAGCGTTCCTTTTCGCCCCGGAGATGGCGTTGCATTTCGCGGAGTGATTCGGATGGGTTGACGACGGGGAATCCGCTCCGGCGTTTCATGCCCTGGATCCGGTCGAACACTTCGATGAGTTCGTCGACGCGATAGTTGACGAGGCTGGATTCGCTGAAGCTGAGGTAGCTCGAGCCCAGGGTCGTGAGCGGGTAGCTGAAGGTGCAGGAGGTGAAACCGAGCGCGCGCAGGAAATCGGGAAGCTTGTCGTAGTCGTCGATGAGCCGGCTGGCGGTGATGCTGGCGGTGGTCTGGATGCCGAGTTCCGAGAAGACGACGTTGGCGCGCTGGATCTTTCGGCAGACCTCGGGGAGGCCGCGGTTGGCCTCGTGTTTCCGCACGTCGTGGGCGTCGATCGACATGATGACGCTGCTCAGCCCGTCCCGGGCGAGTCCGCGCATGTTTTCCTCGGTCCAAAGTCCGCCATTGCTGCAGATCATCGGGCGGATCCCGCGTTCCGCGGCGTACCGGACCATGGGGCGGATCTCGCGGTGAACCATGGGTTCGCCGCCGACGAAGAGGAGGTAACCGATGTGGTTGCGGACGCAGATGTCGATGACATCCCTGGCCTGCGCGAGGGTGACGGACTTTCGGGCCTTGGGGTCGAACTTGGACCGGGCGAACCCGCAGAAATCGCAGTCGGCGTTGCAGAGGTTCGTGATGGCGAACTGAAGGTAGCCGGGTCCCGCGTGGTCGAGCACGTCGCCAAGGAGACGGAACAGGCTCTTGCGGGGCGGCTGGACGGGGGGTTGCGTGTCGGACTCACCGCCGGGCGACCTGGGCGTCGGGGGCGGCGGCGTCGGGGGCGGGGGCGGAGTATCGACGGGGGCGTGAGTCATGGGCTGACGCGACGCGCGGCAGTTTGGGCGAAAGGAGGCCGCGCGGCAAACGATCGTTCGGAAATGGGTCGGTTGGCACCGATTCGAAACGATGGGGTTCGACGTCAAGCGTGCGCGGGCCAGATGAGGGGTAGGTCCGCGGAGTGATGGCTCCATTCGGCGGGGGTGACGAAGTGGGCGTACGCCGCGTTGCACGCCTTTTCGCGGATCCTGACCCATTCCCGGAAACGCGGTTCGACCACGAAGACGAAATGGTGTTGGTCGTTCTGGGCGAGCCCGAGGAGTGCGGGCGCCGGGTATTCGGAGGATTCGGCGCCCGCAACCGGCTGGATGGCGCACTTTCGGGTTCCCCATTCGATGTGGGTGCCGTGGCAGGCGTAAACAAGATCGATGATCTGCCGACCGAGGTGGGTCAGGTAGAAGCCGTAGAAGTGGTCGGTCCTCAATTGCAGAACCGAGACGATCTCCTCGCCGTTGAAGTCGAGGATCTCGAACCGCCGATCGGAGAAGGCGCGGGGAAGGGACAGAAGGACATCCTGAACCGGAACATGAAGCGCGTTGGTCAGCGCGCGGAAGATGGACTCGTGGGTGTGGAAAGGGTCGGTCCGGGAAAACGGCGAGGGGAGCGAACCTTGGTCGTCGTCGCGAAGGGTCTTGGCCGGGCTCGGGGCGCTGGCAGTCGGGGGGGGCGCGGGATCCGCCGCTCCGGGTTTCTTCCTGGCTGGCGGGGGAGGGGATTTCGGAGGCGGCACAAACGGATGACTGTTCGGCGGGGATGTCGCGGCGGTTTTGGGGGTGTCGGCGCGGGACGCCATCGCGTGCGGGGTCGCGTGTTCGGCGGCGGAGAGCGTGGCGGGATTTCGGATCGAAGGATGGTTGAGGACGTTTTCCAGGTCCCGGGCGGTGACGCTTCGGTACTTGATGTCGGGGAGGTTTGGAACCGATTCCTCCCCGCCGTCGTGATTTCGGCGGCGGATGTAGAGGTACGGGGGCGAGATGCGAAGAATGATGCCGGCCTGGAGCAGATCGCATCGGGTGTGGTCCTGGAGCACGTCCAGCATCTCCTGGGACAGGTGGCCCTTGGCCTCGGTCCGGATTCCGGCCCGGACGATTCCGAAGCGGATGTCGAAACCCGTCGAAGCGGCCGAGTTCTCGCGGACTTCGATCGGACGGGCGCCATGTTCCTTTGGAGGGGGGATGAAATGTTGGTTCAGGAATTCCTCGAGGAGCCGGGCGCCTTCGCGGTTGTTGTCGAATCGGAGGCCGTCGATCTCGACGTAGCGCTGAAGCGGGTCGATGTGGAGTTCGCGTGGCTCGCGCATCCAGCCGTCGGCGGCGAGGTGGGCGAGGCCGCGAAGGCCGGTCTCGGTGTGTTCGGCGCCTCGCCGGACGCGGACGAGAATGTGGGAGAGGTGATCGAGATGGACCTGGAAAGTTCGCTGCGGTGGGTGGTTCGAGGGGCTTGGGTCGTGGTGGGGGCCGGGGCGGGCAGCGTGGGCCTGGGCGCCGCGCGCGGGTGCGTCGTCGAGGTGCCGCAGGTTGATCAGGTCCTCGAAGGCGGCGGCCTGGTCGGCGGAGGTCGGTTGGAACGTGTGCCCATTGAAATCGACGGAACCGTCGGGATGGACGGCGAACGATTGGGGACCTTCGATGATTCCGCGGGTGACCCATTTGAAATGATCGATCTGAACCCAGGACCTGGCGGGAACGAGGGCGATTTGTTCGTCGGCGAGTCGGCAGACGAAGTGGGGTGGGTGTTCACCGGAGCCGGGTTCGAGGGCGACGGTCACCCGGTGGCGTGGGGGCGTGGCTGGAAGGTCGGTCATGGGTTCGCGGGCAGATTGGGTTTGTCCTCGGGACGCGGGTTCGCTAGATGGAGCGACCCGAATGGCGTCCAAAACGAACTGGGAGGCGGAGAAGCGGATGGCACTCATCGCGGTCCTTTTGCTTCTTGGGGACCAGCTGACGAAGTGGACCGTGGTGGGGCGTTTGGCGTTGGGCGCGGAGCGGCCGGTTCTGCCGGGGTTTTTCCGGCTGGTCCATTGGGGCAACACCGGGGCCGCGTGGAGTCTTTTTCACGGCAACAACCACGTGCTCGCGGTGGTTTCGTTGGCGGCGCTGGTGATCCTGTATCTGGCGCGAGGACACTTCGAGGCCAGCCGTCCCGCCGGGCAGGTCGCGCTGGGACTGGTGTTCGGTGGGATCATCGGAAATCTGATCGACCGCCTGATCCACGGGCATGTGGTCGATTTTCTGTACTTCCACCTGATCCGCCGGGACGGCGTGGAAGTGGGGTTCCCGGCGTTCAACGTCGCGGACACGGCGATCTGCACGGGGGTTGGGATCATCTTCCTGCTCTCGTGGATGACGCGACCCGTGCCCGCGCCGGAAGCCGGGATGCTTCGCGCGGAGATGGGGAACCGCAAGGACGGGCGCCCGGTCCCGCCCCAGGACCCGGCCTGCCTCAGGAGACCTTAGGGAGTTCCCACGGCTTCCGGTAGGCGTAGTGGCGCATGGCATTGGCCTTCGCGTCCCCGGGGAACTCCTCCTTCACGGGGTCCCAGGTGAGTTTGCGGCCGAGCCGCATGGCGAGACTGCCGAGATGGCAGACGGTGGCCGAACGGTGACCGATCTCAACGTCGCAGATGGGGAGCTTGCGCGTCTTGATGCCGTCGAACCAGTTGTCCATGTGATCCTTGCTGACGTAGAGGCGCGTGGCATCGGCGGGCAGCGGGGTGACCAGGAGGTCCTCGTCGCTGGCTTCGATGTTGCCGCGGTTCACGTGGATCCAGCCTTTGTCGCCTTCGAAGGTCGTGCCGGTTTTTCGCTCGGGACCCTGGGTGCAGAAGAGCGTGATTCCCTCGGCGTATCGGTAGGTGATGTCGCTTTCGACGGGGACTTCGAACCGTTTCTCGGGATCGAAGCGGGCGGTCGCCTCGATTTCGAGCGGACCGCTGGCGTCCATGCCGAGGCCCCACTGGGCGATGTCGAGGTGGTGGGCGCCCCAGTTGGTCATCTGGCCGCCGGAGTAGTCCCAGAAGAAGCGGAAATTGTAGTGGACCCGGTTGGCATTGTAGGGGCGCCAGGGCGCGGGACCGAGCCACAGGTCGTAGTTCAGTTCGGCCGGGGGCTCGCCATCCGGGACGGGCGGGGCGCTAAAATTGACGTGGGTCAGGCCGACGCGAACCTTCCGGATCCGGCCGATCCGCCCGTTTCGGACGAGCTCGCAGCCGAGACGGAATTTGTCGTCGGACCGCTGCTGGCTGCCGGTCTGGACGATGCGACGGGTCGCGCGGGCGACGTCGGTCATGACGCGTCCCTCATGGATCGTGAGGGTGAGCGGCTTTTCGCAGTACACGTCCTTGCCGGCCTGGCAGGCGTGGGTGGTCATGAGGGCGTGCCAGTGATCGGGCGCGCCGACGATCACGGCGTCGATGTCGGCGCTTTCGAGGAGGCGCCGGTAATCGGTGAACTGACTCGGCTTTCGGCTGGTCTTTTTTTCGACGGTGGCGGCGGCCGCGGCGAGGTGTTTGGAATCGACGTCACAGACGGCGACGACATTCGCGACCGCGGAGTTCATGAGCGCGCTTCCGCGACCGCCGGTTCCGATGACGCCGACGCGCACGCCGGCGCGGAGGCCGGAGCCGATGTCCGCGGCGGCGGTTCGGAGGTGGGGGAAAGCGATGGCCGTGGCCGATGCGAGGGCGGTCCGGCGGAGGAAGCTGCGACGGTTGAGGGACGAATCAGGGTTTCGCATGAGGCTTGGCGGGGACGGGTTGGGTTGGAACGGTTCGAGGGGGGAGTGTCGGGGTTGGAATCGCGTATCGCGTGGGAAGGGACGCCGGCCGGCCTGGAGCGGTCGGGACCAGGGTGGGGGTGGGGGGAGGGACCCGGGTCAGGGCGGGCGGCACGGTTCGGGCGCCCGCGGGAATGGTGCGCATGGGCGTCTGCGCGAATTGGGGTTGTTGTGGCCGCGCGATGCGTTCGGAGATGGGCGGCAGGACGGTGGGAGGCCTGGCGACGAGGGCGGGTGGCGTTCGGGCGATTCCGGAGGGCTGGATCGCGTTTGCGCCGGTCGGGCCGTTCACGGGGACGCCGGCCGCGTCGAAGAACTGGCGTGCTGGAAGCTGTCGTTCGAGGGTGGTTGTGCGTCGGGTGACGCCCCGGATTCCCTGGGCGAGGCCCGCGGGAACGAGTCCCAGGAAGATCAGGGCGATGACGAGCGCGAGGTTCAGGGAGCGGAGCACGCCATGGTGTTACGCCCAATGGGGGGCTTGGGCAAGTCCGGCTTGCCCAGGACGGGCCCACCCGGGATGGGCCGTGTGGGCGGGTTCAGCCGCGCTGGGGGCGGAAGAAGGGGAAGACCACTTCGGCGAGGGTGACGAGGAGGAAGACGATGCTGACGAGGGCATTCAGGCGGAAGAACGCGATGTTCACCCAATTGAGGCTTCGTTTCCTGGCGATGAAATGCTCGAGCATGAGGAAGCCGCCGATGAGGGCGATGCCGACCCAGTAGGACAACCGGAAACGGCAGGCGATTCCGAACGCCGTCAGGAGGAGGAGCATGACGAAGTGCGCCATGAAGGCCGCCATGAGCGCGTTCTTCGGACCCCAACGGACCACGAGCGAACCAAGGCGTTGCTTTCGGTCGAATTCATAGTCCTGCAAGGCGTAGATCAGGTCGAAACCCACGAGCCAGAACACGACCGACAAAGCCAGCAGGGTCATTTGAAGACCCTCGACCCAGGTCAGGTTCGTTCCCTTGACGGCGAGCCAGGCGCCGACGGGCGCGAGGGCGAGAGCCACGCCGAGGAAGACATGGGTGAAATCGGTGAACCGTTTGGTGAGCGAGTAGAAACAGATGACGCCCAGGGCGACTGGCGAGAGTGCGAAACACACGGGGTTGATCAGCCAGGCGCAGCCGACGAAACACGCCGCGCTGAGCGCGCAAAGGCTGATGGCGCTCCCGAGCGAAATGGCGCCGGAGGGAAGGTGCCGGCCGGCGGTGCGCGGATTCAGGGCGTCGAATCGGCGGTCGACGATCCGGTTGAAGGCCATGGCGCAGGTTCGGGCGCACACCATGGCGGCGACGATGAGGAAGAAGAGCCGCCAACCGGGCCAACCGCGGTTCCCGCGGGCGGCCACCACCATCGCGGCCAATGCGAAAGGAAGCGCGAAGACGGTGTGGCTGAACTTCACGAATCCAGCCCAGTTCCTGACGGTGGCGACCGGCGACGGCATGCCTTTGTTATGGCCGGTTGGACGCAGCGGCGTCCAACCCGGTCTGACCCGAGGCGGCGCCTGGGCGAGCGGTGCGAAGCGTTGGATCAATTGGCGGAGCCCATCAAATCCCTGCTTGAACCGATTGTGACAATTGGGTTACGGAAGGTCATCCACCGTTCCGACACGCTTCGGCGTGATCTCCCCTCAACCCACGACCCCATGGTGCCCATGCGAAACTCCAGCCTACCGTCACCCACGGCGTCCGCCCGAACGCTCACGTTGTCCGTCTGCCTACTCGTCCCGGGAGTGACCGGTTCGGCGGCGACGGTCTTCTGGGAGGCCTTCAACGACTATCGTCCGACCGACGGAATCACGAGTCCCAACGCCACGGGGTACGACCTCCGGGTCACCGACGACGGTGGGATTCTGCGGGATATCGCCACCGGGGCTGATCTCCCGGTTTCGGTCTACGTCGTGGTCGAGGGCGACCTCACGCCGGACGATTTCGGGGCGAACTCGCCGGTCAACGCGGGCAGTCCGGCGGACCTGCTGTTCCAGGGGAAGGTGGACGTTGGAAACAGCGGCATTCCGGGCGTTCGGGCCAGCGGGAACACGTCCCTGATCCTCAATTTTTCCGGTTTGAACCCCGCGCGGCGTTACAACTTCCGGGGGACCGCGAGCCGGGGTGGCAACTACAACGATCGCTGGAGTCTCTTCACGTTGTCGGGCACGGAAGCCTTCGCGGATGCCCACGTGGACGGGAGCGCCAACTTGAACATCTTCACCAAGGCGACCTTTCCGGCTTCGGATCTGGCGGCCAACCAAGTCGCTCTAAACACGGGCGACAACAAGGCCGGGTCCCTGGTCGGATGGGACAACATCGAACCCGGCGCGGACGGCATCATCGAGATTTCCGCGCAGCAGTACACGGGGGTTGCGCCCTTCGGCACTCCTTCGGCGGCGGCCTACAGCTACGGCTTTGTGGCGATCTATCTGGCGGAGGTCGAGTCCACGGGAAGTTTGCGCATCACGGAGAACCCGGCGAACCGGCTCGTTCCCGCCGGAAAAACCGCCGTGTTCCAGGTGGGTGCGACGGGAGGAACCCTGTCCTACCAGTGGGAGCGACAGGCGCCGGGGGCCGCGGTGTTCGCGGATGTTGCCGGTGCGACCCAGGCCCGGTACGAAACGCCGGTCCTTGGCGTGGCGGACGACGGGGCGAAATACCGGTGCCGGGTCACGAGCGGCGCGAACTCCGCGCTCAGCGGCGAGGCGACACTTCGTGTGGACGGGGTGATTCCATCGGTGGCCAAGGTGACCGGCAGCATCAATTTCAATGCGGTCTATGTGTCCTTTTCCGAGCCGATGAACCTGGTTCACCTGGCTGACAAGTCGAAGTTCACCCTGAGCGGAGGACTCACCGTTTCGTCGGCGATCGCCCTCGACCCCGTGACGACGAAACTTGTGACCAGTGCTCAGACCCCCGGCACCCACTATTCGGTGGGGATCTCGACGGTCGAGGATGTCGCGGGCAATCCGGTTCCGGACACTTCCCTGCCGTTCGTCGGCTTCACGGTGCAGACGGGCGCTGTGGGTGTCGAAATATGGAGGAACATCACGGGCAGCGCGGTGGCGGACCTCCGAGCGAACACCCGTTATCCCGCTGAGCCGGACGTCGATTTCTCGACGTCGAGCCTGAATTCCGAACTGGTCGTTCCCAATGGTCCCGACAACACCTACGGGGGGCGTCTCCGCGCCTGGCTGACACCCGAGGAGACGGCGGAGTACGAGTTCTTCCTTCGCGGCGATGACACCGCGGAATTCCGAATCAGCACGGATGACAAGTTCGACAATCTCGACAGTCCCGACTTCGAACCCGACGCGGTCGACAGCTCGAGCGGGGACACCTTCCAGGAGCCGGGTCTGGATTTGTCGACCTCCATTCCCATTGCCCTGGAGAAGGGCCGTCGGTACGCAATCCAGGCGATCTGGAAAGAAAGCAACGGAAACGACTACTGCCAGGTCGCGTGGCGAAAAATCGGCGATTCCACGGCCGCGGATCAACTTCTGCCGATCGAGTCGAAGTTCCTCTCGTACTACGGTCCGGGCGCGCTGCCTGTGGAACCCACGATCACCCGGACCAGCCTCCAGAATGGCCGGCTGACGATCGAATGGACCGGCGGCGGACTCGAGTCTTCGACCGATCTGAAGGTCTGGAACAACGAGTCGGGTGCGACCAAACCCCACTCGGTGGCCGTCGATGGTGTCGCACGGTTCTATCGGGCCAGGGATTGAGTTCCGGCTGAGGGAAGGCCGGTGCGCCGGGTCTGATGGGCTCCAGGGCGGGACCATCACGGGTGGGGAATTGATGGACGGGTTCGACCCCAACCCGGGATTGACAAAGGCTCGGGATCGGAAGGGAATGCGCGGCCAGGATGAAGATCCAGGAGCGCACCGGTCGGGATGTCGGATCACCGCGGCAAGCCGGCGGAAGTGTCGGGTATCGGCCGGTCCGCATCTGGCCGGGAGGCTTCACGCTGGTCGAGGTGCTGGTGGTCCTGGTCGTGATCGGCATTCTGGCCTCGCTGCTGCTGCCGGTCCTTGCCAAGGCCAAATCGGCGGCAACCGGGATCGCGTGTGGCAGCAATACCCGGCAGATCGCATTCGGGTGGCTCCTCTATGCCGACGACCGGGAAGGGCGCCTGGTGCCCAACCACCCGGGGCGCAACGGGGGATGGGTGAGCGGGAACCTCGATTTCTACGGGGACAATTCCGACAACACCAACCGAACGCTTCTGACGGATCCCCGCTTTGCGAAGCTGGGGCCGTTCATTCAGGATCCACGAGTTTTCAAATGTCCTGCCGATCGGAGCGAGGTGCCGACGCGTGACGGGAGGTATTCCCGAACGAGGAGCGTGGCGATGAACGCGGCTGTGGGAACGCCGGTCGGTGACTCGGAATGGGGAACCCTCAATGGCGCCTTTCGGACATTCCGTGAGATGAGCCAGATCATCGGGCCGTCCCCGGCAGGGCTTTGGGTCCTCATGGATGAGCATCCGGACAGCATCGACGACGCACGGTTCCTGGTGGATCTGTCGCGACGCGGGCCTTCCGGCTATTTCCACAGCTGGCCGGCGAATTTCCACGGGGAAGGGGCCAATGTGGCTTTCGCGGACGGGCACATCGAACGGCATCGCTGGCTGGATGGCCGCACGCGGCACGAGAACAAGTATTGTGGTTGTCTCTCGAGCTACGCGCACGCGGGGAATTTCACCGTGATGCCTGGCAACGTCGACCTGGGCTGGATCCAGGCGCGGACGTCGAGTCTTTCGCGATAGCGTGCCCGGGCGGGCGGAGGCTCCGGTCCGGGCGCCTCGGGGGATTATTCTTCAGTCCGTCAGACCGTTCAGCCTGATCGACCCGTCATCTCGGCGGGAAGGAACTCGAGATCGAGGTAGGCGCCCGTCGCGTTGGCGTTCGACACGATTTGGGGAATTCCGTTCATCACGTCGGCCGAGGCGCGGTGGATGTGGCCCGCGAAAACGCCCAGGAGATTGGGCGTCGTGAAGACTTCGCGATGGAAGGTCAGCGTGGTCTCCGTATGTCCCGATTCACGCCAGCGCGGACGCCTTTCCAGTTCGTGATTGCGGTCGGATGCGGCGCCCCAGTCGGGATGTCCGCAGCCGAAGCCGACGGGGCGTCCCGGCACATAGAGGGGAATGTGGACGACGAGCGCGAGGGGCAGGCCGCTCCGGACCTGTGCCCGGTAGAACTCGAGTTGTTCCGGTTGGATTTCGTATGTCGAGTTGTCGAGAAGGACGATTCGGAGTCCGCCGAGATCCCGGGTGGCCATGAGTGGATGGTCCCCTTGGTAGAGGGGCCCGAGCCGCTTCCGGATCCAGGTTTCACGGAGGAAATCCGAGGTGCCCTCCATTCCCTCGTAGTGCCAGTCGTGGTTTCCGGCGACGTAGGCATGGGGCAGCCCCGCTTCCGCCAACCGCGCCTGGACCCATTCGATGGCGGCCTCGGAAGGGAAACTGAGAAGGTCGCCCGCGAGGATCACGAGGTCCGATCCGGCGTCCTTCGCGAGTTTCAGCGTTGTCGCGAAGGAATCCTCCGGATGGGTGGGTTCGCCCGTTTCGAAGTGCCGCGTCGAGTTGTACGCCTTGGCCATCCGTCCGCTGTACGAACGGAAGGCATCGCCACGGGAGTCGTCGCGCCAGAGGTGGGTGTCCGCGATGAATCGGACCCGCACGGGCTTCGTGATCGCGGGCGAGTGACATCGGACCCGCGGGTTGTCGAAGGAGAACGCGCCGCGGAGCGAAGCGGGACGCGCGCCGGAATGGCGACGCCGTGCTTGCGGTCCGGACGCGCAGCCCGGGGCGAGCGTCGTGGCTCCCAGGGTGACGGAAGAGGCGGAAACGAAACGGAGAAAGTCGCGGCGGTTCATGTCGGGAGGGTGGGTTATTCGGCTTCCTGGCGCCATCTCGGCAGGAGCGCGTGGGACACGTTCAGGTGGTCAAGGACCCGGGCCACGACCGTGTCGACCACGGCTTCGACGGTCGCGGGTCGGCTGTAAAAGGAAGGGTTCGCGGGGAGAATCATCGCGCCGGCCAGGAAGAGGAGTTCGAGATTCCGGAGGTGGATCAGGTTCAGGGGCGTCTCGCGCGGGACGAGGATGAGACGGCGGCGTTCCTTGAGCATCACGTCGGCCGCGCGGAGGAGGAGGTCGTCGCTGACGCCGGACGCGATGCGGCCGAGGGTTCCCATGCTGCACGGAATGACCACCATGGCGTCGGCGGTGTTGGAACCGCTGGCGAACGGAACGTTCATGCTCCGCAACCCGTGTTGTCGGACCCCCGGTTTCAATCGCAGGCCCTCGGGCAATTCCTCCTGAACCACGGCCGGCGCGTAGCGGCTCATGAGCACGTGGATTTCGTGTTCCGCCGGGTCGAGGGCATCCAGGAGCCGCTGGGCGTAGAGCGAACCGCTGGCTCCGGTGATCGCCACGATCAATCGCATGCGATCGAAAATGGGCGGACTCCGAAGGGCTGTCCACCACCGGAAAGCGACCGCACCGGATCCGGGTGCCGTCCCGTGATCGGATGGACAACGACGGATCACACGGATCACACGGAGCACACGGAGGAGGGATTCCGGCTGGGGGAATCGCGAAACCTGAATCCCGTCCCGGCGAAGCTTCAGCCTCTTCCTCTGAATTCCTTCAGCATCCGTGTGCTCGGTGTGATCCGTGGTTGTCCGGGCGAGGTCATTCTTTTGGAGCTGGGGTCGGGCCTTCCGGGAGTTTCTTCCCTCGGCGGTTCCCTTCCGGCTACGTTGCGCGGGCGATGAGCGGACGTTCCATCCTGGTGACCGGCGGCGTGGGTTTTCTCGGATCCCATCTGGTCGAGCGCCTGCTGGCCGACGGGCGGCGGGTCCGCGTGATCGACGACTGTTCGACCGGTTCGCTCGAGAACCTGACGCGAGTCGCGTCGGATCCACGGCTGGAAGTGATTCAGGATCGGGTCTCGACGTGTCCGCGCCTTGAAGCCCTCGTGGGTGAGAGCGCGTTCGTCTACCATCTGGCGGCGGCGGTCGGCGTGGATCTGGTGGTGAGATCGCCGGTCGCGACGATCCAAAACAACCTCGATGAAACGGAGGCGATTCTTCGCGCCGCGGCGAGTCATCGCACTCCGCTGCTGTTCACGTCGACGTCGGAGGTCTACGGGAAGAGTCAAAGGGACGTGTTCCGGGAGGACGACGACCTGCTGATCGGGCCGCCGCATCTTGCCCGGTGGAGTTACGCCTGTTCGAAGCTGATGGACGAGTTCCTGGCGCTGGCGTACGGGCGGGAGCGTGGCGTTCCGGTGGTCATCACCCGGTTGTTCAACACGGTGGGCCCCCGGCAGACCGGCCGGTACGGCATGGTGCTGCCGCGGTTCGTGGAAGCCGCCCGTGGCGGTCGCCCGCTGCGGGTTTTCGGCAACGGCCAGCAGACCCGCTGTTTCTGCCTGGTTCACGACACCGTGGAGGCGCTGGTGCGGTTGGGCTCCTGCGATCGGGCCGTTGGCGAAGTTTTCAATGTGGGAAACGACGAGGAGATCAGCGTCGCTCATCTCGCGACCCGGGTGGTGGCGGAACTGGGTTCGACCTCGGGGGTGGAATTCGTTCCGTACGACCAGGCTTACGCGCCGGGATTCGAGGACATGCTGAGGCGGCGCCCGTCGCTGGAGAAACTCGAGCGATGGACCGGGTTCCGGCCTCGAACACCACTTTCCCGGATCATTCGGGTCACGGCGGGATTGGAGAACGCGCCCGCCTGAACAACGGGACGAATCACGTGGTCCGGGACGCATGAGTGCCGAGCCTGATCCTTGTCGGGAAGGAGATCCGGATCCGGATGCGGATGCGGATTTGCGTCCGAGCCCCGGCGTTTCACAGCCCGATCCGTCGCCGTTGAAGCCGCATCGGCGGCGACCCCGATATCCGGGAAGGAACCCGCGCCGGTTCGAGGACAAGTACAAGGAACATGATCCGGAGCGCCACGCGGAGGTGATCGCGAAGGTGGTCGCTTCCGGAAAGACGCCCGCGGGAACGCACCGGCCGATCCTGGTGGCGGAGGTCCTGGAAGTGCTCGCGGTGTGTCCGGGGGAACGCTTCGTGGATGGGACACTGGGTTACGGCGGGCATGCGCGGGCGATCCTCGGTCGGTTGGCGCCGGGAGGGCATCTCCTGGGACTGGACGCGGATCCCGTTGAATTGCCCAAGACCGAACGGCGACTGCGCGAAGCCGGCTTCGGGCCCGACGTTTTCACGGCGGTTCGAAGCAACTTCGCGGGTCTTCCGCAGGCGCTGGCCCAGCATGGATGGGTTGGTGTGGACGGGGTCCTCGTCGACCTGGGTGTCTCTTCGATGCAACTCGATGATCCCGCCCGGGGATTCACCGCGAAGTTCGAGGGTCCGCTGGACATGCGGATGAATCCCGGGCGGGGACAATCGGCCGCGGCTTACCTCGCCTCCGTGAAACCGGGCGAGTTGGAGCGGATTCTCGACGAGTACTCGGACGAACCGCGGGCGCGGTTCCTGGGGGGCGCCTTGGCGGGTCGGCGCCTGGGGAGTACCCGGGAACTTGCCGAAGCGATTCGGACCGTGCTGGGCAACGGTCCGCGGGAGGAAGTCGAAGCCACGGTGCGCCGCGTCTTCCAGGCGTTGCGCATCGCGGTGAACGACGAGTTCTCAGCCTTGGAAACGTTGCTCAGGCATCTGCCCGGTTGCTTGAACCCGGGGGGGCGTGTCGCGGTGCTGACCTTCCACTCGGGCGAGGATCGGCGCGTCAAGCACGCTTTCGCGGCAGGCCTGGCTTCGGGTGTCTATTCGGCCGTTGCGGACGAGGTGATCCGACCCGGGCCCGAGGAACGGCGGTCCAATTCACGCTCGAGTTCGGCGAAGCTGCGTTGGGCCATGCGGGCACCAGCGTCCGGTGGTGGCGAGGGATGGGGCTGAAGCCCGGGACTGGACAGCCAGGGTGTGGGCTGGGGAGGGTGGGGCGTGCCTGGGGTCACCTTGCAGCGGGTCACCAAGATCCACCGTGGTCCGCGTGGAACGGAGGTGCGGGCATTGTGCGAGGCGACGTTGGAATTGGGCGACGGCGAGTGCGCGGTGGTCGTGGGCCCGTCGGGGTCGGGCAAGACGACCTTGCTGCGTCTGATGGCGGGGCTGGACGAGCCGACTTCGGGTGACCTGACAATCGGCGGGAAACCCATGCGCGGGGTGCCTTCCCGCGAACGTGGCGTGGCGATGGTGTTCCAGGATCACCCGCTTTTTCCGCATCTGAATGTGACGGGGAACCTGGCTCTGGGAATGAGACTCCGGCATGTGCCGAGCGAGGAGATGTCGGTCCGCCTGGCCGAAGTGAAGGACTGGTTGGGACTGGGGCCGCTGGCGGATCGGATGCCGGGCACCTTGTCGGGCGGGGAACGCCAGCGGGTGGCCTTGGGAATGGCGCTGGTGCAACGGCCGAAGGTCCTGCTTCTCGATGAACCGTTCGCCCATCTGGACGCGCGCTGGCGGCTGCATTTGCGGCGCGAATTCCGTGCCTTGCAACGTCGTCTCGGCCTGACCTGGGTGCACGTGACGCACGATCAGTCGGAGGCGATGGCGATGGCGGACCGATTGGTGGTGTTGGACGCGGGGAAGGTTCTTCAGGCGGGGAAGCCCGGCGAAGTGTACGGGCGTCCCGAGCATCGATTTATCGCTGAGTTTCTCGGGTCGCCCGGAATGAATCTGTTTCGCGGGACCCTGGTGCTTTCGGAAGGTCCGACCTGGGAATTCAGGGTCGCGGGGGAATGCACCCTTTTCGGGGGGGGAGCCGTGCCCGCGCCCGCGCGGCCCGCCGGCGGCGGGAAGCCGGGAGCTTTGAGCGCGGGCCATGAGGATTTCGGGAAGGGGAGTGGTTGGAAGACCGGCGCTTCGGAACGGTGGCTCGGAGTCCGTCCCGAACACGTGCGGTTGCGGGAACTCGGGGCCGCCGGGGGGCGCGATGTCGATTTCGGTTTCGATTTCCCTGGGATCGGGGTGGAAGCCGAGGGAATCGTGACCGCCGTGGAACCCCTCGGGCACGAGACCTGGGTCCACGTTCGTCTGGGAACTGGCGCGTGGCTGGTTGCGCGTGTTTCGGGGGCGTCGCACTGGGTTTCCGGAAGCCAGGTTCGGGCGGGTTTTCCGGTCGACGCGATCCATTGGTACGATCCTTTGAACGGTCATCGCATCGAATGACGGGAGGGGCACGGTCGGCGCGCGGTATGCGGGTTGGGTGTATCGCGGCGGGCCGGGATCTGGTTGGGTGACCGCGATGCAAGACCAGGCCGGGATGGAAGGACAAGTTGGGCGCGACGATGTGTATCGGATCCGGA
>JBFWOK010000135.1:0-20297 GCA_050250555.1 Limisphaerales bacterium
ATGAACGGGGGTGGCTGGCAGTCTTCGAGCGCCACCTCGGGGCCGCAGCCTTTCTTTGTAAAGCTCACCTCCGTGATCAGCCCGTCCGAAGCCATGGCGTTCATCGAGGAGGCCGACCCGCGCGGCAACAATCGCGGAACCTGGGTGATCAACGTGAAACCGTCGCCGGGCTGGGTGGATCCCTTCGCCGTCTTCCACGGAAACGTGAGCACGCTCGGGTTCGCGGACGGGCACGCGGAGAGCCATCGCTGGGTGGACGGCGCGACTCTGAAGGCGGCGCGCGATTCCTCGAACGGCAAGGAGAGCTTCTACTGGTCCGGCGGCACCGCCAAGAACCCCGACTTCCAGTGGGTCTATCAGCGGTACAAGCATCAGAACTGGGAGCCGCTGTAAGTCGGCTGCCGACGATCTCGCCATCCCCTGGGCGGCGGAGACCGCGTGGGATGAATCTCGTGAAGTTTTTCAGGCGTTCTCCTCCGGGGAACGCCTGTTTGTTTTCCTGGAGTTGGTGTCAACCCGCCAGGGGGTTGACCCACTTGAGGCCTGGGAACCGCGCGAAAGCGGTATCCGTGTCGTCAGCCAGTTGGGTCAACTTGTCGAGGTCGATGCCAATGCATCACATGCGTCCCAAATCGCCGCATAAGGGACTGCCGGAAGAACTGATCCCACCACGAAGGACCCGAAGAACACGAAGAGAATCACGGGACGGCGGCTCTTGCCGTGGGCTACAAAACCCGTCCCGTCGGCCCCCCTCAAAAGCAAAGCCCTTCCTTCGTGGCCTTCGTGTGCTTCGTGGTTCCTTATCCGGGGATTTGGGTGCGTGCCGATCAGACGATGAATTGTGGCCCCAGCCGCCACGCAGGCCAGGAAGTCTCCGCCTGCACTCTCCCGTCCGGGAGAGCGGGTCTTTCGGGCACCCGAAGGATCGCAGAAATTGCCAGAATTGCGCTTGCGACACGGGCGCCGACTTCCCTAACTTTCGCCGCTCAGGGACGAAGTCCCGATCGGCGCTCGCGAGATGCGAGGGACGAGCGGAGCCTCCAAGTCGCTGAACGGAAAGTGGATGGGGTCGTAGCTCAGTTGGTAGAGCGTCTCGTTCGCAATGAGAAGGTCGCAGGTTCGATCCCTGTCGGCTCCACCATCCCGGCATCAAGCTTCGGTTTTCCTCCCGGTTTCGCCGCTCTCTCGATGACTCCCCTCCGGAGGTCCATCGCGGTCAGACACACTCCATTCTAAACGCGGAGCGTCATCGGAAAGGGCTGTTCGCGCCGAGGTGATCTTCCGCGTCCTGGATGGACGGGCCGGCCTGCCGGCCTGCCGACCGGCCGATCGCCCGGGCCGCCCCGATGGGGCTTGGGGCACTTTGTGGGCACCGGCTACAGACAGGCCGGTCCTACGGACCTTGATTCAAGGACGCGGATCGGTCGGTCGGAAAGCCACTGAAAGCGTCGAGGAACCATTCCAGCCCGGGAAAACCCGTTGCGGTGGGCCATGGGCTTGGCGAAGGTCTGGGAGTTTTCCTCCCATGAATCCGTCGCTGAAGCTCGCCTCGTATGCCGTGACCGTGATTGGGATCCTGGTGTTCGGGATCCTCTTCAGCCGGAGCTGGCGCCAATTGAATGGCACGCCACCCTCGGCGACCCAGGTTCGTCCCGCGTCGTCCGAAGCTCCGGCGGCTCCCGCCACTCTCGAAACCGGGGGAACCAATTCCGCGACGGCTTCCGCCACGAACGCCGTGGCGGGAACTCCGGCCGAAGCGGCGGCCGTCGGGGAACCCGAACCCCGTGGTGAAGTCGGCGCGACGACCGACCGGGAGGCCCCGGTGGAAATGAATCGGGTGCAAATCTCGGGAAGGGGATGGTCCCGGCTCCTGCTTTGGGGATTCTTCGGCCTGATCTCGCTCGCGGGGTTGGGATCGCTGATCGCCTACGACGTCTCGCACTACGCCGGCAATCGGGCGACGGATGCGCTCTTCGACGATGAAGGGGAGGGGATTCCGGAGTCGATCGAGGATCAGGTCAACAAAGCCTACGCCGACGGCGATTTCCTCGAAGCGGTGCGATTGTTGCGCGACCATCTCGGGACCAATCCGAAATCCGTGGAGACGCAGATCCGGATCGCCGAACTCTACGAGAAGGACTTGAACAACCCCCTCGCGGCGGCGCTGGAGTACGAGGAAGTTCTGAAACTCCCGCTGACGCCCGAGAAGCGGGGGTGGACGGGCGTCCATCTGGTGAACCTTTACAATCGGCTCGAAAAGCCGGACCTGGCCGTGGCCTGGCTCCAACGCGTCGTCGTGGAATGCCCGGGAACACCGGCGGCGGTCAAGGCGCAGGATCGATTGGAGGCCGCAGGGCTGGAGGTTCCCAAGGCGCAGGCGCAGGCGCGGAGCCCGCAGCGCCCCGAAGAGCCTCCTTCCAACCTGCCACCCGGGTTTCGTCCACGCGGGAGCTGACGCCGCCGGCGGCCGAAGCCCACCCCACCGTCGCGTCGCGCGACGCGGATCCACGGATTCGGCCCCAAACACGACCCCGAACACCGCGACGGACCCGATCCGCGATCCGAAGGTTCAATTCCCCGACTGGCGCCGAAGCACCCAATCGGCGCGGTCGGCGGGGTTCGCCCAGCGCCGCATGTCCTGGAGTTCCCGGAGCCCGGGCGAATCGACGTGGCCGTCCGTGACGGCGGCGATCGCCCGGCCGGTGTAGCGAGGATGGACGAAGCCCCACGCATCTGGTCCGTCCGCGGGATCCCAGCGGGAGGCCCAGCGGCGGGTGTCGAGGTAGGGCGGTTTGACCACATGGGAACCCTGGACGATGCGGTTCTCGAACGGACCCCGGGCGGACACGAAGGCCATCAGTTCGGACGGGCGGCTGATCTGGGTGGTCTGAAGGACGCAGAAATCGCCGTACAGGGACACGGCGCGGTCGTCGGGAGGGAGTTCGAGGTCGTCGCCACCGACGAAGACGGAATTGATCCCGAGCGAGGGGAAGACGCTGGGGGCGTAGATCCTGAGGAAGGGGTCGTCGAGCCTGCGGAACTTCTCCAGGAGCGCCCGGTTTTCGTTGGCGTAGATGACGTCGAAGTTGTTGCCCAGGTAGGGGGCGAGTCGCCACGGGTAACGGGCATTGATCGGTGGCGGCACCTCGTTGCCGTCGAGGTCCGTGGCGGCGTATCCGTGGCGGAACCCGGGGAGGACCTTCTCGGAGTGATCGTCGGCGTACAGGGACCAGGCGAGGATGAGTTGGCGGGCGGAATTGATCTCATTGACCTTGCGCGCCTGGCGTTTCGCACTGCCGAGCGCGGGGAAAAGCAGGCTGGCGAGGATCGCGACGATCGCCATGACGACGAGCAACTCGATCAGGGTGAAACCGCGCTCCCGGGGCCGCTTGGCACGCGGGGTGGTCTCGGTTCGCCGTTCGTTGAGCATTCGTTGCGTCCGGTGGATCCGGAGCGCGGGAAGAGCGTGCCGCACCCGGGCGCCCAACTCAATCGTCACGCGGAGCGAGGGTTGGGGCCCCGGATCGCTGGCAGGCGTTCATCGCGAGATCGCCGGCGACTCCGACATGTGGCCCGTCGCGTCGCGTGACATTCTCAGGTGGGCCATTGAATTTTCGGAAGGGTTGTGAAAAATGCGGTCTCGTTTCCGACATGAAAAACACATTTGTCATTTTGACCGCGGCGCTTTCCCTCAGCGGAATCGCCGCCATCGCGGCCGAGATCAAATCGGCGGCGGACCTCAAGGATGCCCGTTCCAAGGCCAGCTACGGACTCGGAGTCCAGGCCGGGAACACCTGGAAGAATCGTGGCGCCGACGTCGACTGGGATGCGTACATCCGGGGCTTGATGGATGCGTCCGGAGGATCCGGGCCGCTTCTGACGGACGCCGAGATCCGCGAGGCGATGACCCAGTTCCAGAAGGACACCCAGGCGCGGTACCAGGCGAAACTCGCCGAGGACGGCGCGAAGAACAAGGAAGCCGGCGACAAGTTCCTCGAGGCGAACAAGTCCAAGGACGGCGTGAAGACCACGCCGTCGGGACTCCAGTACAAGGTCATTTCGATGACCGAAGGGGCCAAACCCACCGCGGCCGACAAGGTGACCGTCCACTACACGGGCACGCTGATCGACGGCAAGAAGTTCGATAGTTCGCTCGACCGCGGACAGCCCGCCACCTTCCCGCTCAACGGCGTGATCAAAGGATGGACGGAAGGCCTCCAGCTGATGCCGACCGGGTCCAAGTACCAGCTTTTCATTCCCCCGGACCTTGCGTACGGGCTCAACGCGCCCGCTTCCATCGGGCCGAACCAGGTCCTGGTCTTCGACGTCGAACTGCTGAGCATCGAGTCCGCCGCCCCGCCGCCGCCGGTGACGAGCGACATCATCAAGGTTCCGTCCCAGGAGGAACTGGCCAAGGGCGCCAAGATCGAAGTGATCAAGGCCGAGGACGCCAAGAAGCTCGCGGAACAGGAAAAGGCGAAGAAGTAGAGGTAGCCGGTTCCGATCAGACCTCGGCCAAAGCCTCGGTGGCGTCGCCGAATCGGTCCAGCCGGACCCCCATCTTCTCCATCATGGAGAGGTACAATCGGCACATCTGCCGATCGGGCTTGTCCTTGTAGTCGAGGACACGCCCTCCCCGCAGCCGCCCACCGGCGCCGCCGAGCAGCAGGACCGGCAGGTGGGTGGCGTCGTGGTTGCCCGTCAGCATGCTCGACAGGTAGAGGATCTGGGTGTTGTCGAGGGCGGTGCGCCCGCCCTCGTCGATCGCCTCCAGCCGACCCGCCAGGTACGCGAGCTGTTCGATGAAGAACTGGTTGACCTTGAGCCAGTCCGCGGTGTCGGAATGCGACAGCAGGTGGTGGATCATGTAGTCGACACCCAGTCCAGGGAACCGGAGCGACGAATGGTCGTTGTTGAGTTTGAGGGTGCAGACCCGGGTTGTGTCGGTCTGGAACGCCAGCACGAGGATGTCGCACATCAGCCGCATGTGCTCGGCGATGTCCTGGGGGATGCCGTCCGCGGGGCGTGGCCGGTCCGGAGCCGATAGCGTCGGACGCCAGCCCTGGAGTTCGCCCTTCTTCCCGGCGCGCTCGATCCGCCGTTCCACGTCGCGCACGGATTCGAGGTACTCATCGAGTTTGCGCTGGTCGGAGGCGCTGACGCGCCGCCGGATGTCGCTGGCATCCGCGAGCACGGCGTCCAGGACGCTTTGGTCGCCCTGCCGGACTTCGTCCTTGAAAAGTCGGTCGAAGGCGAGGGCCGGGTACAGTTCGAGCGGCGTCGGGGTGGTCGGTGAACTCCACGAGACGTGGGAGCTGTAAAGCATCGAGTAGTTCTTGTGGACCGACGGGTTCGACTTCTCGCAACCCAGCACGAGCGACGGGACTTTCGTCGAGGTTCCGTACCTTTGGGCAACGACCTGGTCGAGGCTGGTTCCCGATCGTATCTCGCCGCCGGCGGCGAGGGGAGCGCCCGACAGCAGGTTGCCCGTCTGGGAGCTGTGGATATTTCCTTTCAACGCCTCGGCGTTGAAGAGGCCGCGGATGAAGAGGAGCTTGCGTCGGTGCGGAGTCAGCGGCTCCAGAACCTTCCCCAGCTCCATCGCGTCGCCCTCCCCCTTGGCCCACCATTCCTTCGAGTGGAATCCGTTCCCCGAGAACAGGACGGCCAAACGGGTGGGGGCCTCGCTCGCGGGACCGGCTCCCGCCGGTGCATCGCCCCAGACGCGGAGGGATTCCATCCAGGGAAGCGCCATCGACACGCCAAGACCACGGAGGAAGGCGCGGCGGGAGAATCGGGAATGCGAGGGGTTCATGGTTCGTTCCATTCATTCAGGGTTGGTTGTCGGCTTCACGGCCTCGGATTTCACGGAACTGCCGGCTGAGAACGATGGTTTCGATCGCTTGCGAAACCCGCCCGCCTCCGGCGTCGAGGTTCGCCCGGACGTCCCGCAGGAGGGGCGTGTCGGAAAGTTGAACCGACCGCCCGAGCGCGTACCCGAGGAGTTTTCGGCAGAATTGATCGAGGAACGCATCCGGACGGGTTCCGAGGAGGTAGTTCCGGAGGCCGTCAAGGCCTTCGAAGGTCCTGCCATCCGCCGATTTTGCGACGACCTCCAGCGGCCTGTCCGAAAGATCCCGCGTACGGTACCGGCCGATGGCGTCGTAGGCCTCCAAGGCGAAGCCGTAGGGATCGATACGGACATGGCAGCCGGAACATCGCGGATCGGAGCTATGGCGTTCGACCATCTGGCGGACGGTCATTCCCGCCGTTCGCTCGTCCTCGGGAAGCTGCGGGACGTCCTTGGGCGGTCGCGGCAGCTTCTCGCCAAGGAGCACTTCGGAGATCCAGTTGCCTCGGAGAATCGGGCTCGTACGGGAGGCTCCCGACTGCTTGGCGAGGATCGCGCCCAACCCCAGGAGTCCGCCGCGGCCGTGGGCTCGGATCCCGTCGACGCGACGCCACTCCGGGCCTGTGACTCCAGGAATTCCGTAATGTCCCGCCAGCGCGTCGTTCAGGAAGGTGTGATCGGCATCGAGGAGCGACGCCACGGGAAGGTCGCGCTGAAAGAAGTCGGTGAAGAATTGAATGGCCTCCTCGTAGAGCGCCTCCCGCATTGGCGTGAACGTCGGAAAGTGGCGTTCGCTCTTCTCCTCCAAGGCATCGAACCCGTGGACGTGGACCCATTGGCACCCGAATTCGGTGGCCAGGCGGCGGATTCTGGGATCCGCCAGCATCCGGCGCAGGTGCCGACCAAGCGTGCCGGGATCGGTCAATTCACCCGAAGCGGCGGCCGCCCGCAGGGGAGCATCGGGTACCGAGGACCAAAGGAAATAGCTGAGGCGACTGGCGAGTTCCCAGCTCGAGATCGGCCCGGACTCGGCTCCCGCCGGCGGTTCCTCGACACGATACAGGAATGCGGGCGACACGAGGACCCTCGCCAGCGCGAATCGGATCGCGTTGTCGTGGGAGAGTTCCTGGTCGCGAAGGCGCGTGTAGAGCGCCCGCAGGGATTCGGACTCGCCCTTCTGGAGCGGACGTCGATAGGCCATTTCGGCAAAAGCGAGCACGGCTTCGAGGTGACGCGGTTGGGTTTCCAGGAGCGTTTCCTTGAAGCGGGCCGCGCGGGCGTGGATCGGACCCCGAAGCGGCTCGAAGACGGATGGGTCGGCGTCCTGGGTCGCGTACTCCATCAACTGGGCGAAGGCGTCGACCAGGGTCAGGGCGTCGTGGGAGACGTAGTGCAGTTCGTCCCAGAGTCGGTCGAGGCGGGCTGCTTCGTGGTCGTCCAGCACAAGCCGCCGAAGGGCGTCATCCTCCCGATAAAACAGGGTGAGGGTCACCACTTCGTCGACGGGAACGATCTTCGTGTAGCAAAGGGCGGCGGGAAACACCCGCCGGAACTCGTCGAACGCGGCCTCGAGTCGATGCCGCGCGGCCCCGCCTTCCGCGACGATGAACGGGGATCGCGGATCCGGGACGGGATGCGCGGCCGGGGTTTCCTCGGCCACGGTCATGGCTTCGACCCTGAATTGCACGCTTCCCTCGGGCCCCGCGGACGGGTGAAGCCCAGCGGTCACCACGAACTCGGATCCCTCCGCGAGTTCGGTCGGGATCCTGAACTCGAGGGTGGCCGGCGCGTGGAAGCTCAGGTCGGCGGCGGGGATGGCGTCCCCGTTCGGGGTGCGACCGAAGAGCGACGGTTCCACACCGGGCCGGCCGATGCCGGCTCCCAGCGTTTCGGGCGAGGAGCCTTGGGTTGAAGGGGCCGGATCCGGGTTCCTTCGGGCGAGCAGACCTCGGAGAAGGGGACCGTTCGGAGCGAAGACAAGGCGGCGAAGGACCGCATCCGGGTGCGCGGGATCCGGGGGGGCGCCCGCTTCGAGGAGCGATTGAAACGATTTCGCCAATGCCGCGCGTTCCGTCGGATCGGTCGTGATGCGCCATTTCGCCAGCAACGACCCCGGCGGAAGGACGGGCGCGGGGGAACCGTCCGCCGCCGCGGGTTCCGCGTGAAAGTGCCAGACTTCGGGGTTGCCGTGCCGGTCCGCGTGCGGGTTTCCGGCGAGCACATCGGGCGAGATGTCCTGTGCCAGGTTCCAGATCCGTTCCGTCGCGCCCGGCGCGGACGGGACCTCCGTGATGATGAGGTCGACGGCGGTCAGGTCGCAGGCGTGGTTGCCGGCGCGCGGACCCACCACGAGGGAAATCACGTCGCCCGCCTGGAATCCCTGAACCTCGGCGGGATCGGTCCGCACGACCCTGCCGCCCTGGGCCACCCCCGATGCCAGGCGCTGCCGGTAAGCGCCGCGACGGCTTTCCACCGACCAGGTGACTCCATTGCCACACTCCGGGTGGGCGTGCGTGATGGATGCTTCGATCCGAAAGCTCGCGGCCACCGGGCTGCGCCAACTGACCACCGCGTTCAGCGTGGGGGAAGGATGCACCGCGACGCCATGTCCGTGGAGATTGCCGGGGATGCGGACGTGTGAGTCCGAGGAATTCGCCACGAGAAGGGGCGTTTCGGCCTTACCCCAGCCCCGGACAAATTCGTATCCCGCGGTCGATTCGATCCGGTCCGTGAAATGACCGGTGATCGAGGCGGGACCCCCGGTGCTGATGCCCAGCATTTCGAGCCAGGCCCGGAGGGTTGGTTCCTCCACGTCATGACGCCGGGCTAGATCCGCGACCGTGAGGCCATCCGCCGGAGAGAGATCCGCGGCCTCCGCGGCCGCGGCCAGGCAGTCCGGCACCGTGGCGATCATCCGAGCCCGGCTCCGGCCCAAGTCCTCGGATACCGCGCGGAGGTCCCTCAGAAGGATGTCGGGACGCCCGGGTGTGACCAGTCGCGGACGTTCCCACACCACCGTGTCGTCGGTGCCGCCGTCACCGGCGTCCGAAGCGTGGAGCCGCAAAGTCACGAAAGCGCGGTCGGGGACGTTGGTCAGCGCGACCCGGAAATCCTGCCGGAACGCCAACGGAGTGACGGGCTCCATCCAGGCCTTCGGACCCCCGACTTTCCCGATATGTCCGACGCTTCCGAACTTCCAAAGCGCTTGTTGCCACGGGCCGATCCACGCGGCCAATGCCGCCGGACTGGCCGGGGTCGGTCCGTGGGCGAGGGCCCGCAACCGATCCATCAGCAGGGAGCGGGATCCGTCCCGCAGGGCCGAACGGAGGATGGCGAGATACTTCGGACTGATGCCGGAATCGCGGGCCGCGGATTCGGGGGTTGCCCGCGGCGAATCACCCGATTTTCGAAGACTGGCCAGCGCGGCGAAGTAACGCTCGAGCGGGAGGCGTCCGCCCTGGTTCGTTTCCCAGACCAACCCCTGAAGGTGGACCTCGGTGCCACCACGGGGATCGGTGTGTCGGCGATAAAGCTCCCGGATTTCGGCGAGCACCTCCTCCGTCCAATCGCGGCGCGAGGTCGAGGGTGAGAACCGGAGGCCGTCGGGGAGCAGGACCGCGTGAAGCGCCACTTCCTGGGCCGCGTCGAGGTACTTCGTGAGGAGCGTCGACGACATGACCAGGGCGCCGCCGGTGTTCATGAAGCCTTCGCCCGCGGCGCCATCGATTGGAAACTCCCGGGCCGGATCCAGGGAATCCACCCCGGTGAGATCGCGCACGGAGTAGGTGTATTCGGCATTGGAGAGCCGCCGGAGGATGACCGGGCCGGGATCACCCGCGCGGGCGAGGGCGATGCGATCGAGCGCGGCCCGGGTCCACGACTCGAGGAGGGAGCGCTCGTCGGCGCTGGGCTGGGGCGCCTTCTTCGGCGGCATTTCGCCGTGGCCGAGTTGTTCGAGGACGCCCTCCCAGATCCTGGGTCGGCTTTCGATTTCGGCGAGCGACGTGAACTGCTCGAGATCCAGATCACCCTCCAGCTTCGCCGTCGAATGGCAATCGAGGCAGTACCGCGCGAGCAGGGGGCGGATCACGCCTTCGAAGCTTTCGAATTCGGCGCGTTGGGGGGGCTTCGCGGGCGCCGCGGTGGCCATCGCCGCGGCGAGACCGAGAAGGCACCCGAGGGCGAAGGGGGCAAGAACCCGGGTTCGATGGAAAAGCCGGGACTCGATCGGCATATCAGTCAGGCGGGTGCAAGGGATGGGTCTGGAACAGCGCCCCTTGTAGCGGGCTCCCGCGGTTTTGAACAGGCCGGGATTCGGCCGGGATTCGGTCCCTCGATTGACCGGAAACAGAAGTGTCACCCCAGCGCGAAGATCCACGGGATGATCGAGACCAGAAGGAAAGCCGCCGCGCAGGCGAAGTCGGCGACGGGGGATCGGGTGAGGCGCGCGGGCAACCGCGCAAGCGCCACCGTGAGAATCGCTCCGGACACGAACCCGGCGGCATGCGCCAACACGTCGGAATGGGGCGAGGTTCCCAACAGGAGGAAAAGAGCGATGCCGCCCAGCAGTCCCCGGGTGGCGACGGCGGGGGAGACGCGGCCTTCGAAAGCCTCGGTCATCAATGAAACGGCGATCATCCCCAATCCGGCCATCACCACCCCGGAAGCTCCCAGACCGAGATAGTCGTGGGACCGGAGCAGCCAGGCGAGCACGTTGGCCATCGACCCGGCCACGAGGCTGACGAGCAGGGTGGGGCCCACTCCATATCGGCCGAACGCCAGCCCGAGGACGATGAAACCGCTGGTGAGGTTGGCGACGAGATGATCGAGGTTCGAATGGAGGAACGTGGCGGTGATCGGGCGCCACCAGTCGCCCGCGACGAAGTTTTTGGTGTCGAAGAGGCCCGCCCCTTCAAGCCGACTCCCGGGCGCTACCGCCGCCATGTGGAGGGTCATCATCAGGAAACACCAGACAAGGACCGTCCATTGAAACGGGAACGCCCCGGTCGTCGGACCCGTTCCGGTCCTCCAGCGTCGGTTTTCCCGATGGTAGATCCGCAGGGTTCGGAGCGCCGGTCCGGCGTCGTGGGGATCCACTTCGACGGCCCACCCCGGCGGGTCGTGCAGAACTCTGATCCCACACGCGATTCCCTGGCTCGCGAGCGCCAGGCTCCAATCCATGGCCTGCTTCTCCGATCCCGTGGGGATCACGACGCCAGCGGAACCGTCACCGACGGGAACTCCTGACGGACTGGCCGATGACGAAGGACTTGGCATGTTCAAGGCGCGCCACAGTCACCCGGGCGAGCCAATCTGGCAAATGGCCCGTGGACTATTGGATTAGCGCCAGAATGTCTCTGGCGGCTGAGGCGGGGTCGGTGGCGGCGTAGATGGGGCGACCGATGACGAGCCAATGAGCGCCCGCCGCCAAAGCTTCCACCGGGCCGAGGGTTCGCTTTTGATCGTCGCCGGGTTTGGGGGGCGTGAGTCGGATTCCCGGAGTGATCCGTTGAAAGTCCGATGGGAGGATGGAACGGAGGGCGCCGAGTTCGAGCGGGGAGCAGACCAATCCGCGAAGACCGGCGACAAGGGCCAGTTGAGCCAGACGTTCCACCTGACGGCCGGGATCGGATTCGAGGCTCACCGACCGAAGTTCGGTGCCGTCCATGCTCGTCAGCACGGTGACGCCGAGCACGAGGGGTGTCGTGCGTCCCAGGGAACGGGCGGTTTCCACGGCGGAAGCCTCGGCGGCGCGCATCATCTCGGCGCCGCCCGAGGCGTGCACCGTCAGCATTTGGACATCGAGACGCGTTGCGGCGGCGACCGCCTTCGCGACGGTGTTGGGAATGTCGTGGAATTTCAGGTCGAGAAAGACGCTGACCCCCGTGTCGCGGATCCGACGCACGAGGTCGGGCCCGGCGCTTGTGAACAGTTCGAGCCCGATTTTGAGGGCTCCGACGTGGGGACCGACGATGTCGGCGAGGCGCAGGGCCGCGTCGGCGTCGGGAACGTCGAGAGCCAGGATGATCGGATTGGGATTGGTCGCGCGCGACATGGACTGAATTCTGGGGCGTACGGTCATCCGAGGGGAGCACGGAATCCGACCGGACCAGGCGCGTGGGGCAAGTGCCTGTTCCAGCGGGAGAGCTTGCGTGGGTGCGGGCGGTTTTTGCGTAATCCGCGGGGTGACAGAGGGCCAGGTCAGCGATGTCGGGCGGTGGACGCGCTCGAGTTGGATGCGTCTTCATTTTTCGAAGGGAACGAACCGGTACCGGCGTCCAGCCATTTACCGGCTGTGCTGGTCGATGTCCCGATGGGTCGCGGGGCGAGTGCTCCGGGGAAGGGAGGCGGGCTGGGAGCACGTCCCCTTGGAGGGACCGCTGATCGTGGCGGCGAATCACGCGAGTTTCATGGACCCACCGATGATCGGCGCGTCCTGTCCCCGGGCCTTGTGCTACCTCGGTCGCGAATCGCTGTTCTCCAACTGGGCGGTGGGCTGGCTTCTGCGCGCGGTGGGTTCCGTCGCCTTGGACCGCGACGGCACCAGCGGGAAGGGGCTCAAGACGATCCTGGAACGGTTGCTGGCGGGGGAGGGAATCATTCTCTTCCCGGAGGGGACTCGGACGATGGACGGCAACCTCCAACCCGGCCGGGCCGGCATCGGAATGATCGCCCTCCGGTCGAAGGCGCCTGTGGTGCCGGTGAGGGTGTTCGGGACCTTCGAATCCTGGGGCCGGCATCGCAAGTGGCCCAGGCGATGGCCGATCGGTGTCCGGTTCGGGCGCCCCTTGTCGTTTGATTCCTTGGTTGCCGAGGCCGAAACCGCCTCGCGGTCGCGCGTCAAAGAGATTTACCAGGAGGTGGCGGACGAGATCGTTTCGGCGATCGCGCGCTTGGATCCCCCGTGAGCGGGCCCGTGGAAACCGGTACTGGCCTACGCGCGCGTGCTTGCCGGAATCGAAGGACCGGGCTTTGGTGGTCGGCCATGATGGAAAGGGAAGAACTCCGCGGAAGGGGAACGATGGGGGATTGGGGGAAAAAAGGGGGCCAAACGGCCTCTTTCGAAAACGCCGATCCGTCGAAGGACTCCACCCGTCGCGGCATTGGTGGGAAGTCTCGCACCGGGGGGTGGAGAACTCTTCGAAGCCTGGGCCTCTGGGCCTTCGTCGTCGGAACCTGGTTTGCCGTGGGGATCGATAGCCGGGCGACGCGATTCGCCCGGTTGACCCCGGAGGAACTGGCCCGTGGCGCGGATGTGGTGGTTCATGGACGCGTCGTGGCGCTGGAAAGTCGACGGGATGAGGCGGGCCGGGTTTTCACGCGGATCGAGTTGGATGTCGACGAAGTCTGGAAAGGCGCGATCGGGACCGGGATCTGCGTCGTGGCGCGTGGGGGGGGCGTGCTCGGGGACACGGAGGTTCGGGCGGTCGGGCAGCCCGAGGAGGCCGTGGGGGATGAATGGGTCGCTTACCTGGTTCGGTCGGCGGCCGGGGAATGGGTGACGCTGGGAATGGCGCAGGGACGCTTCCGGGTGACCCGGGACGAGTCGAGCGGCCGGCGTTGGGTCCACAACCTTTTCTGGGGTGCTCCTCCGCTCTCGAATGTTGCGCGGCTCGCGGCGTGGCCGCCCACACGGCCTTTGAGCCTCGAGGAATTGAAACGTCGTACCCAGGAGATCGCACCGTGAGTTTCCGGTCACGAATCGGGCGAGTCCTGCTGGGCGGTTCGAACGGGATCGGCCTGATCCTGGCCATCGCGACCACGGCCCAACCCGTCCGGGGTTATGTCTTCGAGATGAACGCGTCCGGACAGTTGCGCCGGTGGCAGCTCGAGAACCCCGACACGCGGGTCAAGACGTCGTCGGTGAACCGCTCGACCCGGGCCATCATCTACCGGCTCGATGCGGCGGGTTTCTCGACGGGGAACGCCTCGAACGAATTGAACGCGGTCCGGGCGGCGTTCGATCAATGGCAGGGGATCGACGGGACGCGGCTGAAATTCGAGGAAGGTCCCCTCGTCACCGGGACCCGGGACGTCAACAGCCAGGATCATACGAACACGGTGTTTTGGACGCGGGACGTGTCGGTGAACGGTGGCCGGGACAATCTTCGTGGGATCCTCGCGCTGACCTACGTGGCCTCGTTCAGCAATGGGAACGTGGTCTTCGACGCCGACACCGTCTTCAACGGCGCCGAATTCCAATGGTTCACGGACGTGTCGGATCCCACGACCCAGAAGGTGTTCGTCGAGGCCATCGCGTTGCACGAGATCGGACACTTCGTGGGGCTTCAGCACTCCCCCGCCGGGGCCGCCACGATGCTGGTCGCGGGCGAGTTCGGATTGAACAGCCAACTCGGGTTGTCGCCCGATGAAGTGTCGGCCGCGCGCGGCCTCTACCCGACGGCGGACATGGCCGCGCGGGTGGGACGTGTGACGGGTCGCGTCCTGGCCGCCGGACAGCCGGTGTTCGGGGCCGCGGTATTCGCGGAAGGCGCCCAAGGCGACCTGCTGGCCGGCACCGTGAGCCGCGAGGACGGGACTTTCAGTCTGGCGGGCCTCTTGGCTGGGGTTCACGTGATCCGGTCGGCTCCCTTGGACCCGGCGACCTCCCTGAATTATCTCGTCCGTGGCGCCGATATTTCGGCCGCCTACACGGCCGCGCAGACGAGCTTTGTCCCCTCGAACGATCGGGTGGTGACTTTGCCGGCCGGCGGCACCGTGGCCAACGCCGACCTCGATGTGACCGGAGGCTCGCCCCCGCGGATCGCGCGATTGCTGCGCCCGGCGTCGAACCTGTCTTCGCCGTCGTTCACTTCGTTCCCGGTCGGACTGCCGCCCGATGGGGCGACCCGGTACGTGGGAGTCCTGACAACCACCGCCGCCACCGCGGACCTCGATTTGGAGGTGACCGGGAAGGGATTCGAATCGGGGCCCGTCGAGGTGCGGGCCAACGCGCTTCCAGGAATGAACCTGGTCGCCCTTCCGATCACGGTGGCCACGAACGCGCAACCCGGGTTGAGGAGTTTTCGCCTGCGGAGCGGGTCCCGCTCGGGCTGGGCGCACGGGTTCCTGGAGATTCAACCGCGCTTTCCCGACGCCAATCGGGACGGTTTGGACGACACCTTCCAGCGGACCTACTGGTCCCGGTTCACGGTGCCGGAAGCGGGCCCCACGGCGGATCCGGATGACGATGGATTCTCGAATGACTGGGAGTTCCGGACCGGTTCCGTGCCGACCGATCGGAATTCAGCGCATTTCGAGATCCAATCCGTGCGGGTGACGGGGGCTGGCGCCGTCGTCGTCTCCCAGGCCGCGAAAGGGAAGCGCTTCCAGCTTCAGGGTCGGGACACCGAAGCGGGCGCTCCGTGGGAGCCCGTGGGTGGACCGCTGACGGCATCGTCGGATCTCCTCGAGTTCACGGATCCTGCCGCGACGCGGACGGTGCGGTTCTACCGGGTCGTCCTGTTGCCCTGACGGACGATCCGCCGGCGCTTCGGGACGCGAACCGGCGAAGGTTGAAAAGGGTGGTTTTTCCTGGTGGCCGGACGGCTCCCGATCAGGTCAGGCGTGGGCCTTGGGGTCAGAAGAAGCGACGGCGCAGGGAGCCAGGACGGCATCGCGCATTCCGTGAATGATCTTCTTGTCCGAAGGACAGAGGGTCGCGAGCACGCCTCCGAGATGGGGGCGGGCCGCGTCGCCATCGCCATGGACGAAGTAGTATGGACAGAGCCGAACCCGGCTGGGCATGGGAACGACGGCGTCCCGGTCGAAGTCGAACCAGGCGCCCTCGACGACCCTCGGTTTGTGGTAGCGCTGGAGGATGTGAGGCGCGTCGGGCCAGGCCGCGAGAGCGTTGTCGACGGCTTCCGCCCAGTCCGCGGCGCTCAAGTCGGAACCCAGGTGGACGCCCCGCGCGCCCCACGCGTTTTCGGAGAAGCCGGAGATCTTCAGGATCAGGTCGCGATCCCTTTGCGACAGCAGTTTGAGTTGCCGCCAGTCGGTGAGATGAAGTTCGGGAAACGCCGCGTGGGGAGGCAACGGCGCGGGATCCAGGACCCAGGTGTAGGGCGTGATGGCCAGGAGACGCTTGAGAAATCCTTCCCCCAGTTCCTGACGCCAGAAGTCGCGGAGGTTGCGGTTCCACAGAAGCGCCAACGCCAGTTTCTCCTCGAAGATGGGCTTTGGCGGTGGCGTGAGGCGGATCCGTTGCGCCTGCGCATCCCGGAGCAGATTCTGGGCGGCCGGGACGTTCGGAAGATCGAACAACTCGAAGAAACGGTAGACGGCGTCGCCCTCCCTCCAGCCGGTGAAATCGCCGCCGTGAACCTGGATGGAACGTCCGGCCAGTTGATCGGCAAGCCATTGCATCTCAGGTCGGTAGGTGGCGGACTCCTCGGAAACAAGGATGTGCGAGCTCGGAGCCGTGCCGAAAATTCCAGCGAAACCCTCGAGCATTCGGGCTCGGTCGCCGAGAAGCCCCGGGATCCGCGATGGCCGCGGCACCGATACCGAGGATTCGGAGGGTTCCGCGATCGCGGCGGCATAGGCCTCGTAGAGCCAGGTGGTCAGCCCGATGCCTCCGGGAACAGCATCCAGTTCGGTGAGTGCGATGCCTGTTTCCGTGAGCAACAGGTCGGGACGCAGAATTCTTGGATACTCCGGGCGCAAGGCCGCATCCCGCTGGAGTTCGACGAGGTGCGCGGGTTTTCCCTGGTCGAGAAGGGAAGCGACCCAGGTGGGTGCCTTGCCTTCGACGGAACGCCGATAAAGAAGCTGGAGAGCCCGGTAGAATTGGAAACAGACCCTGCCCAGGGATTCCAAGTCGCGGGCGAGTTGCTCGGTGAGAACGAAAGGTCCGGGCGCTATCCGCCAGTGTTGGTCGGCGAAGAGGCCTCCGGCTGGCAGCCGTTGCCGGACGGTCCGGGCGATCGCGGGGCCTGACGCGGAAACAAGAATCCCGTCCGACGGAACGGAGGGGGATGGGGCCTTGGAGTCCACGCGGCAGGCTAGGTGGGGCTGGGTATGGGGTCAAACGGCGTCTCCCACGAACACGCACGAATCGCTGCGTGCGAGAGCGTTCTTGACCAAATTTGAGACACCTTATTTACTAGCTCGGTTCCCGGGCGCTCCGCTTCACAGCCTGTATTCAGAGACGTGAGGTCGGAAGTAGGATTTAGCTGGTTCAACCTAGTGACATCCACTAGCCGCGGGTTAGGCAACATACTACTCCCAACCCACCCTGTCGTTATGGCGAGCGGTCATGTGAAGTGGTTCGATAATAAGAAGGGCTTTGGTTTCATCGCGAACGAAGGTGGCACCGACATCTTCGTTCACTACTCCTCGATTCAAGGGGGAGGCTTCAAGACCCTGAAGGAAGGCGAGTTGGTGCAATTCGACCTCGTCGAAAGCGATAAAGGATTGAAGGCGCAGAACGTTCAGCGGGCGGCGGCCTGATCCGCATTCCTTCGCGGGCCCAAGCGTTTCTTGGCCAGCTCCCTGCCGGAGGCTACTCTCGCCGAAATGCGGGAAGAACCCCACCCACCGGCCGCGAGTCTGTACGTCCACGTTCCGTTCTGCGCGCAGAAGTGCGAGTATTGCGCCTTCTACTCCACGGCCGCGGACGGAACCCTCGTCAATCGCTATGTCGCGAGCCTCGTCCGCGAACTGGAACTTCGCGGGGACGAAATCGCGGGTCCGCCTTCAACCGTGTTCTTCGGGGGCGGGACACCCTCCCTGCTGAACCTTCGGCAATGGGAAACAGTGCGCGCCGCCTTTGAACGCCAAGGGTTGCTCGGTGCGCCCGAATGGACGGTCGAATGCAATCCCGCCACGGTGTCCCCGGACAAGGCGCGGTTCCTCCGTGAGATGGGAGTCAACCGCGTCTCGATGGGGGTGCAGTCCCTGGACGAGGCGTTGCTGGATCGGTTGGGGCGCGTTCACAGTCGCGACATGGTGTTCCGGTCGTTCGACGTCCTCCGCGACGCGGGCTTCGAGCGGATCAACCTCGACCTGATGTTTGGAATTCCTGGGCAGACCATGGGGATCTGGCGGGAGACCCTGGGTGAGGCTGTCGCCATGGGAAGCGAGCATCTGTCCTGCTACGAGGTGATCTACGAGGAGGACACTCCGCTGTTCGCCCAACTCAAGGCCGGGGAGTTCGATGTCGACGAGGACCTCGTCGTCGCGATGTTCGACGAACTCATCGACCATGCCGGTGCCGCCGGCTTTCATCAGTACGAAGTCGCGAACTTCGCCCGGGACGCCCGGGTGCGGACCGCCGCCGAGGTGCCGCCGGGACAGGCTTGGATACCGTCCGAGGCCTGCCGCCACAACGTCACCTACTGGCGGGGAGGTGATCACGCGGCTTTGGGCCCCAGCGCCACGGGATTCGTCGCCGGTTGGCGTCGGCGGAACGTGGCCAACACCACGCTTTATTGCGAACGCATCGAAGCCGGACTGCCTGCCGCCGATTGGGAGGAGCACTTGGGCCCTCTCGCCCGCGCCGGCGAAATCGCGGCCTTCGGTCTTCGCATGAACGCCGGCTGGCCCTGGGACACCTTCGTCGAGGTGACCGGAATGGACCTGCGGACCGAATGGGGATCCGAGATGGACAGCCTGGTTGAGAAGGGCTGGGGCGAGCGGGATGCGGTGGGTTTCCGGCTGACCCGGCGGGGACTTCGGTTCGCCGATGCGGCGGGCGCCGATTTCCTCAGGCCCAACATCCATCCCGTCGGCGCTTCGAAGGCGGCGCCGACCGTCGGATGAACAACCACGGAGCACACCGATCACACGGAATGCTGACAAGTAGGGGCACGTACCGGCTGGAGGTGTCGGGCCCGAGTTCTGGCAAACTCCTGGCCAGGTTGGCCAATCCGCACCAACCCCGCATCCCTTCCGTGTGATCGGTGTGCTCCGTGGTTGTGATCGGAACGAGCGGCGCCCATGAAACGGGCGACCGGACCCCGGGGGCAGCACGGCTTTACAGCCGTCGCCAGTGCTCCTACGGTGACCGGCCATGTCGGGGTCGTCGGCGCGTGAACGGGTGGTGATCGGAATGAGCGGCGGGGTGGATTCCTCGGCGGCGGCGGCGCTCTTGCTGGAGCAGGGCTTCGATGTGGTGGGGATCACCTTGAAACTTTGGCCGCAGGATTGCGTGTCGAGGGCGGAGGACAAGTGCTGCGGACCCCAGGCGGTGGCGGATGCCCGCGGCGTGGCGCATCGGCTCGGAATCCCGTTCTACCTCGTGGACGAAGCGGAGGATTTTCAGCGCGAGGTCGTCCAGTATTTCGCGGACGAATACCGCGCGGGACGCACACCGAACCCGTGCGTGATGTGCAACGAGAAACTGAAGTTCGGCACCCTGCTGAGGAGGGCCCGGCAACTCGGAGCCGAAACCGTGGCCACCGGCCACTACGCCCGGGTCGAAAAGGACGCCGCGACGGGTCGGCACCTTCTCAAACGGGGCAGGGATCCGCGCAAGGACCAGAGCTATTTCCTGTTTTCCCTGCGCCAGGACCAGCTGGCTCGCACCCGGTTTCCGCTGGGTGAACTGACGAAGTCCGACACCCGCGAGATCGCGCGCGATTCGGCCCTGAAGACGGCGGACAAGGAGGAGAGCATGGAGATCTGCTTCGTGCCCGACAACGACTACGGGCGTTTTCTCCGGCAGGCCAAACTGGTTTCGAAACACCGGGGCGAGATCGTCGATTTGCAGGGCAAAATCCTGGGGCACCACGACGGGATCGAGTTCTTCACGATCGGGCAACGGCGGGGGCTGGGTATCGCGGCGCCCAAGCCGCTGTATGTGCTCGACCTGGACCCCGTGAGAAACCGGGTCGTGGTGGGGGAGGAATCGGAACTGGAACGGGATTCGCTGACCGTGGAGCGATGCAATTGGATTGTGAGCGCGGAACCGCCGGACGAAATCGAGGCGCTGGTCAAGATCCGGTACAACCACGCGGGGTCGCCGGCGACGATCCGCTCGGCCCCCAACGGGACGGCCACTGTTCAATTCCACGAACCTCAGCGGGCCATCACGCCCGGGCAGGCGTGTGTGTTCTACGACGGCGATGTGGTCGTGGGCGGCGGCTGGATTTCCCGAAACAAACCCGCGTCGGGCGACGGCACCCCGTGAAGTCCACTCAGCGACATTGCGCGGTTTGGGTGACGGTTCCCGATCGGGCAACAGGCCGCAGGATCGCGAAGCTCGTGCTCGCCGCGAAGGCGGCGGCCTGCGTCAGCATCGTGCCGGGGTTGGAATCGCACTATTGGTGGAAGGGCCGACAGGAAAAGGGGCGGGAACTGCTCCTGGTGATCAAAACCACGCTGGGTCGCTTGAAGAACCTGGAACTTCTCGTGAAGGAATCGCAACCGTACGAAACACCGGAGTTCGACGTCGTTCCCTTCCAAGCCGGAAGCGAACGTTACCTGGCCTGGATCGACGAAA
>JBFWOK010000136.1:0-19852 GCA_050250555.1 Limisphaerales bacterium
ATGGCCGAGCGCGCCAAGGAACTCGAACCGAAGGCCTGATCGACCCGACCTGGAACCGGTCGTTTCGATTCAACCGCGGCCTGCTAGAGACGGGTCGCCCCTGACGGGGCTTCAGCCAGGTTGGCCCACGGGCTGGCCGGTTCAACCGAACCGTGCCATCCAAGGCCCGTAGGGCCCTCGAGGTTGGCCATTTTTCTGGGCCCGGAGGACCGCCGGATATTAGCCGGCGGCAAGCCCGCTTCGGCGGGCGCGGCCGCCGGTCCCCAACCCCGCGACATCGCGCCCCGGCAGGGGCGCTGGAGACGCCGGTTGACTACCAGACGCGAAGGCTCAGGTGGGTTGACGGCATTCGAGTATCTCCTTTCAGTCCTCGTTTCCCAGGCGTGAACCGGTTGAGCCGATGACCCACCGGAAATGTCGGGGAACCGCACTCCCGTGGCTTCCGCCGCCGTTTCGTGGATCGCATCCGATCGGTCCGACTCCCTATTTCCTCCGCGTCCACGCGGCCACGTACATCCCGTTCCCACCCCAGTCCTGGGGCCAGATCCAGAGGCGATTCTTCGCCCGTGACCCGGACATCGAACCGGGTCCGCGCCGGTGCGTGTCCGGGAGCGCGCACGGCTCGAATCCCGGCATCGCGGCTTCGAACGCATCCGACACGGCCACCGTTTCCTCGTGGGTCAGCGTGCAGACCGAGTAGACAATCCGCCCACCCACCTTCACGCCGGCCGCCGCGCTTCGAAGCAACCGGAGTTGAAGCGCCGCCAATTCGGTCACGTCCTCGGGCGTCGTTGTCCAGCGGCCATGGGGATTCTTCTGCCACGTTCCGAGACCACTGCACGGGGCGTCGACCAGAACGCCATCGAACCGGACGCGCCCCGGCTGGGTCGCTTCACCGTCCCATTCGGCCCAGCGGATGTTGAAGAGCCCCGCCCGGCCAGCCCGGATCCGCAGCCGCTGAAGCCGCCACGCCGCCCGGTCGGTCGCCCAGACCACACCCCGGTTTCCCATGAGATCCGCCAGGTGCAGCGTCTTGCCGCCCTCCCCCGCGCAGGCGTCCCACCAGGTCTGCCCCGGTTGGGGAGCGCACAGTTGTCCCACCAGTTGCGACGCCAGATCCTGGATCTCAAACGAGCCCGCCTGGAATCCGGCATCCCGGAAAAGATCGCGGCTCCCGCGATAAACGAGGGCCTCGGGCGCCAGGTCCGGCAGCGGCTGCGTCACGTCTCCCAACGCCATCTTCACGGATTCGGCGGAACCCGGCCGAGCCCTCAGCCACAAGGAGGGGTCCGCCTGAAGGGCCTTCCACCACGCCGCCCCTCCCGGCACCCGGTCCCGCACCCACGCCGGAACCGCGCGGTCCCAACCCTGCGGAGCCACCTCGTCCGGACTGAGCGCGAACCGGCGGACCAGATCCGCCGCGGCCTCGATCTGTCGCGGAAGGGGAAGCCCCCGCCCCACGAAGCCGCGCCAACGGAAGTACCCAAAAACCAGCCGGGCGACTTCCCCCGCGGTTTCACGCCGCAGACCGGGCTCCCCTTTCAGCACCGCGCGCAGAACCGCATCGGCCGGGTGCTCCCGATCCACCCCTCCGACCACGCGGGTCGCGAGGGACAGGGCCGATACCTCCTTGCGGACCGGGATCTCGCCGTCGCCCTCTTCCCGCCGCTTCGGTTCGGGTCCCTTCGGTCCGGCGACCTTCCCGGACCTCACTCGTCGGACAGGACTCGCCCACCGTCTGGGTTTCGAATTCGGTTCAGCCACGGCCGCGTAATCCTCGACGGTCCACCCCGGCACGACAAGCGCCGTGACGACACGGTCTACCGCCGCTCCAAAAGGCCGCGGGACTTCATCCAATCCGCCACCCGGTCCGGCCAGGTCGTCACAGCCTCCGACGTGCGCCTCAGGCCGTACCCGTGTCCCCCGGTCGGATAGATGTGCAGTTCGAAAGGCACCGCCGCCTTCTTCAGCGCCGAGGCATACCCGAGGACATTCTCGACCCGAACCGGGTCATCCTGCGACATCACCAGGAACGTCGGCGGCGTCTGACCGTCGATCACCAATTCCGGCGCCACGCGATCGTCCTCCTCCTTCACCGTCAGGTAACCGGGATACACCAGCACCGCGAAGTCCGGCCGACTGCTCCGATCGTCGGCGCCGTCCACCTTCGGATAGGTCCGTTCGGCCGCGGTGCTCGTCGCGGCGGCGAGATGGCCACCCGCCGAAAACCCAAGGACTCCGACGCGTTGGGAATCGATGCCCCACTCGCCCGCATGTTCCCGAATCAGGCCCATCGCGCGCTGGGCGTCCTGCAGGGGAGCGGCGTGTTTCTCCAAGCCCTCCCGTCGCGGCACACGGTATTTCAGCAACACGCCGGTAACCCCCAGCGAGTTCAACCACTCGCAGACCTCGGTTCCTTCCAGGTCCATCGCCAGGATGTTATAGGCGCCCCCCGGACACACCAGAACCGCCGTGCCGTTCCGCAGATCCGCCGGAGGCCGATACACTTCGATCGTCGGCGAAGAGACGTTGCCGAGGCGGATAACCCGCCTCCCCGCCACCAGTCCTCCGGAGGGCTTCGTGGTGTCTTCTTCCGCCGGCAGATCCTTGGTCTCCCCGGGGGCTTTCCCAGGCCAGAGCGTCCGAGGCGCATCGGCGCCAAGAACCGTCTCGCTCCCGGGTCCGAGACTCACCGCAATCGCGGCACCCATCGCGCAGATCCACTTCAGTGATTTCATCGTCTCAAATCCTTCCCATTCGACCTCGCGTACCACGCGCCCCCAGGGAATGGACCGGGCCAAGGCCAATGGCCAAAGACCAATGGCCCTCACCCAGCCCCACCATGCGCCACCGACTCCCCATCGGAGGGCTTCCGTCACTTCCGCTCGCCGGTCCACTCCAGGGTGATCGGCGCGCCCGCCATTTCCGTTTTCGTGGAGCCCGCGAGCTTTCCGCCGTCCACCTTGCCCGACATCTGGTAAATCATGTCGCCTCCGTCGGGCCGGTTGCGCTTGATGGTCCAGGAGAACTTCCCGCCCTCCACCTTCCCGTCGCGCATTTCAAGCCATCCGCCATCGGGCCGCGCGAACCGCCCCGTCAGCGTCGTTCCGTCCTGCTTCAGCGAGAACGGCATCTTGACCGGGTCCCCGCCAGGCCCGGGCATCGTCGCCACCCATTCGCCGGTCAAATCCACTCCGCCCGTGGCCGGCGTTCCGCCGCCCAGGGCCGCAACCAAATCGGCCTCAATGCTGTCCGCCCAAATTCCATAGGCCTTCGGGGAGAGGTGCAGGAAATCCGGCATCAGATCCCTCGGAATCGTTCCGTCGGAATCGACGAACCGATGCCCGAAATCCACCCAGACCACGTGCTTCCCGTCCGCCAGTTTCTGAACGATCTGATTCACCTGAAGCACCTTGCCCCGCTGCGGGGAAGGATTCTCGCTCCGCGGAAAGATCGGGATGAGCAGGACCCGGGTTTCCGGAAGGCGGACCCGCAGTTTCTGGACGATCGCCGTGATGCCATCAGCGATCTGCTCAACGGTGTTGTCCTCCCCGTTCGAGTTGTTCGTGCCGATCATCACAACCGCCGCCTTGGGCTTGAGCCCTTCCAGATTTCCGTTGTCCAACCGCCACAGGACGTGCTGCGTCCGATCGCCGCCGATCCCCAGGTTGATCGCGTTGCGCGAAGCGTAGCGGGCCGCCCAAACGTCCCGACCGGCACCCTCCCAACCCTGGGTGATCGAGTCGCCGATGAAAATCACCTGGGCCTTTTCACCCAGATTCTTGACCTGCGTGTTCATCGACTCGTGCCGCTGCTTCCACCAGTCGTCCGGTCGTGGAGCAGGTTCGTTCGCGGAATGGCCCTGAACGCGGGCGACACCAATCAGGCTCAGACAGACGGCCGTTACGGGGAGAAAACGGAAGGTTCTCATGGGAATGTTGGGAATCGTCGAATCAAGGGAAACGGGTTCGGCCCCATCTCAGGGCACCCTCAGCAGAATCGCAAGCGGTCAGAAGGCGAAATCGCAATTCGCAATTCGAAATTCGAAATTCTTGGATTCAAAATCCGCGCCTCCCGCTCCACACTCCGCGTCCACCACGAACCCACCCGCGAATCGACAACTTCCGCCAACCCCACCTTCCAAGGTCTCTCAGCCACCCCAAGACAACCCTCGTCATGAACCGGGATCTCACCACGAAGAGCACGAAGGACACGAAGCCCGCGCGATGGGAGCCCAGCGACTCCGGCCGCTTCTTTCGTGATCTTCGTGATCTTCGTGCCTTCGTGGTAGTGAACTCCGCCGTTCATGAACCCAATCCGCGAGTCGCAACTCGTTGATGCTCTCCATGAACCGGAATTCTCTCACGGAGGCACTGAGACACGGAGATCCGAAGTCGGATTCCGTCCCCCTCCGTGCCTCCGCGCCTCCGTGGGATGCCTCTCGGGTTCATGGATCCAACGCGCGAGTCGCAACTCGTCGAAACTCCCCATGAACCCGACCCCGCACACCCCCTCCCAGTCCCGACGCTCCTTCCTTGGCACGCTCGCCACGGCCACAGCCGCGGCCGCGGCCGCCGTCGCAGGCTCCGTCACGTCGCTTCCCGCGTACGCCCAGGCCCCGGCCCAACGCATTCCGCTCGGCATGGACAACTTCGCCGTCCGCGCCTTCCGATGGAAGGGCCGCGAACTCGTCGACTACGCCGCGTCCCTCCAGCTCGACACCCTCTTCATCACCGACCTCCCCGCCCTCGGCTCGCTCGAATCCAAGGACGCGTCGGAACTCCGAAAGTACGCCGAGGACAAAGGCCTTCAAATCCTCCTCGGTTCATGGAGCATCTGTCCCACCGCCCGATCGTTCAAAAAGGACTGGGGCACAGCCGAGGAGCACCTCGCCCTGGGGCTCCGTCTCTCCAAAGCCATCGGGTCCCCCTACTTCCGCGTGGTTCTCGGAGGTCGTGAGGACCGTCGTTCCCCCGGCGGCATCGAAGCTCGCATCGCCGACACCGTCAAAGTCCTCGCCTCCCAACGCGCCCTCGCCACCGACCTGGGGGTCAAGGTGGCCGTCGAGAATCATGCCGGCGACATGACCGCCGCCGAACTGGTCTCGCTCATCGAGGCCGCCGGCAAGGACTGGGTCGGCGCCAACATGGATTCCGGCAACGCCGTCTGGACGCTCGAAGACCCGATGGAGAGCCTGGAAAAGCTCGGACCCTACGCGTTCACCACCAGCCTCCGGGACTCGGTCGTCTGGGAAACAGAGAAGGGCTGCAAGGTGCAGTGGGTCGCCATGGGTGACGGAAACGTCGTCGACCACAAAGCCTACTTCGCCCGCTTCGCCCAACTCTGCCCCAACGTCGCGGTCAACATCGAGACGATTGGCGGATTCGCCGCCGAACTTCCATACCTCGAGAATTCCTTCTGGGAAGCGTGGCCCAACCGGACCGGCGCCGAGTTCGCCCGTTTCGTCCGCCTCGCCAAGGCTGGCAAAGCGATCTCCCAATACGACGGAGGCAACCGGGATCGCCAGAAGGAGGATCTCGAACGCAGCCTCCGCTACTGCAAGGAAACGCTCGGCCTCGGGCGCAAGGGCTGACTCGGTCGGCTCGATCCATCGACACGGTTCCCCTCCAGCGCGGGAACCGTTGGACGATTCGGTCGCAGGCCGCCGATGTCAGTCGCCGGAAGGTCAGGGTTCCGAGACCGACGCCGTACGGGCCACGCCCAACACCACGCCGTCGGGCCACACCGCCCCGGCCTCCACCCAACTCCGGAACAAGTCCATTTCCCTCCCGGTCAGGGCCGGGAATTTGTCGCGCTTCGCCCGAGGCGGCATTTCGAGGTCATCGACGTCGTCCGCCACATACTTCAGGAGGATGCTGTCCGCGCTCCGTCCGGGAAGCACCGGAGGCAGCCCCAGATTCCCCGGTGTCAGCATCGCGTTTCGGTCCGTCAACCGATACCCGCCCCGCGCGCGATCCCCCGAGTGACAAGGGACGCAGGACCGCTCCAGGACCGGCTGGACATCCTTCACGAAATCCACCTCGCCCGGGACGAGCCGGCCGCTGCCCGCTCCGGCCGGCTCCGCGGCCGCCACCGCAGCCAGTCGCCGCGCCATCGCCCGCCCGTCGTCGTCGGAAACCGGGTTCAGCACCGTCGACAACGCGATCACCGCCCAACTCGTTCCCGTCGCCGAAATCCAGGAATCCCGCCCGTGCGGAAACCCGCTCTCCATGGTGGGCTGAAAAGGAAAGGCGCGCCGTCGAATGTGCCACGTCCCGTCCATCCCCTGGCTTTCGACCAGGAATCGCGCCGCGCGACCGCACCGCGGATCTGACGCCGCATACCCGCCCGCCTCACGAAGCGCGAACAACGCCTGTCCCGTCGCGTAGGCATCGGCCTCCAATCCCGGCAATTGGGCCCACCCCCCGTCCGCCCGCTGCTCGCCGGCCAATTGGTCCGCCCTCGTTTTCAGGTCCGACGCCGGAACACCCGCCCAATACAGTCCGAGCAGTTGATACACCCTCTCCTCGTGGGTCGCCGGTTGGGCGGCATCCAACCACGCCTTCGCCGCCCGGATCCGCCCATCGAATTCAGCCCGGCGCGACGCCCAGCCGTAGTGCTTCAAAGCGTGGACCGCCAAAGCCGTCGCCGTGATGTCCGATGACTGCATGGGCGGACGCGGAAGGTTCACATTCCAGTTCCCCGCTGAGTTCTGAATCGAAGCCAGGTGATGGACGAGCGCATCCGTCTCCATGGAGGCCCCGGCGCCCGCCCTCGTAAGGGCCAGGACCGCGTACCCGTAGGAATGGGCGGGGTCGGGATGGAACATCGGCTCGTCGTCGAACGGCTGCCCCCGGTGGCTTTCAACAACAACTTCCGCCAGGGCTTTCAAGGCCGGTTCGTCGACCGGCACACCGCGGGCCTTCCCGTCGGAGACCGCCGCGAGCGGAAAGTACTGCTGGTGGCAGGAGACACAGGCCTGCTTCGACGCGTGCCTGAGGAACGACTCGCGCGATTGCGCCGCGGATTTCTGAAGAGGTGGAACGGCCTTGGCCACGGCCCACGCCAGCGCCGCCTGATCCGCCACAACACCTCCCGCCGGCCCCGCAGCGTTCCGGCCCGCCCGAACACGCTCAACGCCGCCCGCCACCGGCGCCGCAGCGCCACCCAGCAGGCGCCACGCTTCGTTGGGACCCCGCAATGACGCCAACGACGCCGGAGTCTGCGCCACACCAAGAAAGGCATCGATCGGCTGACCCCCTTCCGCCCGCGGATCCGCCCCCCGCCCGAGAAGGAATCGCACCAGTTCCACCTCCCCCGACTCCCGCGAAGCCGCCCAATGAAGCGGGGTATAACCCGAGAAAGGTTCCGCCAAGCGAACGTCGCCTCCGCGCTCCACCAGGAAACGCGCCATCGCCGCGTCGCCGCGCCATCCCGCGTGGGTCAGCGCCGTGCCGAAAGGAATCACCTGATTCACCTGAGCCCCGTGATCCAGCAGGTACTTCGCAAGAGCGAGATCCCCCCGAAACGCAGCCCACATCAGCGGCGTCCGAATCCCGCCCCAGATCGGGTCGACCCCAAGTTCCCCTGGCATCGGAACGGCGTTCACGTCGGCCCCCGCTTCGACGAGCAACCGGACGGCTTCCGGATTCAAGGCCGCCACCGCCCCCATCAGGGCCGTCGCTCCGTGCCGGCTCTTCGCATTCACGTCGACACCCCGCGCCAGGAGGAGACGAACGCATTCAAGGGCTCCAGGACTCCGCGCCGCCAGCATCAAAGGCGTGTGCCCGAGCCCGGTCGCCCGAGCCGGATCCGCCCCGCGTTCCAACAGAAGCCGCACCATCTCCGGTCGCGCCGCCCCGCGAATCAGGGCCGTCGCCCCGGCCCGATTCGTGGCGTTCACGTCGGCGCCTCGATCCAGGAGTTCGCGGACCGCTTCCGGCGCGCCCAGTTGCACCGCGATCATCAGCGGCGTTTCACCAAGATCATTCCTCGCTTCAAGGACACCCGACGGACCCAGGATCGCTTTCAGTCCCGCCGGGTCCCCGTCCCGGATGACTTTGCGGAATGCCTCGGCGACGTGCCCGCCGTCCGCGGACCGACTCGGGGACACGATCGCCAGAAGGATGACCGCGGCAAGAAGGAAGACCCGGAACGACACGCTGAGTCCGCCGCAGCTCAGGGGACTGGCCCCTGCCGGGAAGGCGGTCGGGAACGGGCCGAACGCCGAACCGGTCGGCGGTCGCTTCATTCTCGGTGCTCGAGTCGGTCCACCCATGGTCAGGCACCCGCGTTCCCACCCCGCCGCCGTCCACGTTTTCGTCATCATAACCTTGTCCTTCGGTACAACTGTCTTTGTGCCATGCGCCGGGATTTCAGGCGATACCCCGAAAGGGTCCGTCCTGAACCCGTCACGCCGATGCTCGGGGTGGCCCCGTTTTGGCGCTTGCCCCGCCGGGGCGGGGAGCGAACCCTTCCGGCGCGCGATGTCGGCACCCTCCTCCCATCCGAAACATTATTGTGGCGTCTTTGGCATCTACGGGACTCCCAACGCCTCCGAGCTGACGTATTGCGGTCTGTACGCCCTTCAGCACCGCGGCCAGGAAAGCGCCGGGATCGTGACCAGCGACGGCAAGGAATTCCGCCGCCACATCGGCATGGGACTGGTTCCCAATGTGTTTCAGGGCAACACGTTGCACGAACTCGTCGGGCACATCGCGGTGGGACACACCCGCTATTCCACCACGGGCTCGTCCATCCTCCAGAATGCCCAACCGCTGGTCGTCAATTGCGCCCGCGGCAAGATCGCCATCGCCCACAACGGCAACCTCACCAACGCTTCCCAGCTCCGGGATGAACTGGAGGAGAAAGGGTCGATCTTTCAGACCACGGTCGACTCGGAGATCATCCTCCACCTGATGGCCCAACCGCCGGACAACGGCGAACCCAATTCTCTGATCAGCGCGCTCCGCCGAATCGAAGGCGCCTATTCCCTCGTCATCATGACGCATGACGAACTCATCGGTGTCCGCGATCCCTTCGGCTTCCGCCCCCTCTCCCTCGGAAAACTCGGCGACGCGTGGGTCCTGTCTTCCGAGACCTGCGCCTTCGACCTGATCGGCGCCACGCTCGTCCGCGACCTGGCCCCCGGCGAAGTCGTCATCATCAACGCCGACGGCGTTCACAGCGTCCACCCGTTCCCCGATCAGAAGCGCCGCGCGTTCTGCATCTTCGAGTACGTCTATTTCGCCCGCCCCGACAGTTCCATCGGCGGCCAGAGCGTCTACCGGACCCGCGTCGAAATGGGCCGGCAGCTCGCCCGCGAACATCCCGTCGATGCCGATATCGTGGTCCCCGTCCCCGATTCCGGGAACTACGCCGCCCTCGGGTACTCCCTCGAGTCAGGGATCCCGTACGAGATGGCTTTCGTTCGGAATCACTACGTCGGTCGAAGCTTCCTCCAGCCGACCCAACTGATCCGCGATTTCAACGTCCGGGTGAAACTCAACCTCATCGCCGATCTCGTCCGTGGAAAACGCGTCGCGATCGTCGACGACTCCATCGTCCGCGGAACGACCAGCAAGGCGCGCGTGATCAGCCTCAAGGAAGCCGGCGCCAAGGAGGTCCACGTGCTCGTGAGTTGCCCGCCCCACATGAATCCGTGCTTCTACGGCATCGATTTTCCCGACCGCTCCAAGCTGATGGCGTCGAACTACACGATCGACGAGATCCGCCGGTACCTGAACGCCGACTCCCTCGGGTACCTCTCCCTCAACGGCATGGTCAAGGCCATCGGCGCCGACGATCCCAAGGGATTCTGCCTCGCCTGTTACAACGGCGACTACCCGGTGCCTTACAGTCCCACGCTCGAAAAACATGTCATGGAGCGCCGCGCCGCCCGGGCGGAAAGCTTCAGCGAAACCTTCAAGAAGGAAGCGCTCCAGACCCGCCTGCTTTGAACCCCGGCTCAGGGCAGTTCTTCGATCGTGATGTCCTTGAACGACACCACCGCCTTCCCTCCCCCGTGGATCTGCACGGCGATCAATCCATGCTGCGGGATCGAGGCGTCCTTCTCGGTGTAGTCCACCGTGGTCACTCCATTCAGTTTCAGCACGATTCGCCGTCCCTCCGCGCGGATTTCGTAGTCGTTCCAGTCGTCCGCCTTCAGCGCCTTCTTGATCACCGCTTCGTCCGGCTTCGCCAGGATGGTGTTCCGCCGGGTCTCATCATAGATCGCCCCCCACCATCCCGCCCCGATGTCCGCCTGGTACCCGATCATCTCGTGGTGATCCGGCTTCCGTTCACTGCGGATCTGGACCCCTGAATTCACGAATCCCTCGGTCCCCACCAGCTTCACCTTCAGTCGCAGCACAAAATTCGTGTACCGCGCGGTCGTCGCGAGGAATTCGTTCCGCGGCACCATCTCGGTCAGCGACCCGGCTTCGATGGTCCCGTTGGAAATCCGGAATGTATTGGCCGTATCCCCCTCCCAGCCGGCAAAAGATTTCCCGTCAAACAAGGATTTGCCCGCCGCCCACACGGGGCTCGCGGCACCGAGCAACAACGCACACGTCAGACCAACGCCGGCAACCAGGGGTTTCATGACGCGGACCCTGAACCGGCCCGCCCGAAAAATCCAGCCCGCCCGGGCCTACCCCAGCCACTCGTCGAGGTGCGCCGCGACGAACGCGTCGTCGCCCAAGTGCGGATAGGCACGGCGAACGCGGTCGATCTCCTCCGCTTGGCCCGGACTCAACACCTCGGATGGATCCAGGCAGGTGACGCCTTCGAGCAACCCCTGCCGGCGCAGCACCTCGTGGATTCCCGGAATGCAACCCGCGTACTCGTTCGCCGCATCGAAGAACGCCGCGTTCGCGTCCGTGACTTCCACACCCGTCCGCAGGAGGTCGGCCGGCACGGCGCAACCCGCCATGGCGACTTCCCGGCAACGCCGATGCAATTCCACCGCCGACCGAGTCCAGACCGCCCAATGTCCCAGCAAACCTCCCACGATGCGCCGCTCCACCGGGCGATCACCAGCCAGGAAGCGGAACGGCGTGACGAGGTCCGCCACGATGTTGTCGTCGTTGCCCGTGTAGAGCGCCACATCCTCGCGCCCCGCCTCCGCGAGGGCCCTCACCACATCCACCGTCTGGTACCGGTTGAACGGCGCCACCTTGATCGCCACCACGCCTTCGATCTCCACGAAGCGCCGCCAGAATCCGTACGGCAGAATCCTCCCACCCGCCGCGGGCTGAAGATAGAACCCCACGACCGGAATCTCCCGCGCCACCGCCTCGCAATGCGCGATCAGGGCGTCCTCTCCGGCCCCCCGAAACGCCGAGAGACTCAGCAGCCCAGCGTCATACCCCATCTCCCGCGCCAACCGTGCCTCCGCGAGCGCCTGCGCCGTCGGACCACACACCCCGGCAATCAGCACCATTCGTCGCGCCGCAGGTCCCTTCTCATCCATCACTTCCCGGACCCGTCCCAGCAGCGGCTCCAACAGTCCGATCTTCGGGTTCCGAATCGCGAACTGGGTCGTGTGAACACCCACCGCGAGGCCTCCCGCGCCCGAAGCCCGGTAGTAGCGCGCCAGCGCCGCCTGGCGCCGCGTATCCCAACGCCGCTCAGGATTCAGCGCCAAAGGACAGGCGGGAATCACCAACCCCTCGGCCAAACGCCGGCGCGTCGCGTCAATACCGTCCATCGCGCGTCTCGAAATGGGTGGGTCGACCCAGGTTCCGCCCGCCGCGCCGAACCCAGTCCGCGATCCACGGCGTCATCCGTTCCATGGTCACCGCCGGTTCACCGAGCGCAGCCACCAGCCGCCCGGGATTCCCCAGCAGCGCCGTTGACGATTCCGTCCCGTTGAACTTCGGAGCGCGTCCGAGCAGATCTCCGAGACCCGTCGCCACGTCCCGCACCAAATACACTTCCGGCCGGCACAGATTCCACGCCGACGGTTCCTCAGCGGTCAGGTTCAAAGCCCGGAGAACCGCTTCATTCGCGTCCCCCTGCCAGATGCAATGGAACGCACCGTTCTCGAGTTGGATCGGAACGCCGTCCCGGACCCGGATCGCGATGTCGACCGGGACCCCGTACCGAAGTTCCACCGCGTAGAACAAGCGGATGAGCGCGAGCTTCACTCCGTGCCGGCGCGCGCAAAACTCGAACACCCGCTCCCTCGCCACCGCCGCGTTCGCGTACTCTCCCAACGGGGTCAGCGCATCCGATTCCAGGGAACCGCCCCGCGCCACATCGCTCATCGGGTAGACGTTGCCGGTGGACAACGCGACGATCCGAGCGCCCGCGTAGCGCTCGCAAACCCGCGCCGGCACGAGCGTGTTCATCGCCCACGTCGCTGCCGGATTCTTCGAAGTGCCAAACTTCAACCCAACCAGGTAGGCCACGTTGGACGTGTCCGGCAGGTTGCGAAGCGCCCCGGCGTCCGCTCCCAGCAGATCACAGGCGATCGTCCGCACGCCGCGTTCTTCCAGCCACGCCCTGGACGCCGCGTCGGAGAACCGGCTGACCGCCACGACGTCGAGCTGATGGCCCGCCGCCTCCGCCGCGCGCCGCGCCAGCACCGCCAGCGTCGGCCCCATCTTCCCGCCCGCCCCCAGGATCACCAACGGACTCGTCCATTCCCGGATCGACTCGATCAACCGGGACGACGGCCGGGTCAGCAGGTCCTCGAGTGCCGCTTCGGTCCCAATCGATGCGGGCCACGCATTGTGGCCGTGGCCGTGGCCGTGGGCCTTCGGACTCGAACTCATGGTCGGTTCACTTCACTTCACTTCTCTTCACTTCACCCAAGGTCCACCCAACGGCCCGTCGACGCCGATTCCAGGGCGGAATCCATCACGGCCTGGGCCCGCGCGCCGTCATGGAACGTCACCGAACACGGGCGCTGCTCGCGGATGGCGTTCACGAATTCGACCGCCTGATCGTAGCGGAACGAGATCAGCGGATCGCCGACGCCCGGATCGCGTGGCGACCCCGGCCAGACCCAGAATTCCCGCGGCACCTCGAGGGGTTCCATGCCCGGTCCGCCCAACCGACCCGCGAAGAGCTGGTTCCAACGTCCCGTGGTGAACTCGAAGCTCCCTTCGCTCCCGTTGATCTCGACGTAGTCCAGGCTCCGCCAGCTCTCGTTGCGGCCGCTCGCCAGTTTCGAACTCTCCAGCACACCTGTCGCCCCCGATTGGAACTCGGCCAGGATCGCCACCCAGTCGTCCGTGTCGTTCGGCGCGCCGTCCCGCACGGGCGTCAGGTTCTTCACGTTCGCCACCAGACGCCGCATGGGACCGACGAGGTGATGCGCGAAATCAATCCGGTGGCTCAGCATGTCGCCGAGTTCCCCCGTCCCCGCCAGTTCCTTGCGCTGCCGCCAACCCAGGTTGCGGGTCCCCCAGTCCTGAAGCCGGCAGGACCGATAATGGTACGGCTGCCCCAGGTCCCCGCGGCCCACGAGGTGATGCAGGTAGCGCATCGCGGGAACAAACCGGTACGTGAACGCCGTCATGTGCCGGACGCCCGCCTTCTCGCCGGCTTCCGCCATCCGTTGGGCGTCCGCCCGATTCAGGGCCAACGGCTTTTCGCAGAGCACGTGCTTGCCCGCGCCCATCGCCGCCAGGGCGATCGGGGGGTGGGCCACGTTCGGCGTCGCGATGATGATCGCGTGGACGTCGTCCCGCGTGACGATCTCCCGATAGTCGGTCGAAGCCACCGGCGCCCCGGTCTCCTGTCTCGCCCGTTCCAGCGTGGCGGGATGGGCGTCGCAAACGGCGTGAACCCGCACGTCCGGACACAGGGCCAGGCCGGGTAGATGGTTCTGCAGGGTGATTCCACCGCAGCCCACGATCGCGAAGTTGAGTGTTCCCATGGTCCTTGATCCCTTCTTTGAGGCGTTGGGTTCAGGCGATCCGGCCCCAGAGCGTGATCTGCGGCGCCTCGGCCAGCAGCGGCCCCACCTTCGCCAGCGCGGCCGTCACGTGCGGGCTCGCCAGATGGCGATCGAGGTCCGCCTTGGTCGTCCAGTTTTCGTGAAAAGCGAATCGCGTGGCGTCATCCGCCGACTGGTGCAGTTCGTAGTTCAGGCAGCCCGCCTCGGCTCGGGTTGGAGCGACCATCGAACTTAGGATCTGACGAAGCTCGCCTTCTTTCCCGGGCTTGGCCCGCACCAGGGCGATGACCGTGACAGGCGTGGCGGTTGAACTCGAACTCATGGTGGGATGGCGAAGCGGAGGTTGAGGATCAATCAGGTCAGGACCCGCCGAGTAAGCGCACCGCCAGGTTTTCCGTCGAGACCGAATAGGTCGGCCGAATAGGTCTCTTCGTGATCTCTGTTGGATCCCTTCAATCTCACCGAGGCACGGAGGCACGGAGGCCCTGGATCCGGGAGGACCCGAACAGCGCAACCACAACGTTCCTCCGCCTCCTCTCCGTGTCTTTGCGTCTCCGTGAGACCCATCCTCTGAGAGAGGCCTTCCGTTCAAGCCCGGCTCATTTCAGCGCCCCTTCGGCAGCGCCGTCCGGCCCGCGTACACCGCGTCCTTGCCGAGCAACTGCTCGATGCGGAGAAGCTGGTTGTACTTGGCCAACCGGTCGGAACGGCTCAACGAACCGGTCTTGATCTGGCCGCAGTTCGTGGCGACCGCGATGTCCGCGATCGTCGCGTCCTCGGTTTCACCCGAACGATGGCTCAAGACCGCCTTGTACCCGTGGAACTGCGCCAGTTGAACCGCGTCCAGGGTCTCGGTGAGGGACCCGATCTGGTTCACTTTCACCAGAATCGAATTCGCCGTTCCGGTGTCGATGCCCTTCTGGAGGAACTTCACGTTCGTCACGAAGAGATCGTCGCCAACGAGCTGCACCTTCGACCCGAGTTCGTCCGTGAGGGTCTTCCAGGTCTTCCAGTCACCCTCGGCGCATCCGTCCTCGATGCTGACGATCGGGTAGTCCGCGCAGAGTTTGACGTAGAACTTCACGAGTTCCTCGCCGGACAGCGTCTTGCCCGAGCTCTTCTTGAAGGTGTACGTCCCGTCCTTGTTGTAGAACTCCGAGCTGGCGACATCGAGCGCGAGGAAGATCTCCTTCCCCATCTTGTAGCCCGCGTCCTTCGTCGCCTGGGTGATCGCGTCCAACGCCGCCTCGGCGCTGTCCAGTTTCGGCGCGAAACCGCCTTCGTCACCCACCGCCGTGCTCAGGCCCTTCTTCTTCAGCACCGACTTGAGCGCATGGAAGATCTCCGTGATCGCCCGCAATCCCTCGCTGAAGTCGGGCAGACCATGCGGCATCACCATGAATTCCTGGAAATCGATCGGCGCGTCCGAATGCGCTCCGCCGTTGATCACGTTCGCCATCGGCACGGGCAGCACCTTGGCGTTCGTTCCGCCCAGGTACTTGAACAGCGGCAACCCGACCGCATGCGCCGCCGCCTTCGCGTTCGCGAGGGACACCGCGAGAATCGCGTTCGCCCCGAGCTTCGCCTTGGTCTCGGTTCCGTCGAGTTCCAGCATCGTCCGGTCAATCGCCACCTGGTCGAGCGCGTCCATGCCCTCGAGTTCCGGCGCGATCTTGTCCATGACGTTCTTCACCGCCTTGCTCACGCCCTTCCCGAGAAAGCGCTTCTTGTCGCCGTCGCGCAGTTCGAGGGCTTCGTGTTCGCCCGTGCTGGCGCCGCTCGGCACCGCGGCGCGGCCCACCGTGCCGTCCACGAGGACGACGTCGGCTTCGACGGTGGGATTTCCACGGGAATCAAGAACTTCGCGGGCAACGATTTCGCAGATGCTGATCATGGGATGGAATGGAATGGGGTGGGGTGGAATGGGTCCAGGGTTCGGATTCGGATTCGGATTCAGAATTCGATGTCGTGATCGGTCCGCCTCCCCCGGTGACCCGGGTGAAACGGGAGCGCCGAGCATAGGGTCGGCCGGGGGTGCGTCAAGGAACCCGGGGGGACGAACACCGCTATCGCCGGACCGCTGTCTCGCCAGACACACTCACCGAGATCTCCGTCGCGCCGGCGGGCACCTCCGTGGTGGTGACCCTCCCTCCCGGCCAACGAATTGTGAGTCGGTCGGCGTTCGGCGTCCGCGCCAGTACAGAGATCGAACTGTCCTGGGACCAGTATCCGGACCCGCCATGCACCTCGCGGGCCGGCCCGGGTGCCCCGACGGTTCCAAGTCGCAGAACCGCGCCGATGCCATTCGGATTGCCCGGAGGACCGATCAGACGCACCCGCAGTCCAGGCTTCCCCAAGCTGTTCCGATACAGCTTCGTCGCGCTCCCGTTCTGCGCCACAACCAGGTCCACCCGCCCGTCCCCGTCGTAGTCCGCGACCGCGGCACCCCGTTGTTCGCCGTCAATCGCCACTCCGCTCTCCGCCGCCGGGACCGCGCGGAACCCGCCTCGACCATCCCCTCGAAGCCAAAGTCCCTGTCCCGCATCCGACCGTGTCCCCTGGGGCTGGTAGGCGAAGAAATTCTGGCTCAGAAACATGTCCTCCCGTCCGTCGCCGTCGTAGTCGGCGACCACCGTGCCGAAGGCAGGGGCGAACTGCGCCTCCGGAGGCAACGGCCGGGCCTCGCAAGTTCCACCTCGATTCAGGAAAACCGTGGAGGCCAGCGTCGTGACCGACTCGACCTTCGCCAAAGCCGCCCGATCGCCCAGGATCGCGCCCACGGTCGCCTCACCGAACTCGCGGTGTGTCCTGAATCTCGCCGCAAGCTGGGGAATCGCGCGTGAGAGGGTGTTGAGATCGCGCTCGGGAACCTCCAGCCCGGTCTTCGGATCGATGTAAGCCTCGATCAGATCCACCGTGCCGTCTTCATCGACATCGACCGCATACAGCCGCCGGGGATGCTTCCCGCTGGCCCGGTACTTCGTGTTCAAACCCCAGTTGCTCGCCACGATGTCCATGCGCCCGTCCCCATCGAAATCACCGGCCGTCACGCCGGTCCACCAACCGCGCCACGGCTCCAATCCCCATTCCGCCGTCACTTCCGTCAATCGCCCCCCCGCGTTCCGATACACCCGCACCGGTCCCCATTCGCAAGCCAAGACAAGCTCCGGAAGACCATCACCGTCCAAGTCGGACATCACCGCGCCACTCACCCGGCCGGGTCGACCCAATCCGCGGGTCCGGGATTCATCCTCCACCAGCCGTCCACCGTCGTTGCGGAACACGGCGGATCGGCAGGCCTCCGAATAGCGCCCTCCCTTGACCCGCCCCCCCACGAACAAGTCGAGATCCCCATCCCCATCCAGATCGCCAACCGCCAACGGACCGACGCTCTCCTTCCAACCGGGAACCACGACCGCCCGCGTCCCTTCAACCAGGTCGTACCCCACCACCCCGCCGTCGCCGGCCCCCTCCCATTCCATCTGGCCCGCCAGCAGCCACCGTTTTCCGCCCTCGCCGATCCAGCCCACCCACCCCGACTGATCCACCGGAAAGGGCTCATCCACCGGGCCTCCCGAAAGTCGAAGGAATCCTGATGCCCCGCTCCAGTGGTAGACCCCGAGGCGCCCACTCCTTCCCCCGCCGATGACAAGTTCGTCGGTTCCATCCCCGTCGACATCCGTCCACGCCACACCCGGCCCCATCCGGCTCATTCGCCAGGGCAACAAAGGTTGCCCCTGGAAATCATCGTAGTCGGCTTCGGTGTGAGTGTGACTCAACAGGCCACTGACATCCTCGAACGACACGCTCGCCGGCTGCTTGGAAGGCGCTCCCGTCGACCGACTCGAGGCGGCCTCGAGAATCTCGTATTCGTGGTTCGGTCGGGCCGCTGCGACCACGCTTCGGCGGCCACCGGGCCAATCCACGTCGATCCGAAGGGGCCGGTCGTTCGAGAACGCAGCGAACACCCGCAATCCTTCGTCCGAAGACAGGTATCGACCGCCCGCAATCCGTTCCTGGGTCTGAACCGCAACGGGGCCGCCGCCTGAAACCCGGATCCGCGCCCCCACCCCCCCAGTGTTCAATCCCTCGCCCTTCAGCCGGACACTGATCCGCGGCGCCGAACTCTCGTTGCGGTACACTCCCGCGCCGGCGTTCAGGCCGTTGACCACGACGTCGAGATCGCCGTCCCCGTCCAGGTCCGCCATCGCAAGCCCTTGGGTCACCCCGACCTGATCAAACCCCCATTCCGTCCCGCATTCGCGAAAGGTCAGATCCCCCTGGTTGCGGAAGGCGAGCTTGGGCTGCGGCAGGCGCGGGAACATCAGGAGTTTCATCGGAATCCTCTCCTGCGGCCACGGTCCTTGCGCCTGGATTCTCGCTTCGGCGTCCAGGTCCTGGGGGTCGAACATCTGCCCGCACACCGCCAGCAGATCCTCGAAGCCATCCAGATCCACATCCAGGAACGCGGCGGACCAGTTCCAATCCGTCGCCTCCAAACCCGCGTAGAACGCCACGTCCGAGTAAGTGCCGTCACCGCGATTCAGTTGCAGGGTCGAGTGATCGTACTGCGGTCGATCGAGAAACTTCCCGATGACCGTGGCCTGCGGTTCCATCGCCGCGACCTGCATCAGTCGACGGGAGTGATCGCGCCCAAGCATGTCCGCGACGTAAAGGTCGTCCAGGCCGTCGCGGTTCACGTCGGCGAAATCCACCGACATCGAGAACGTCGAGGTGTGGCGGAACATCCGCCGCGGGGCGAGCCGGAAGCCGCCCTTCCCCGTGTTGATCCAGATCTTGTCCGTGGAATGGAAATCGTTGCACACGTACAGATCCGGATACCCGTCCGCGTTCAGGTCCCTGAACATCGCCGCCAAACCCCAGTCATGCGGAGCCCGGGTCAGCGGCCGGCCCTCCTCGTCCAAAAAAGTCCCGTCGATCCAGGACATCGCCCGGAATTTTCCCTTCCCATCGTTGAGATAAAGGAAGGGCGTCTCGCCGTGCTCCAGGACCCGTCCTTCCGGCGTGTACTCCAACCGATCGCGGTCCTCCGGTCGGATGACCCGCCGCCCCCCCACATTCAGCACCGAGAAACCCGTCGACCGGATGGTGGTCGTCCGGTAGTTGGCCACGAACAGGTCCAGGTCTCCGTCGCCATCGACGTCCGCCAGCGCACTCGTCGTCGCCCCAAGGGACCGGTCCAACCCGGAATCCACCACACGCGTGAACGAACCCCGTCCGTCGTTCAGGAACAGTTGCGTGCCCGCGCCGATCCCGTTGACGAGCAGATCGAGGTCAACGTCGCCGTCCACGTCGACCAGCGTCGCGCCGGTCGAATACTGCCCCTCGCAGGCCACGCCCGCGGAGGCGGTGATATCGGTGAACCGCCAGTCGCCCAGATTCCGGTACAGGGCGTTGCCGTTCTCCCCGGCGCAAAGGTAGATGTCACACCGGCCGTCCCCATCCACATCCCCCAGCGCGACCCCCGAACCGTTTAGCCGGATCTGGTTCTCCGCCGCCCGGGCTTCGCTCAACCGATTGGTGAACGTGATCCCCGTCGTCGAAGCGGACAGGAGACTGAACCCCGACCGGCCTCCCGAGGGAACCGTCAGCGAGCGGGAACGATATCCCTCGGATGCCGAGTCCGCGGACCGCGCCGAAAGTGCGACCAAGAGCATGACCGGAAGCGTCCAAGGCAGGGCCAATCCCGTCCCATGCCCTGGGCGCCTTCCGCTTCGCCGTCGCGTCATCGCGGAATCTTGAACACTCCGCCGTATGGGGCGACCGGAATCTCGGATGCGTCACCCTGATCTCCAATAGGGGCGCCTGGGAGAAAGCGATCCCACCACGAAGGCACGAAGGACACGAAGGAAGCATGATTCGTTCCGGCCTCGGCAATCCGCTACAGGTCAATCCCGATCAGGGACTCGCTTCCGCCTCTCC
>JBFWOK010000137.1:0-19794 GCA_050250555.1 Limisphaerales bacterium
GACGGAGCAACGCTCGCGAGAATCGAACGACACCAAGTTCAGGAGTCAGGCAATGGCAAAGGAAAATTTTCAACGTACGAAACCGCACGTGAACGTCGGCACCATCGGGCACGTCGATCACGGCAAGTCCACCCTCACGGCCGCGATCGTCGAGGTGCAGGCCCGCAAGGGACTCGCACCCCGGATCTCGTACGCCGACATCACCAAGGGCGGCACCGTCCGTGACGAAACCAAGACCGTCACCATCGCGGTGTCCCACGTCGAATACCAGAGCGAGCAACGCCACTACGCTCACGTCGACTGCCCCGGCCACGCCGACTACATCAAGAACATGATCACCGGTGCCGCCCAGATGGACGGCGCCATTCTCGTGGTCAGCGCCGCCGACGGCCCGATGCCCCAGACCCGGGAGCACATCCTGCTCGCCCGCCAGGTCGGCGTCCCCGCCATCGTCGTCTTCCTGAACAAGGTCGATCTCGTCGATGACCCGGAACTGCTCGATCTCGTCGAGATGGAAATCCGCGATCTCCTCAGCAAGTACCAGTTCCCCGGGGACACGACCCCCGTCATCCGTGGCAGCGCCACCGCCGCCATGGCCGCCAAGCCCGAGGGCGAAAAGGCCATCGCCGATCTCCTCGCCGCCATCGACAGCTTCGTCCCCCTCCCCACCCGGGAAGTCGACAAGCCGTTCCTGATGTGCATCGAGGACGTGTTCAACATCGAAGGTCGTGGAACCGTCGTGACCGGCCGTGTCGAACGCGGCGTGCTCAACCGGATGGACGAAGTCGAAATCGTCGGCCTCAAGGACACCCGCAAGACCGTCGCCACCGACATCGAAATGTTCCGCAAGCTGCTGGACAAGGCCGAAGCCGGCGACAACGTCGGCGTCCTGCTCCGCGGCACCAAGAAAGAGGACGTCGAACGCGGCATGGTTCTCGCCAAGCCCACCAGCATCAAACCCCACACGAAGTTCAAGGCCGAGGTCTACGTCCTCTCCAAGGAGGAAGGCGGACGGCACACTCCGTTCTTCACCAACTACCGCCCTCAGTTCTACTTCCGGACGTCCGATGTCACCGGAACCGTGGCGCTGCCGACGGGCGTCGAAATGGTGATGCCCGGCGACAATGTCTCGGTCGAGATCTCCCTGATCGCGCCCGTCGCCATGGAAAAAGGCCAGCGCTTCGCCATCCGCGAAGGCGGACGGACCATCGGGGCGGGTCGCATCTCCGACGTCGTGGGCGACTGATGATGCCTTGAGATGGATTCCAAACGGAGTCAGGGCCGGGTCCCCCGGATTCGGCCTTGCCCGTTGCAACGTTTTCAGATTGAAGATTGTCCGCGTCGCGCGCTAGGGCGTTAGCTCAATTGGTAGAGTAGCGGTCTCCAAAACCGTTGGTTGGGGGTTCGAGTCCCTCACGCCCTGCCAGCGAAACACGCACGGAGGGGTGGCAGAGCGGTCGATTGCGGCGGTCTTGAAAACCGTTGTGCGGGAATACCGTACCGGGGGTTCGAATCCCTCCCCCTCCGCCAGCCCACATTATGAACAGCACCACAAGCCTCCTTGTCTGGTCGGTCGTCATCGTCGTCGTTTTCGCCATCGCCTGGCGACTCGGCTGGCTTGCCAAGATCACCACGTATGTCCAGCAGACCCGCGAGGAGCTTCGCAAGTGCACCTGGCCCAACTCCGAAGAACTTTGGGGCTCCACCGTCCTCGTGATGGTCGCCACCCTGCTCCTCGGTGTCTTCACGGTCATCGCCGATTTCGCCATGGCCTGGGTCATCCGAAGCATCGTCTGACGCGAGGGAGCCGGGCTTCCACCCCCCCCTTTCCACCCTATCCCACCCCAACCCGTCGCCCCCCACCCGACTTCCACCATGCGCCACCGATGGTTCGTCCTCCATACCCTCTCCGGTCAGGAGCAGAAGGTTAAGGACAACATTGAAAAACGTTCCCGGCCCGAGGAGATGTCCGAGTACATCGCCGAGGTCCTGGTCCCCATGGAAAAAGTCGCGGAAGTCCGGAATGGAAAGAAGACCGTGTCGATGCGCAAACTGCATCCCGGTTACGTCTACATCCATATGGCGCTCGTCGACGACGAGCACCGCCTCATCGAACGTCCCTGGTACTTCATTCGCGAAACTCCTGGAATCATCGGCTTCGTCGGAGGTGAACGCCCCGTCGAAGTCGCCGAAGAGGAAATCGACGCCATCAAGGTCCAAATCGCCGAATCCGAGGACGCCGAACGCCCCAAGGTCAGCTTCGCCGTCGGCGAAACCGTCAAGATCAACGACGGACCCTTCCTGAACTTCAACGGCGTCATCGAAGAGATCGATGCCGAAAAGGGCAAACTGAAGATCACGGTCAATGTCTTCGGCCGGAACACCCCGGTCGAACTCGAATATTGGAAAGTCGAAAAGGCTTAACCCCGCACTCCCACTCCCACTCTCATGGCAAAGAAGGTCACCGCCCAAATCAAACTCCAGATCCCCGGTGGACAGGCGAATCCAGCGCCTCCCGTCGGCCCCGCGCTCGGTCAGCACGGCGTCAACATCATGGCGTTCTGCAAGGAGTTCAACGCCCGCACCAAGGATTCCGGAGGGATGATCGTCCCCGTCGTCATCACCGTCTTCCAGGACAAATCCTTCACCTTCATCACCAAGTCGCCGCCCGCCTCCGCGCTGCTCAAAAAAGCCGCCGGCATCGCTTCCGGCTCCAAGGTCCCCAACAAGGACAAGGTCGGCAAGGTGACGCGAAAGCAGATCCTCGAAATCATCAAAACCAAGAAGGATGACATCCAGGCCACCTCCGAGGACGCCGCCGTCCGCGTGATCGCCGGCACCGCACGAAGCATGGGGATTGAAGTCGTCGACTGACCGACCCGCCACCCGCTTTCAGGCCAACCCAACCCAACCCAACCCGGCTCATCCAGCCAAGCGACAGCCAACAAACGACAACCGTCAACCGACGCAACCCCGGCGGGAGGGCCTTGAAAGCCCGTTCGAACCGCCTTCTGTCATGCGCAGCAAACGATACCGACAAGCCGTCAGCCTGCTCGAACCCGAGCGGAACTACACACTCCGCGCCGCGATCGAACTCCTTGCGAAGTTCCCCAAGGCCAAATTCAACGAGACCATCGATCTCTCCTTCCGACTCGGCGTCGACCCCCGCCAGTCCGATCAGATGGTTCGCGGAACGGTCCCGCTGCCCCACGGCAGTGGCAAGAATGTCCGCGTCCTCGTGTTCGCCAAGCCCGGCGCCGCCGCTGAGGCCGCCCAAGCGGCCGGCGCGGAATTCGTCGGCTTCGAGGACATGATCAAGAAATGCAATGAAGGCTGGGCGGATTTCGACATCGCCGTCGCCACCCCCGAGGCCATGGTCGAAGTCCGAAAACTCGGCAAGGTCCTCGGACCCCGCGGCCTCATGCCCAATCCGAAGACCGGCACGGTCACCGACGACACCGCCAAGGCCGTCCGCGAATTCAAAGCCGGCCGCGTCGAGTTCAAGGTCGACAAGACCAGCAACCTCCATGTCGCCGTCGGCAAAAGTTCCTTCACGCCGACCCAACTCGAAGAAAACGCGCGGACCGTGATCGAAGCCATCCTCAAGGCCAAGCCGTCCGCCTCCAAGGGCGTCTACATCAGAACCTGCGCCATCTCCAGCACCATGAGCCCCGCGGTTCATGTCGATATCCGAGAGATCGCCTCCCACTAACCAACCCCCTTCCCTCCAGCCCACACCATGCGCCAGGAAAAGAAGTCCATCAGCGCCGAGTACGTCCAGCGTCTCAGCGCAGCGCCGTTTTTCATCGTCGCCGACTACACCGGACTCAAGGTCCAGCATTTCGGCGAACTTCGGAAACGCCTCCGCGCGTCCGGAGCCGAAATCCACGTCGTCAAGAATACGATTTTCCGCATCGCCGCCAAAGAAGCCGGCATCGCCGATCTCACCGGCGCGCTCAGCGGCCAGATCGCCGTCGTGACCGGCCCCAAGGACATTTCGGCCGCGGCCAAGGTCCTCAAAACGTTCGCCGCGGAATTCGAGAAGCCCAAGGTCCGCTTCGGCTTCCTCAACAATGACCGTCTGGATGCCGCCGGCATCGCCATGCTCGCGGACCTCCCCCCGCTGGAAGTCCTCCGCGCAACCCTCCTCGGGGTCTTCCAGGCCCCCGCGGGTCAGCTGGTGCGCCTGCTCAACGAACCCGCCAGCGCCCTCGCCCGCGTCCTCAAGGCCAAGGGCGAAAAACAGGACTCCTGATCCCGGACTCCGAAAAACCAATCACCCAACCCTTTCCCGGCGATCGTCGCCGGGATCATCAAACCCCAAAAAGTAAATCGTCGGAGGACGGGCTCGTCCCTGAAATCATCCGCGGCTGCGGATGTCGACGAAACGCAAAGACACCATGGCTGACATCAACTCAATCGCCGCAGAACTCGGCAAACTCACCGTCATCGAAGTCGCGGAGCTCGTGAAGAAGCTCGAAGCCGACTGGGGAGTCTCCGCCGCCGCCCCGGTTGCCGTCGCGGCCGCCGCTCCCGCCGCCGGAGGCGCCGCCGCACCCGCCGCCGAAGCGAAAACCGAATTCGACGTGATCCTCGTCTCGGTTCCCGCCGACAAGAAGATCTCCGTGATCAAGGTCGTTCGCGAAATCAAGACCGGCCTCGGCCTCGCGGAAGCCAAAAAGCTCGTCGAGGAGGCTCCGAAGCCCGTCCTCGAAGCCGCCAACAAGGCCGACTCCGAAGCCGCCAAGAAGAAGCTCGAGGAAGCTGGCGCGAAAGTCGAAGTCAAGTAGTATTCCGTCCTCGGGCAGGCGGCCGAAAGGCCCCTGCCCGACGATGTCGGTTCCTGTAGACACCAACCCGTCGCGTCCGATTGCCGTCCCGGGCGGAGGGACGCGGGGGTTAAAAACAAGCGAAGCGGGTAGCCGGCGCCGGCCGGGCTCCTGCTTTTTTATTCTCCGCTCGGGACGACCCTGCGGCCGGCAAACAGCACAGTTCCCAACGATCCACGACCATGCCACACCGCGCGACGGAACGGACCAACTTCGGCAAGATCCGCGAGGTCATCACCCCGCCCAACCTGATCGAACTGCAGGTCAATTCCTACGAGGAATTCCTTCAGCGCGACCTCGCCCCCTCCCGCCGGAAAAACACCGGGCTCCAGGCGGTCTTCACCGAGGTCTTCCCCATCGAAAGCTACGACGGCAAGGTCGTCCTCAAATTCCATAGCTACGAGATCGGCGATCCCAAGATCGACTGGCTCGAATGCATCCGCGAAGGCCTCACCTACGGCGCCCCGCTCCATGTCACCTTCCACCTCGCCGAGGAGGCGGGCATCAAGGAGGAAAAGGTCTTCATGGGCGAACTGCCCCTGATGACACCCCAGGGCACTTTCGTCATCAATGGCGCCGAACGCGTCATCGTCTCCCAGCTCCACCGCTCCCCGGGCCTCGCCTTCGAAGCCACCCAGCACGCCAACGGGAAGATGCTCCACGGCTTCCGCATCATCCCCGACCGCGGATCCTGGTATGAGGCCCAGTTCGACACGAGCGACCTCCTCTACGTCTATCTCGACCGCAAAAAGCGCCGCCGGAAATTCCTCGTCACCACGTTCTTCCGCGCCCTCGCGTTCCTCGACGACAAGGAAAAGGGCGACGAGAAGATCCGTGGCACCGACCACGAGGTCCTCCGCCTCTTCTACGACATCGAGGAACTCACGATCAAACAGGCCGAAGCCCTCGACGACATCCAGAACAAGGTTCTCATCGAGGACGCCATGGACCTCGACAAGGGAATCGTCGTCGCCCGCGCCTTCGAACCCCTTTCCAAGGTCGTCGTCAAACAGATCGCCGAACTCGGCGTCAACCGCATCAAGGTCGTCGACACCACCGTCGACGAAGGCATCGTCATCAAGTGCCTCAAAAAGGATCCAACCCGCAACGAGGACGAGGCCCTCAAGGACATTTATCGCCGCCTTCGCCCCGGTGACCCGCCGACGGCCGCCAACGCCCGCGCCCTGATCAAGCGCCTGTTCTTCGATCCGAAACGCTACGACCTCGGTCGCGTCGGGCGCTACAAGATCAACCAGAAGCTCGGCCTTCCCGACAAGCAGGACTCCCGCATCCTCACCAAGCAGGACCTGATCGCCGCCACCCGCTACCTGCTCATGCTCAAGCGCGGCGAAGGCAGCCTCGACGACATCGACCACCTCGGCAGCCGCCGCGTCCGGACCGTCGGCGAATTGCTCGCCAACCAGTGCCGCGTCGGCCTCGCCCGAACCGAGCGCCTCGTCAAGGAGCGCATGACGCTCTTCGATCAGAGCATGGACACGATGACGCCTCAGAAGCTCATCAACCCCAAGGCCCTGTCCGCCGTCATCCGCGATTTCTTCGGCCGGTCCCAGCTCAGCCAGTTCATGGACCAGATCAATCCACTGGCCGAACTGACGCACAAGCGCCGCCTGTCCGCCCTCGGACCCGGTGGACTCTCCCGCGATCGCGCCGGATTCGAGGTCCGCGACGTCCATCCCTCCCACTACGGCCGCATCTGCCCCGTTGAAACGCCCGAAGGCCCGAACATCGGCCTCATCGCCTCGCTCGCGACCTTCGCGCGGATCAATGACTTCGGCTTCATCGAAACGCCCTACCGAAAGGTCGAGGGTGGCAAGGTGACCATCCACATGGAGTACCTCACCGCCGATCGCGATGAGAACTACGTCATCGCCCAGGCCAACGCCCAGATCGACGACAAGGGCCACTTCCTCACCGAACGCGTCACCTGCCGCCGCAAGGGTGACTTCATCGACGTCGAGCCCAAGGAGGTCCACTACATGGACGTCTCCCCCAAGCAGCTCGTCTCCGTGGCCGCCTCGCTGATTCCCTTCCTGGAACACGACGACGCCAACCGCGCGCTCATGGGATCCAACATGCAGCGGCAAGCCGTGCCCCTTCTCGTCACCGAGGCGCCCTTCGTCGCCACCGGCCTCGAGGAACGCGTCGCCCGCGACTCCCGCGCCGTCCTCGTCGCCGAGGAGGCCGGCAAGGTCGCCTCCGTCACCGGGAACTCCCTGATCATCACCGCCGACGGCAAACTCCCGGAAACCAAGAAGAAGATCAAAAACGATCCCGCGGGCGGCGTCGCCGTCTATCCCGTCCGCAAGTTCATGCGGTCCAACGCCGCCACTTGCATCAATCAAAAAACCCTCGTCGCCAAAGGCGACGTCATCAAAAAGGGCCAGGTCCTCGCCGACGGTCCCTGCACCGCCGACGGCGAACTCGCCCTCGGCCGGAATGTGCTCGTCGCGTTCATGCCGTGGAACGGCTACAACTTCGAGGACGCCATCCTCATCAGCGAACGCATCGTCAAGGACGACGTCTTCACCAGCATCCACATCGATGAGTTCGAGGTCGGCGCGCGGGACACCAAGCTCGGCCCCGAGGAAATCACACGGGACATCCCCAATCTCGGCGAGGAAGCCCTGAAGAACCTCGGACCCGACGGCGTCATCCGCATCGGCGCCGAGGTCAAACCCGGCGACATCCTCGTCGGAAAGATCACCCCGAAGTCCGAGACCGAACTCGCTCCCGAGGAACGCCTGCTTCGCGCCATCTTCGGCGAGAAGGCGGCCGACGTGAAGGACACGTCCCTCAAGGTCCCGTCGGGCACCTACGGCATCGTCATGGACGTCAAGGTCTCGTCCAAGAAGGACAGCGAGAAGGGCATGGCCGCCATGCCGGTCGCCCCGACCCGCGCCATCTCCGGGGACGCCCGGAAACAGGCCAAGCAGGTCCAGGACGACCACAAGGCCAAGGCCGAGGAACTCCGCGAACAGCTCACGGAAGCCCTCTCCAACATCCTGCTCGGCGAGAAAATCCCGCTCGACGTCGTCAACAGCGAAACCGGGGAAATCATCATCCCCGCGAACCGCAAGATCACCAAGACGCTCCTGCGCAAACTCGCCCAGGTGTACGACCGCATCGAGATCGACCCGTCGCCGATCCGAAACAAAATCAACGAGATCATCGGGCAGTTCAAAAAGAAGTTCGACGATCTCCAGATGCAGCACGACGAGGAGATGGAGCGCCTCGAGTCCGGAGATGATGTCGATCCCGGCATCATCAAACAGGTCAAGGTCTACATCGCCTCCAAGCGCAAGCTCTCCGTCGGCGACAAGATGGCCGGTCGCCACGGCAACAAGGGCGTCGTCGCCAAGATCGTTCCCGAGGAGGATATGCCGTTCCTCGCGGACGGTACCCCCGTCGACATCGTCCTCAACCCGCTGGGCGTGCCGTCCCGAATGAACGTCGGACAGCTCCTCGAAACCCACCTCGGGTGGGCCGCCCGGGTCCTGGGAATCAAATTCGCGACGCCCGTGTTCGACGGCATCAAGGAAAGCGAGATCCGCGAGCACCTCAAGCGGGCCTCCGCCAAACTCAAGGCCGAGCACGGCGAACCGCTCGTCAACGAAGCCGGCAAGACCGTCCTCTACGATGGCCGGACCGGCGATCCCTTCGATCAGGAGGTTGTGGTCGGCTTCATCTACATGATGAAGCTCGGACACCTGGTCGCGGACAAGATCCACGCCCGGGCCGTGGGTCCCTACTCCCTCGTCACCCAGCAACCCCTGGGCGGCAAGGCGCAGTACGGCGGCCAGCGCTTCGGGGAGATGGAGGTCTGGGCCATGGAAGCGTACGGCGCCGCCTACATGCTCCAGGAACTCCTCACCGTGAAATCCGACGACGTCCAGGGGCGAACCCGGATCTACGAGAGCATCGTCAAGGGAGACAATGCCCTCGAAGCCGGGGTTCCCGAATCGTTCAACGTCCTCGTCAAGGAAATGCAGTCCCTCGGCCTCGACGTCCGCGTCGGGTACACCGGCCCCGTCGACCCCGCCACCCAACCCGGCGCGCTGGGTCTCACCGGAATCGCCTCCTGATCAACGTCCCATCCCCACCACAGCCCCCTCATCCCTCCCATGCTCACCAACGCCAAGGAAACGGCCCGCGAGTTGCTCGGCCTTGACAAGGTCAACCAGGTCGACCACGTCGCGATCTCCGTCGCTTCCCCGGAGTCCATCCGCGCCTGGTCCAAGGGCGAGGTCAAAAACCCCGAGACCATCAACTACCGCACGTTCAAACCGGAAAAGGGCGGCCTCTTCTGCGAACGCATCTTCGGTCCCGTCAAGGACTGGGAATGCTCGTGCGGCAAATACAAGCGCATCAAACACAGGGGCGTGGTCTGCGACCGCTGCGGTGTCGAGGTCACCCTCAGCCGCGTCCGGCGCGAACGGATGGGACACATCGAGCTCGCCGTCCCCGTGTCCCACATCTGGTTCTTCAAGTGCATGCCGTCGCGCATCGGGCTCATGCTCGACATGACCGCCCGCAACCTCGAACGGGTGATCTACTACGAGGATTATCTCGTCATCGATCCCGGCAACACCCCGCTCAAGGAGCATCAGCTGCTCAGTGAGCTGGAATACCGCGACGCCCGCGCCACCTACGGCGCCGACGCTTTCACCGCCAAAATGGGCGCCGAAGCCGTCCGCGACGCCCTCGTGAAGGTCGACCTCATCAATCACGTGGACGTCCTCCAGCAGCAGATGGTCGAGACCAAGAGCAAGCAGACCCGCAAGAAGCTCGCCAAACGCATCAAGCTCTTCCAGGGCTTCACCATCGGAAAGTCCCGTCCCGAGTGGATGATCCTCACCGTCCTCCCGGTCATCCCACCCGACCTCCGCCCCCTGGTCCCCCTCGAGGGCGGCCGCTTCGCGACGTCGGACCTCAACGACCTCTACCGCCGCGTCATCAACCGGAACAACCGGCTCAAGAACCTCCTCCAGCTCAAGACCCCCGAGGTCATCATCCGCAACGAGAAACGGATGCTCCAGGAAGCCGTCGACGCGCTCTTTGACAACGGTCGTCACGGCCGCCCCGTCACCGGCGCCGGCAACCGCGCCCTCAAGTCCCTCTCCGACATGCTCAAGGGCAAGAGCGGCCGGTTCCGTCAGAACCTCCTCGGAAAGCGCGTCGATTACTCCGGCCGCTCCGTCATTGTCATCGGCCCCGAACTCAAGCTCAACCAGTGCGGCCTTCCCAAGAAGATGGCGCTGGTGCTCTTCGAGCCGTTCATCATCCGCAAGCTCAAGGAACGCGGCCTCGTCCACACCGTCCGCTCCGCCAAGAAGATGATCGAACGCCAGGTGCCCGAGGTGTGGGACATCCTCGAGGAGGTCACCAAGGGCCACCCCGTCCTCCTCAACCGCGCCCCAACCCTCCACCGCCTGTCCATTCAGGCGTTCGAACCCATGCTCATCGAGGGCGAGGCCATTCGCATCCACCCCCTCGTCTGCACCGCCTACAACGCCGACTTCGACGGCGATCAGATGGCCGTTCACGTCCCCCTCTCGGTCGAGGCCCAGATGGAGGCGCGCCTTCTCATGATGGCCCCGCTCAACATCTTCAGCCCGTCGAGCGGCAAGCCCATCATGACCCCCACCCAGGACATCACCCTGGGCTGCTATTACCTCACCGCCGAACCACGCGCGCCACGCAAGGACACCGACCGCCTCAAACTCTTCGCCACCAAGGACGAGGTCAATTTCGCCCACATCGAGGGCGACCTCCGCACCCACGAGCGCATCCTCCTGTCCAATCCGGATTACGGCCGGAAAACGACGTACGGCGACGCCAACAAGAAGATCATCGAAACCACCGTCGGCCGCGTCATCTTCTCCGAGATCTGGCCCGCGGAACTCGGCTTCCCCAATCGCCCCATCAAGAAGAGCGAAATCGGCGATCTCATCTGGAATTGCTACAAATTCTGCGGTCACGAACGCACGGTGGTCGTCCTCGATCGCCTCAAGGAACTCGGGTTCCGCGAAGCCACCCGCTCCGGAACCTCCATCGGGATCGATGACATGATCATCCCCCGGGAGAAGGACCAGGAGATCGCCAGCGCCCAACGCCAGATCGCCGATGTCGAGAAGCAGTACCGCAAGGGCATTATCACCCCCGGGGAACGCTACAACAAAATCGTCGACATCTGGACCCACTGCACCGACCAGATCGCCAGCGTCATGCTCAAGACGCTCGAACGAAACGACGAAAAGAAGAACCGCCTCGGCCGGTCCGAGTACAACCCGGTCTTCCTCATGGTCGATTCGGGCGCGCGCGGCAACAAGGCGCAGGTCCGCCAGCTCGCCGGCGTCCGCGGCCTCATGGCGAAACCCTCCGGCGACATCATCGAGAAACCGATTCTCTCGAACTTCCGCGAGGGACTCACCGTGCTCGAGTACTTCATCTCGACCCACGGCGCCCGGAAAGGCCTCGCCGACACCGCCCTCAAGACCGCCGACTCCGGGTACATGACCCGCAAGCTCGTCGATGTCGCCCAGGACGTGATCATCCGCGACGACGATTGCGGCACCACCAACGGCATCTTCGTCCACTCGATCTTTGAGGGCGAGGACGAGATCGTGAAGGTCGCCGACCGCGCCCTCGGCCGCTATGCCGCCGAGGACATCGTCGATCCCAACGACCCCAAGACCCCCCTCGTCCACGCCGGCGACCTCGTCGACGAGGAAAAGGCCGCCCGCATCTCGCGCCTCGGCATGGAACGGCTCAAGATCCGCTCCGTCCTCACCTGCGAAACGAAGCAGGGCATCTGCAAGAAGTGCTACGGCCGGAACCTCGGCACCGGACGACTCGTCGAAATGGGCGAGGCGGTCGGCATCATCGCCGCCCAATCCATCGGCGAACCGGGAACCCAGCTCACGATGCGGACCTTCCACATCGGCGGCGCCGCCACCGGCGCTTTCAAGCAGCCCCAGATCCGCGCCAAGTACGACGGCATCGTCCGTTACATCGATATCCGCTTCGTCACCCTCGACGACGGAAGCAACATCGTGCTCAACAAGACCGGTTCCGTCGGGATCTTCGACGAACAGAACCGCGAACTCGAAACCCACCCGGTCCCCATCGGGGCCATCATCTCCGTTCCGGACGGCGGCTCGGTCAAGGGCGGCCACACCGCCGGCAAACACAAGGTCGAAGGCGACATGTTCGTTCAGTGGGATCCGTACAACGTCCCGATCATCTCGGAGAAGGCCGGCCACATCCGGTTCCACGACATCATCGAGGGCGTCACGATGAAGTACGAGATCGACGAAACCACCCAGCAGGAGGCCGTCGTCATCATCGAACACAAGGAGGATCTCCACCCGCAGATCATCATCGCCGATGATCGCGAGGAACCCCTCGCCAGCTACCCCATCCCCTCCGGCGCCCACATCGTCGTCGAGGAGGGAGCCCGCATCCCCGCCGGCGCGCTGCTCGCCAAGACGCCCCGGAAAACCTCGAAGACCAAGGACATCACCGGCGGTCTGCCGCGCGTCGCCGAGTTGTTCGAGGCGCGCCGCCCCAAGGATGCCGCCGAGATCTCCCGCATCGACGGACTCGTCGACTTCGGTCCCAGCATCCGCGGCAAACGCTGCGTGATCGTCCGCGACACGACCACCAGCCAGGAGGAGGAACACCTCATCCCCATTGGCAAGCACGTCATCGTGTTCAAGGGCGACTTCGTGAAGAAGGGCCAGCAACTCACCGAAGGCCCCGTCGTCCCCCACGAAATCCTCGATGTCCTCGGACCCCAGGCGCTCCAGGAACATCTCGTCAACGAAATCCAGGAGGTCTACCGCCTCCAGGGCGTCACCATCAACGACAAGCACATCGAGATCATCATCCGCCAGATGCTGCGCAAGGTCCGGATCACGGAACCCGGCGACACCACGTTCCTGTGGGGCGAACAGATCGACAAAATCGCGTTCGAGGACGAGAACAACCGCGTCGAAACCATGGGTGGCAAGCCGGCGGAAGCCGTCCCCGTCCTCCTCGGCGTGACCAAGGCGTCCCTCGAAACCGAGTCGTTCCTCAGCGCCGCCTCGTTCCAGGACACCACCCGCGTCCTCACCGACGCCGCCACCATGGGCAAGCTCGACTACCTCCGCGGCTTCAAGGAGAACGTGATCATGGGTCACATCATCCCCGCCGGCAGCGGCTACGTCAGTCATCGCAACGTCAAGGTGAAGGCCCTCGTCGAAGTCGGCCCCGACGAACCCGAACTTCCCGCGGCGTTCTCCGACGAGGAACAGCCCGTCGCGGGCTGATCCCAGCCAATCGCTTCGAAGCCTCACGGGGCGTCCGGGTTCTCCGGGCGCCCCGTTCACTTTTTTCTCCCGGGCTCGCACCCGGCTTGCGTCGGCCCCCTCCCCGGGGTCTGCTTTCCCGCGCGTCGATGGAAGCCATCGTTATGTCTCCTCGGCCCGCCGACCGCCTCGTGCGTTTCGTCGGGGATTCCGTCCGGTTCACCCTTCGCGGAACGCCGGACGCCTCCGGCCCGGCGGGATGGAAGGCCCGGCTCCGCACCACCCTCGGACGCGCGACCACCGTCCGGGAGGAGATCATCCAGGCCCACGTCTCCCAGGTGCCCGCCTTCGGGGCCCGCTGGCACGACGTTCCCCTCGACTGGAACGGCTCCGAATGGACCCGGGATTTCCTCCTCGCCGAGACGGGATTCGCCCATGCCAAGGCGTACCTCATCGATCCCGCCGGCCTCCAGCATTGGCCCGAGGGTCCCGATGCCGGGATCTCCGTCCATCCCAACTGGACCCGCACCGGAAACACCGTCTACTGCGCCTTCACCCGGCTCTTCGGCCCCACCCGCGCCGCCCACCGCCTCCTCCCTGAACCCGTGGAATCCAGCCTTCGCCACCTCGAGGCGCAAGGCTACGCCACCCTCCCCGCCTCCGGCACTCTCCGCGACCTCGCCCGCCTGCTTCCCCATGTGGTCCAGCGCCTCGGCTGCCGGATCCTCCACCTGCTTCCCGTCCACCCCACCCCCACCACCTTCGCCCGGTACGGCCGCATGGGAAGCCCGTACGCCGCGCTCGACCTCACCGCCATCGATCCCGCCCTCGTCGAATTCGACCACCGGACCACCGGTATCCAGCAGTTCGAGGAACTCACCCGCGCCGCCCGCCGCCTCGGCGCCCGCGTGTTTCTCGATATCGTCATCAACCACACGGGCTGGGGATCCCGCCTTTTCGAGGAGCATCCCGAATACTTCCGACGCGATTCCTCCGGGAATTTCGCCTCCCCCGGCGCGTGGGGAGTCACTTGGGAGGACCTCGTCGAACTCGAACCCCACGATGTCGCCCTCTGGGATCTCCTCGCGGAAGCCCTCCTCGCCTGGTGCCGACGGGGCGTCGACGGCTTCCGATGCGATGCGGGCTACAAGATCCCCACCCACGTCTGGCAGTACATCTGCGCCCGTATCCGAGCCGAGTTCCCGGACGCCGTCCTCCTCCTCGAAGGCCTCGGCGGATCCTGGGACGCCACCGAGGATCTCCTCACCGAAGGCGGCATGCAGTGGGCCTACTCGGAGCTGTTCCAGAACTTCTCCGGCGACCAGGTCCAGGGTTACCTCGACTACGCCCTCCGCCAGTCCACCCGCGTCGGCACCTACGTCCACTACAGCGAAACGCACGACAACGATCGCCTCGCCGCGCGCGGGCGCGAATGGTCGCTCCTCCGCAACCGCCTCTGCGCCCTCACCAGCGTCCAGGGCGGTTTTGGTTTCACTTGCGGCGTCGAATGGCTCGCCACCGAAAAGATCCTCGTCCATCAACGAACAGGGCTCGCCTGGGATTCCCCGGTCCATCTCGTCGACGAACTCGCCGCCCTCAATCAACTGCTTCTCCGCCATCCCGCCTTCTTCGACGGCGCCACACTCACCCGACTCAGCCCCGAGGGCTGCCCGGCATTCGCCCTCCTCCGTCGGAGCGCCGATCTCCGATGGACAGCCCTCGTCCTCGTCAACCTCGATCCCGGACAGACGAACCGCCTCGACCTGCCCAACACCGACCTCGGACTTCCTCCAACCGCGTTCACGATCGATCTTCTCGGCCAACCGCTCCCCGAGTCCGAATCCCGCCACGGGCGCACCGTGTTCACCCTCGCGCCCGGAAGCGCCTACTCCCTTTCGGACCAACCCGCTCCTCCCGTCGAATTCGGCGAGGAATACCGCGCCCGTCGGGCCCGCGTCGCCTGGGCCCTCCAAGCCGCCTGCCAGTTGGCCCCCGCGGAATCCGTGACGGGCCTGGACGCGGAAGCGACTTCCCGACTCGTGGCCGAAAATGGCCCGCGCTGGCTCGCCTTGCTCTCGGAAATCGCCGCCCGCCGCCCCAGCGGTGGAATCGAGCGCCTCGATCTTGGTTCCATTGCCCGCGCGTGGACCACGACCGACCCGTTCCCCTGCGTCATGATCTGGAGCCTCGACCAGGCCCGACGCATCACCGTCGTCCCGCCCGGATGGTGGCTCGTCGTCGTCCATCCCACGCCGTTCCAAGCCCACCTCCGGCTCCATGAAGCCCAACCGGAAATCCACCGGGAATCCATCCCGGTCGCCCAGGGTCACCTGACGGCATTCCCGCCCGCCACGCCTTCAAGATCGCTTCCAGCCACCCTGAGGCTCGACGCCCCTGATGCCAAATCCCCCGTGGTCGCCCCTGTTCAGTTCCTCGCGGACCCCCACGACGGACAAGGCGATGGCGATGACGGAAACGTGGGATCCCCGGTCCCAGATCCCGACGGTGTCGTTCTCCTCACCAACCGCCGCGGCGGCATGTCCCGGGTGCGAATCCACCTCGGCAGCGTCCGTTCCAAATACGACGCCGTCCTCGCCGCCAATCTCCACCCGAGCGTCCCCGTCGATCGGCATGTGTTCGTGAAGCGGGTCCGTGCCTGGCTCAATGCCGACGGCTTCATCTCACCCCTCGACGGTCTCAATCTCGTCCGGTTCGAATCCGAACCCGTGCCGTCCTGGACTTTCAAGGCCAACGCCGGCGACGGCCGCAGCGTCGTCATCGCCCTTCAACTGGCCATGCTCCCGGACCGGAACACCGTCGTCTTCCGGTTCACCCGGTCCGCTACCGGCGCGCCGCTCGACGCGAGTCTGACGCTGCGCGTCGATGTCGAAGACCGGAGTTTTCACGCCGAAACGCGCCGCAATCCAGGGGCGGAAGACCATTTCAATCGGCACTGCCGCCCGATCCATTGGGCGTGCGGATTCGAGTTCACGCCGGCGCATGACCGACGCCTCGTGGTTTCGGCGAGTTCGGGCACGTTCAACCCCCAACCCGAGTGGTCGGAACACATTCCCCACCCCATCGAAGCCTCCCGTGGCCAGGTCGGAGAAGGCGACGCCTACAGTCCTGGCTGGTTCTCGGTGCCGCTGGCCCAGGGGGCTTCCGTCACTTTGACCCTGGACGCCGAACCGCCTCCGCTCGCCGCGGACGGGAACGACCCTTCCGTTCCGGGAATATCCGATGCCCGCAAGGTCACCGCTTCGCCGGCTCCGGTTCCCGTCGGGAACGTCCCGACTCCCGCATTCCCGGTCGATCCACAGCCCACGCGGCATCCCGTGTCGTCGACTTCGGCGCTCGCCCGTCAACTGGCCCGCGCGACCGACGCCTATGTCGTGCGGCGCGACGCCGGACACACCGTCGTCGCCGGTTACCCGTGGTTCCTGGATTGGGGCCGCGACACCCTCATCGCCGCCCGAGGCCTTCTCGCCTCCGGATGGGATGTCGAGGTCGACGGAATCCTCCGGGTCTTCGGGCGCTTCGCCGACCGTGGAACGCTCCCCAACTCGATCCACGGCGACAACGCCTCGAACAGGGACACAAGCGACGCCGCGCTTTGGTTCGTCCGCGTCGTCGAGGAGATCGTGGATCGGCGCCCCCAAGGATTCCTCCTCCAACCGGTTCATCCGGGCGGCCCGTCCCTTCTCAACATTGTCCGTGACCTCCTCGATGGACACCTGCGCGGAACCCCGAACGGGATCCGCGTCGACCCGGACAGCGGCCTCGTTTGGAGCCCGTCCCATTTCACCTGGATGGACACGAACCACCCCGCGGGAACACCCCGGGAAGGGTATCCCGTCGAGATCCAGGCGCTGTGGATCACGGCGCTCCGGTTTGTTTCCCGAATGGATTCCGGCGACGCCCGCTGGAAAGAGATCGAACAACGGGCCTCGGCTTCCTTTTCCCGCCTCTTCTGGCTGGAGGATCGTGGATGGTTTTCGGACGTCCTGCTCGCCCGGCCCCAGGTCCCGGCGGCCCAGGCCGTTCCCGACACCGCCCTCCGGTGCAACACTCTCCTTCCCGTGACCCTTGGCCTCGCGACCGAATCCCAGGCCCGCCGGTGCGTCGACTCGGCGATCCGCCACCTTCTCGTCCCGGGCGCCCTCCGGTCCCTTGCTCCCCTTCCTGTGAGCCCGCCCTTGCCCATCCAGGCGCCTGACGGGCGCCTCCTCAACGACCCCGACCGTCCCTATCGCGGCCAATACCAGGGAGATGAGGACACCCAAAGGAAACCCGCCTACCACAACGGCACCGCGTGGACCTGGTTCCTGCCCACCTTCTGCGAGGCGCTCGCGGTCGCTTGGAATCAACGTCCGGAAGCCCGCCGCGCCGCCCGCGCGATCCTCGCCACAACCGCCGATCTGCTCCCCTCGGGCTGCATCGGGCAACTCCCCGAGATCCTCGACGGCGACGCCCCGCATTCCCAGCGCGGCTGCGACGCCCAGGCCTGGTCCGTCACCGAATCCCTCCGCGTCTGGCTTTCTTTGGAAGATTCGCGCCCGGAAAGGGCCCAAACCCAATAGGTGGGGCCGGGGCGGTCGGGCGGGCCCAATAACTCGGAACGAGATGGAAGTTCGGGGTTGTTTCAGCCAACCCATCCGATAGGCTTTCCGGCCTACGATTTTGCTGAACAAAATCGTCGTTTCGCACGCCCGATTTTGCGCCATGTCCGACGACTCCGAGACACCCGATTCAATCCCGTCCACGGCCCCCGATCCCGGGCAGTACGACTCTTCGAAGATCGACAAACTGGAGGGCCTCGAAGCGGTCCGGAAACGCCCCGGAATGTACATCGGCGACCCCGATGAACGCGGCCTGCACCACTGCGTCTTCGAAGTGCTCGACAATTCGATCGACGAACACCTCGCGGGCCATTGTTCGAAGATCGAAGTGACCGTTCACGTCGACGGTTCCGTGTCGATCCGGGACGACGGCCGGGGAATTCCGGTCGATATCCACCCGAAATGGGGCATTCCGGCGGTCGAACTGGTCCTCACCAATCTCCATGCCGGGGGCAAGTTCGGCCAGGGAGCGTACAAGTACTCGGGCGGACTCCACGGCGTCGGAGCGAAATGCGTCAACGCTCTTTCCGAGTGGTTCAAGGTCGAGGTCTCCCGCGACGAGCGCGTGTACCACATGGCGTTCGCCCGCGGAAAGACCACCCAGAAGCTCGAAGTCATCGGCCAGTCGCGTCACACCGGCACCCTCATCACGTTCAAGCCGGACGCCGAGATCTTCACGCTCACCACGGAATTCAAGTTCGACCGCCTCGCCAACCGACTCCGGGAACTCTCATTCCTCAATCCCGGCGTCGAAATCATCCTCACGGACGAGCGTACCGAGGGGGAATCCGAACATTTCTACTACAAGGACGGCATCGCGGAGTTCGTCCGCCAGCTGAGCAAGAACAAGGACCTCCTCCACGCCAAACCCGTCGTGCTCTCGAGCATCCGCGACGAGGTCATCGTCGAGTGCGTCCTCCAGTACAACGACAGCTACAACGACCACATCCTCTGCTTCGCCAACTCCATCCCGAATCCCGACGGAGGCACCCATCTCACCGGCTTTCGCACCGCCCTGACCCGCGCCATCAACCAGTACGCGCGCTCGAACAACATCCTCAAGGACAAGGACCCCGCCCTCACCGGCGATGACGTCCGCGAAGGCCTCATCTGCGTCCTCAGCGTCAAGCTTCCCAACCCCCGCTTCGAATCCCAGACGAAGGTCAAACTCGTCAACACCGAGGTCGAAGGCATCGTCTCGTCGATCATCTACGACGGACTCATGACCTATTTCGACGGCACGCCCGCCCTCGCCAAGAAGGTCATCGAAAAGGCCCTCATGGCCGCGCGCGCCCGCGAAGCCGCGCGGAAAGCCCGCGAAGCGGTCCGGAAAACCGCGCTCACAGGCGGGGGCCTTCCAGGAAAGCTCGCCGACTGCTCCGACCGCGATCCCGCGAACACCGAGCTCTATATCGTCGAGGGCGACTCCGCAGGCGGCTCCGCCAAACAGGGCCGCGATCGCCGGTTCCAGGCAATCCTCCCCATCCGTGGAAAACTCATCAACGTCGAGAAGGCCCGCCTCGACAAGGTCCTCCAGAATGCCGAAATCCGGACCATGATCACCGCCGTCGGCACCGGCATCGGCCTCGGGGATGGCGAAGGCGCCTTCAATCTCGAGAAGCTCCGGTACCACAAGATCATCATCATGACCGATGCCGATGTGGACGGCTCCCACATCCGCACCCTGCTCCTCACGTTCTTCTACCGGCAGATGTCCCAACTCGTGAAGGGCGGCTACATCTACATCGCCCAGCCCCCGCTCTACCTCATCAGCCGCCGAAAACGGGAGGAGTACGTCGAGGACGATCTCCAGCTCAACCGCATCCTCATCCAGCTCGGCGTCGAGGATGTCCGCCTCCGCAACCTCGGCGACGACAACACCCTCACCGATCAGCAGCTTTCCGACATCCTCGAACTGCTCGAGTCCCTCGACAAATTCGCCCTCGCCATCCGCCGCCACGGCGGCGATTTCGCAACCTTCGTCGAGCAGCGCGACCCCGGCACGGGCGAGTTCCCTCGCCACCTCGTCCGCGT